>NZ_CP090643.1:0-300000 GCF_029633825.1 Burkholderia contaminans | reverse complement strand
CTGTCTGAGCTCGGCGCGACAACAACACATCCGGTTGTCGGCCGCAGGTCACCATCCGGACGTCCGCCAATCCAGAAATTGACTGAAGGGTTCGAATCCGTTGGGCAGCGGTCGTGTCCAGAGACCACCACCGCTCGGCCATCGATCTGCACCTTGTACCCGGGTGGGATAACAATGTTCGGGCTCCGTTCAGCAGCCATAAATTGGCGGGAGAGTTCGCGGGAGCAGGTCCATGCAATAGCCAAGCCGACGACGATGACAGTGAGGACAGCAGCGACGTGCCGAGCTTTCACCTCAAGCCTTCCGGCCGCCTGGATGTACGGATGTCTCATGTGAAATTGAATGGATGATTGAGGTCTCGCCTGGGTACCGCGACCGCGCGTGGTCGAAAAGAGAGATGAGCGTGCCCGGCGTCCTTGAGGAGCATGGACGAACGGCGCCATGAATCAAGCTCTTGGCGCCGCACGCATTAAGATGCAACTCGCTGCATATCCACGAGTTTGATCGGCACAAACAGAACGTAGCCAGTTTTCGAAGCAAAGCCTGGGACGGACCAACCAACCGGCACCCGGAAGAAAGCGAACGAGTTGCCTTGGACGCCCACCACGTCGCCAGACTCCTTACGACCCGACACCTTTTCCAAGTCCGCCGGAGTCATCGCAGCCACCTGCTCATTCTCAGGCTGCCACTTGCCATCCTTGTACTCGGAAATGGTGTAATGCTCGCCATTCTTTTCCACCTTGAAGAACGGCTTAACGACGTCGCCGTCCTTAACACCCCAGGAGCCGACAAGCGGATCGCTCGAGGCGGCACGGTCGCCGCAAGCCGCAAGCGTCAACGCGAAGAGGACTGCAGCAAAGTACTTGAACATGATCATCCTTGAAAGATTGAGCGCAGGCGGAATACAAACGCGGATGCATGCTGACCGCGCCAACCCCGCGCAATGCATTAGTCACCCAATAAGGAATTTATCCCGGTTCCTCACGTTTGCAAGCCATAGGGGAGCGCGCCCACGTCCCGACCATTCCTGGCCTGTTTTCGGATTTCGATACTTCGGCGGGAGTGTGACTTTTGCTTTTGGCTTCTTGCGCCGGCCGCCGAAGATGTCTTCAGGAGTCAGCTGGTACTCGTGGACTTTCTCGCGGATCTCAGCGATCACAGTCTGGAGTTCTGCCTGTCGAAGTTCCTCGGCCTGCTTTTCGAGCGCATGAATTTGCGCCTTCAGGCCTTTATATGTTTGCGTGGTCATAGGCACCTAAGTCGATTGAGAATTCACGGGTTCACAGAAGCCCGGACACGCAGTTTAGAAAAAAAGACGGATCCTTGGCCAGAGAGATGAGCCGTTCTTTGCAAAGAGGCGGCTATCCTCCGCACCACAAATCTCCAACTCAGTCACCGCGACTCCTGAGCGATCAGCAAGCCACCTCACGCCAGGCTGATCTACACCACGCCGGCCAGTATCCGAAATCCGGCCTTCCGGAAAAACCATCACCTGACCGCCGCGCTTCAATTCCGTGAGTAAGCACCGCATGCCGAACGGCGCCGTCGAATCGACAGGGATGATTTTCCCGTACCCTAGCCAAGAGACAGTCCGAATCACCCACGTTCCCGGCCCGGTTCCGCGCGAATACTCGGTGTCTACGGCAAAGCTGAGTCGGACCGGCGACGCGAGTGCGATGATCACCCCGTCTAGCATCGACACGTGATTGCAGACGAGGATGCACGCCCTACCCGAGTTCAGTACTTCCGAGGTCTTCCTTTGATAGATAACTCGAACGCGCAGCATTCGCAGCAAGACCAGCCTCAACGCACTGCGCAACGTTACTTTGAAGTCGAAGGGCTTCATGCGATCACCACTGAGGTACAAATCCGGTATCGGGACCAGTTGAGGGAACGGGCGAACAGAAGGTCGGCGGATCCCTTCCCTCAGTAGTGCTGCCGTGGCGCGAGGTCACGGAAAAGTCATCGTCAGCACCGATCTCGGTGGCTGGATCGACGAATCTCGCCATTGGAGCGACGGGGACGCAACTCGCGGGGAGACCTAGATAGCCCGCAGCCACAAAGAGGACACGACGAGCGGCGTCTAGTCGCTTACGGGTTGTGCAAATGGAAGGAGGTGTCGATTGAGAGTCCATGCCCTCCTATACGACATTGACGGCGAAGGTTTCACCCCCTCCGCGCAAAAAAAATCAAAACTACAAAATACGTATCAAACAATACAGATCTAGAAATATCCGCACCAAGGCGTGAGGCAGGCGAAAAATTGGCTTCCGGGCGCCAAATAATCTACGCAAGCCCGTGAAACAATCAGCCTATAAAGTCCGATTTTCGTCGGAAAACGGCGCCACGACGGGCTCGGCTGCAAGAATTATTTTTTGGCGATTGTTTCACGGCACCAAGGTTGGTGTACCCTCGCCCCGACGTCTTGGCGGCAAGTGCGCGCCCACCGGGCGCGTACTTGGGGTTAGTAAGCAGCTGTCCGTATATTAACTGCCGCCGTCAGCCGGCTCTTGCATTCGGCCGGAACAAATCCGGGTGCTCCTCGGCCAAGCGCCGGCGAAGCGCCATCGCCGCACCGTCAGCGCAGCCGAGAAATGCGCGGATCGCCGGCAGCGTCGCCTTGGTCTGACCCGCACGAATCGCCTCAGCAAGATCAGCAAGATCCACGGCAGCCTCACCCTGCAACTCATCGATGGCGGAGACCGCAGCAGGCTCTGTGATCTCGTCCACTGCTCGACTGGCCATCGCGGCGCCGCGACCAGACAGCAGCGGCTCGTTCGCGGCCGCTCTTACAATCACCTCCGGCCGCGACGGGAGTTCCACCGCCCGGCGCGGAACCGCGTCGAGAGTCCGCCCCTGGCTATACTGCCGGGCATCGCCATGACGCTGCGATCTCGCCACCGACGCCCATGAGATCACCGCAACCGCGTCGACGAGCCAACCAAGTAGGATGGCAACGACCAGGCTTACCTGGTCCGCCCCAAGCCGAACAGCCGATGCCAATTTCGCTACAAATGGATCTTGTCGAGCCTCGTCCTGTGCCCTCTGGTGCCGGTCTACAGCGGCCGCGCGAGCATCTAATGCCCTCTCAGCTCGGATGGCCTCCCCGTCTTCAATCTTGAGCGCCTCAAGACGAGCTGCAAGAGCAGTGCGGCGTGCACTCGCGGCCCCACAATCCGTAGTACACCGCCGGGCATCAAGGAGCGCCAACCAGCGCCGCGTAGCCGCAACGTCCGTCGCAATTTGAGTCCTACTGCGTGTTACGGGGACATTCGGGAGCGACGCCCCAGCGCTCGTTTGCGCAACCGCGAAAGCCCGTTGCTCGCCCACCCTCCCCTGCGCGTTCAGAAAGAAGGTTGCGTGGGTATAGCCTGTGGCAAGCAAAGCACCGAGCCAGATCGGCAAGACCGCGCACTTGACCGCAACGCCAGCCCCCTTGCTCAGGGCCGGCAATAAGTGCGCCGCGAGAAGGATTACGACGCCTGTTGCCACCCAGACTCCCTTTTCGGCGGTCGTCGAGCCTCGCTCCGCACCGGCAATAGCCGTGATGAAAAGCGAGGTAACCGTCGCAGCGACTCCGAGACATATGCTGATCAACCTGCTACTCGATGCACGTCGGTCAGTCGGTAATTTCAGATCCAGTTGTGCCATTTTGGTTTTCTGCAGTTTCCGCTGGAGAGCAACATTGAGGGCGCTTATCGTTGACGGCTCATTGTCTGCATAAGGTGGCGTACGGCCTGAACAAGGCCCTCCAATTCTTCACCACTTTCGCCCTGAACATCGACCACGAGACCTCCCACGTGCTCACTCAGGACCGCCCGAATTTTCCCGCCGGGCCAGACAAACTCCTCACCCGACGACGTCGCATTCCCTGTCACCCCCCCCTCTGCACCAGCGAAGGCCCCATGCACTGCGTGCCCATTCAATTGCGGGGGAGTCGGACCTGGCCGTTGACGGGCTCGCCGGGTCGCCGCCGCTGCGCCGCCCTCGCGGCGTGAAGTCTTATACGCGGAACGGTACTCGACCACTTTCCGCACCGACATTTCCCGCCGCACGATTAGCTCGATAAGACTCAGGGTGGTTTCTACGTCACCGTCGACATCTTGGTAGAACTTCGAAACCTCGTACGCTATCCGCACCGGAAACCGCTCTTGGTTTTCCAGCATCTCTCGCATAACGTCTTCGGGAAGCTTGCCGATCGCGAGGGTCTGCGAAACGATGGACTCGTCTTGCCCAAGGGTCTCCGCAAGCTCTTTCTGGCTGGAAAAATGCTTGTTTTCCAGCAGATATGTCCACTTCACCGCATTGTCGAATGGCGATTGGTTCTCGCGGCGCGTGTTGAGTTCGTAACCAAGCTTGTAGCTTTGGATTCCAACCGGCACATCGACAACTATCGCCTTTGCTTTTGCGTGGCGCAGTGTGCGTAGTGCTCGCTCGCGGCGCCCACCATCGTGAAGAAAGAATTGGCCCGGATTCTCATAGTCGGGAACCACGTGAATTGGCTGCTGCTGGCCGTTCTCAGCGATGCTTGCTACAAGGTCTTCGAGACGTCGGGGCAAATAGAAGTGCCGGGGGTTGAACGGCGAAGGCTTTATCTGACTGAGATTCACCTCGATCGTTGCGCCCGGGGTGTAGCGGTTTTCAATGCACCAGCGCTGGTACTCGACACTCCACTCTGTATCGTCCGGCATTTGGATGGGCCCGAGTTCATCGCGCCCCGACAGCGCCGGCCGCGGTGTCGGTGACGCTGCAAGATCCTCGGCCCTGGCGAATCGATCGCGGAGCGCAAGCGGTGCCTCGATGGCACTCACCGACTCAGGCCCAGGAGTCTGCGCGCTCCGGTTCATTGACTCTTTCATCTTCGCAGCAAGCGGGTTTTTCGACATCTTTCCTCCTCGTCAGGCCTTTGCCTTCTTCTGCGCACGGAACTGATCGCCGACACCAAGCAGTTCCACGACTTCAGCGGTAAGCTCCGCCACTTCCTTTGCTGCAGGCCGGAACGATCGGACCTTCGCGAACGCCGTAGCACCAATTGCAAAAGCTTGGGGATAGCACTCCCGCATACGAATGTTCGTCTTGAACAACGGGTAGCCCTTTTCCACAATCGCGTCGTGGCAAAGGGTGTAGAGCATTCGTCGCTCGTCCGCCACTTGGTTCAGGAGGTACGAGAATTTGATATCCGGGTGGTCGTCTTGCTGAACCCTGCGGATTTGATTGATCAGCACTTCGGTTGCACCAAAGTCCATCGTGTTTGGACGCAGCGGGATTACGACAAGATCGCAGATGATCAACATCTGGGTCACTCTCACGTCGACCTGCGGGCGCCCGTCGATGATGATGAAGTCGTACGCCGCCATGAGCTTCTTGATCTCTGCCGGCGCTTTGTCAGTTGCCGCAGCGAGGTTGCTGTACGGAAACGGAATTTCGTCCCCGTTGTTAAACCAACTAACGATCGTATTCTGCGGGTCGATGTCAATGACCATGACGCGGGCGCCAAGTTGGTCGAGGCCGGCAGCGATGTTCATCGCCGTCATCGTCTTCCCGCTCCCCCCCTTCTGATTTGTCACAAAGATCACTTTGGCTTCCGAGCCATTCGCATCAATAGAACTCATCCGTTCCTCGCTGAAACACTGATGGGAAAGTTTGCTTGAACAAACTCAATGCCGAACTTAGGCGCCGCCTCCAGGCGCGAAGCCACCGCAACCTCTAAGTTGAAAACCCAATTCGACGAATTGGATAAGATAATAGGTTTCAACCCGGCGAGTTGCAAGCCTATCTGGATCTTTTTCGCGCTCCGGCGCGGAAGGGGACTTTGCTTGAACAAACTCTTCATCCCGCTACCGTCGATCCCCACCAAGGGTGCCCAGTCCGGGCTCGAATGGGGCGTCATGGCAGCCCGCTACTCCGCCCACTGACAACCGCCCCCTCGGAAGATTCGTTCAAGGCGCCTTTGCGCTCGAGTTTGCTTGAACAAACTCCGGCAGAAGCCTAGGGGGAGGGCGACCGATCCGCCGCCGTCCCCTTGGGCTCCTGGTGCGATCTACCCTCCGCCCTACCAATAAGCGAGCGCAAAATTCCCCCGAGAGTGTCCGCCGGGGCCTTCCTTTGTTCAAACAAACAGCCCCTAGACGGCACGAGCCCCTTCCTCTGCCATTGGGAAACACGACGGATCCGGCAACGCCCGCCCGCCCTCGCCTCCTTCATTAAAAGGGTCACATCAATCGAGCGCGGTTTGCTCGAACAAACTTCGTTCGATTCAGGAGATCTCTAGAGCTTATGACGCAGTCGAAATCCGAAAGTGGATGTTCGGCCATGGGCTCGCCTCAATCACCTAATTGAATACTCACAACGGTAAGCAACGACAGATCTAACACCCGCGTTCGGCGAGTTTGTTCAAGCAAAGATCCCAGGACGCCATTCTCATTCCAAACAGCACACTCGACGATCTCTTCGAAGCGACTGCCTGATCGACGATCCTTGGCCAAGTTTGTTCAAACAAATTTGACCGCCCCAGCTAACTTCGGCGAAGGGCGATGTCGAGACAGTCATTGCAGCGCACTGTTTTCGCGGAAGCACGGAAATGGCGGGCCTCGAGACCGGCCAAGAGTTTGTTCGAACAAAGTATGGACGGCAAGGGGAGCGCGGAAAGGCGAGGAGGGCAGGGGAGGGCGGAAAGAGCCGGAAGGGGACGAAAAGAAACTGGGCGGGTAAGGCGCTACCCAGCCCTCAACAGATTCAATCGGTGTTAAAAAAGCGACCCAACTTATAGAGTTGGCTATCCGACGATCGCGCGGCGACCATTGCTGTATTTGGAGCTTGACAGCCGGCGTAGCGAAATCTTAGGGTCACCAGAGGTCTGCTCGGCCAAAACGAGCATCAAGGTCTTCTCTTACCGTTGCGAGAATTTTTTCGACAACCAAGCAGTAAACCCGGTGCGCTCGGCCAGGATTCGGAATTTACCCGTATCAGGGTTATAAGAGGTGACCGCTCCCCCCTCTCTCGCATACTCCACAACGTAAGATGCCCTTTCGGCATCGCTGAGCGCGGCCAACTTAGCGCGAACTTCATTGAGCCGCTCCTCATCACCGGAGGACGAGGCAGCGTGGCCCGCCGCAGCCGGAGAGGCATTCTCTTGTGGCAAAGGAATCTCAGCATCCCCAAGGAACACTTTCCGAACGTAACCTGCTGGGCTCGACTTGATAAGCTTTTGTGACACCTTCTTGTCGGTGTAATTCGCAGCCGCCAACGCACGCTCAGGATCCTGCTGAATCCACGTGGCCGCGAGAGACTGTCCAACACCCAACGCGGTCAATTTTCGGAACGCCTCTGTCGACTTGATCCGCTCAAGCTCAGCGTCGTTACTCACTCCTCCTCGAGCTCCGCCGCCCTTCTCCTCGATCAAAAACTTGATTTCAACGACCCGTCGGTTCTCGCGGCGGTACTCCGCCGTAAGTTGGATGTCCATATTTTTGTTGACGTCGATAATGGACTTCTTGATCACCTGGTCATTGAAGTGCTTGAACTCATCATACGTGCTGGCATCAGCGCCCAAGAGCATTCGCCACTTCTGCACGGAGATCCACCCTGTTGAGCCCACCGAGCGGAACCGAACACAGTTCTCGTAAAGAGCCAACGCGTATGCACCCGAAACCTTTCTTTGCAGATGAAGGTTGATCGTCGTGTAGATCTCTGGATCCGCAAGCTTTTCCGCAAGGAAACTACTGAATTCGTAGTGGCATTGACCTGACTTGATCGCGGCATAGGCAAGTAGCGGAGCCGCTTCCCAGTCGCCAGTTTCAGCGAGGAGGTCGTACTCCAACACCTTCTTCATGATGCCCGTCAGCGCGTCCTTCAGGTCACCAACGTTCTTCGAATTGAACCCGATCATATCGGCCAGGATATTCACCGGTATCACGTGGCGCCGTTGGCTTAGCAACGTATCGAACGCGTTCGCAAGGAACACGTTGAACATCTTCCGCTCGAGGAAAGAGAGCTGCCCGCTCGTATGAATCGCAGCAACGTGCTTGCGGAGTTCGCTTGGGATTGGAGCTAGTGGATGTGAGTTCTTCGAGGACACAATGATCTCCATTCGTTGCCGAGATTCTAAAGCCAAACGTCATGTAGGCGCTGAACCAAACCCTGACCTTTGGCTTTTTGGCCACATCCAGACCCACAAACCCTGACCTTCCAAACTTGCACGAACGAAGCTTCATTTCCACCATGGGGCTGAAAGGTCAGGTTTTACGGGGAGGCTTTCGCATCGCCCAACCCAGCCCCAAGCAGAACCTTGAGAACACGACTGGCCCCCACAAAGAACGACCTCTCGCAACTCATTCAGTCGATCGCCCCCACAAACCATGACCTATGGGCCAACCGCTCACAACATACCCCCATAAACCATGACCTTACTTCCTCACGAAAGCGGGAGCAGGATCAATGAAGTAGGGCACTGACGCCGTCCCGGACGTAACAGAAATGTCGGCTTGCCTCCCCAGAACGCCCCACAAACAATGACCTTTGAAAGCGAGAACCGGCCATCCAATTCCAGCATGTCAACAACGAAAGGTCGGGTTTTGTGGGCATGGATTCGGCACTCCCCCCCGTAAACAACGACCTTTGAGCCGGGAATGGGCCACTCCTACGGCGCCCACCCCATAAACCATGACCTTTGGCCATTCCCGCCGCCCGCTTGCTGCCCAAACCCCACCTGCACACTAAAAATGTCCCGGAAAACTGGCCTCCAGCCTTGTCCAGAGCCGATCTCCGGGCGAGCTCGCCCACAAACCATGACCTATCGATCTCGTCTAATGCCGGTGATGACAGTATCCAAGGCTGCACGAGGTACTGCGCCCCCACATATCCTGACCTTTCGGTGCCCAAGGGGCAGAGGGCGGGAGAAAAGTCATGGTTTTCGGGGGATATTCGACCTGCGGAGTAGCAAAAATCCGGCTTATACGCTAGTGGGCGCTCACTCAATGAGCAATTTATGCCGAATCAGAGCCCCCGAACTTGACGTCGGGGAGCCTTGCCCGCCCCCCATAAACACTGACCTCGGCCCCCGCAAAGTACGACCTCCCCTCTGGAACAGCGGAAAATCTCGTTACGCAACAAGACGTTACGCCCGGAAGTCAAACCTGTGGATTAATTCCCATAGACCCTGACTTTTCCCATAGACCATGACCTATTTCAGCGAAAGGCCCCGTTAACCCTTACCTATGACCCCATAAACCCTGACCCAATCGCTCGGAAAGCCTTGCTACATAAGGCTCCGGGATCCGTAAACGGTTTATAGGTGTATACGAAAGTTAACAACAACAGCGTTGTTGTTACTGAGAGATGTCTTCACACAGAAAAAACACGCCCCCGGAACGGACCCGCTCCCCGGCGAACCCGAAAACCCGCATTCTTCGGCACACAATCGCACCGCTCACTCGAAGCACCCCTGATACGGTGCGTTCGCCTCCGGCAACCCCCTCCCATCGCTCCATCCCATTCTCGGCTCAAACGAAGCCACCCGAAAACCTGTGACGAACGAATGAGAAACCTCCGCAAAAACAAGGTCGTCCAAACACCGACTTTCACAGTCTCCGCCAACCAAGGAGCTCCCACCGTACTGACGTCGCCGCCGCAAGAACAAAAACTAACCGTATCCATTGGCCATTTCGGTCAGGTCCCGCCGGGCAGATTCATACCATCCCGTCATGGACTTTTCTCTACGCCCCTCATCGGACCTCCTGCGCAGGATCGAAGCAGAGACTGGCCTTCTTACCCGAATCCGGAGTTCATCTGAGGCGAAGCCGGAGGTATTCGAGAACTATTGGCAGCCCCTGATTGATGCCGTCGCGGACTACGTCCAGGAATGCCCCCTCGAGCAAATCTGCTTCTCTGAGCCCGGCGGGCTCCTTCGATACGCGCTGATGTCCGGTTATTACGCGCTCCAGATTGGGAACCAGCAGTTCTTCACCGGAAAGCACGGGGCGGAGCAACGGCGCCTCCTGGTTCCTCAGTACCGGTTCGCGGTCTTTTACTCGACGCTCGCCGGCATTCCAGCGCTCATGCACTCCCGCCTCATCGTCCGTGCTGGCGGAAAGACATGGACCCCGTTTCACTCGCAGCCGGCACTCTGCAACTGGGTCCGCGCCCAGCAGACCAGCAAGTTCACCATTGAATGGCGGCTCGAGGAGTTGAAAGTCAGCCCGTCCAATGCTGTCGCATGGGCTGCCGACGTCGTGGGTATTGGAACGTGGCAGAACCTCGCTGAAGAAGTTGCTTTGCTTGCCCACGACGCTATTCATCGAATCGAGTCAACAACCGGGGAATCTCCCGTCACGACCTGTGTCCGCCAGGCCTATCGAACCGCGAGGGAATTTGAAACCCGAGCTATGACCGGCCGGTATCAGAAGACGACGCCACCGGATGGCGTGACCCCAGCCACTATCCAAAGCTTTGGCGAGCAGCTCGTGGCAAAGCCAACGGCTCCCTCAATCGCCGTACCGAAACCGGCGGACGCCGCAAACGCACCGCCGGCAACGCCCGTCGACTCACCTGTTAACCCGACTGCCAATGTCGAGCAGGGTGCTAGCGCCGCGGCCATCGAAAAGGCGCCCCCGGAACCGTTGCCGACGAAGCCTGCCGAATCAGTGTCTTCGTACCCGCCCATCGTCCTCGATATCTTCAAGGCCATCTGTGCACAAGAGGACTACGAACACCTCAAAAAGTCTTGCAACGAGACGGAGTCCGGGATCGTGGTACCGGTCACCATCTTTGCAAAGCACGGTCTGCCGTCATCAAAGGTCCTCCAGATCCTCGCGGATAACAAGCTTTTGGTCCAGATCTCCGACAGTCGCCGAAGCGCCATCCTGACAAAAGCTGCGCGCGGACTTCTTTTTCCGAGTACGCCGTGATGAAGACCTTTTTTTTCAAGCAGAAGCCGGCATACGAGATCCCAGCTGCGGTGGCTTGGTGCGCCGGCGGAGCCGTACTGATCATCAGTTGGGTGTTCGGGCCAATGCCGCTTGAATGGGCCGCATTCGGTGTGCTGTTTTTTTTCCTTGCGGGCCAACGTTGGCTCCAGGCCGCTGATCTTTTCCGCTTCCGCCTATCTCTCAGTGGATATCGCGTCGAGGAGATCACTGTCGACGAACTGATGGAACGCTCCCGAGAGATGTCGAGCGCCAGCAAGCTCTACATCGGGAACGGATTCGAGTGGGATCAAGAGCAAGCAGAAATCAGTAAGCACCTCTTGCGCAGAGGAAAGGCAAACATCCCACCACTTCCTAATTGGCTCCCCAACCGGATAGTCGAATCGATGAAGCCAGCGGGTTGGAAGCCCGTCGACGACAGCAAGATCGGGGTACCGTGGATACATGGGATCAATCCCGACGAGCATCCGATCGGGGCGGGGATGGAAACCCTAACCGGTCATACGCTCGTTACCGGAACGACTCGCGCTGGAAAAACAAAGTTCTACGAAATGTTGCTAACGCAACTTGTCCATATGGGGAAGACGATCATCTTCGTCGATCCAAAAGGCGACAAGGATATCGAGAACCGATTGCGAGACGAGTGCGCCCGAACTGGCCGGAGGTTCTACTACTTCCACCCAGCTCACCCATCGCGGTCAATTCGCCTAAGCATTCTTGCGAACTGGAACAACATTTCAGACCTCGCCTCTCGGATTGCCGAACAAGTCGACGCAAACGGATCGTTTCAGGCCTTCGCGTGGAAGACGCTGTACGGCATTATCCGCGGCGAACTGATGGACGGTCGAAATCCGACGATCCGCTCAGTGAAGCGATGGGCTCAAGTTGGCGTGGAAGACCTTCTCGAGTCGATTTTGCGTAAGTGGTTCCACGAACACGCTAGCTCAACATGGGAGCAGGACGCAAAGAGCCACGCCAACAAAAACGATCCGTCGGCAATTCTTGCTTGGATATCGCTCTATACGAGGATTTGCCAGGATCAGGAGATCCCGTTTGACGAGACGATTGACGCCCTGTGCGCAATGGTCAAGCACTCGAAAGAGCACTACTCGAAGATGATTCAGGTTCTTGAGCCGCTCTTGGAAATGCTCGGCTCGGAAGAAGTCGGCCGTATGCTTTCGCCCGACCCAACCGACGTCTTCGACGAGCGCGACATTATGGACACGCGGAAGATCATTGCAGAGGGTGCGGTGCTCTATGTGGGTCTAGATTCCCTGTCCAACACAACAATCGGATCCGCTATCGGCTCGATCATTCTTGCTGACCTCGCATCGGTTTGTGGTGCGATCTACAACTTCGAGGGAAAGAACGATGTCCACTTGTTCGTTGACGAGGCGTCGGAGGCACTGAATGCCCAGCTGATCCAGATTCTGAACAAGGGGGGCGGGGCCGGAATGCAGTGCTACATCGCAACCCAAACCATTTCCGATTTTATTGCTCGGATGGGGAGTAGGGACAAGGCAATGCAGGTACTTGGAAACCTCAACAACGTTATCACTCTTCGTCTGAAAGACTACGAAACCGCCAAGTGGGTCGCGCAGTCGTTTGGCCAGACCGGATTCCGTGAGGAATCCAGGTCGGTCAACTCGGGGCGAAACAGTACAAGCCACCCAACGGACTTTTCGGGATCCGGTTCGCGAAGCATGAGTGTGAAGGACATTGCCCTCGTGTCCGAGGATTTACTAACCCGGCTACCGCCGATGAACTACTTCGCTTTCATTGGGGGAAGTTGGCTGTACAAGGGGCGCGTGCCAATCATAAGCCGCTGAATCGGCGGAGGAGAAATCGACGAATGAATGAAATCACAGCAGCCATGGTTGTGCCGATCGCAATGTCGAAGGTGGCGCGCGACGGGATGCTTTTTCCGAAGGCCCGGGACATCTGGCTCGAGCACGCTTTGCTCGAAGCGGCATCTGACAATCTGGCAGCCCATCTGAGCAGCGCGTTGCCGGGACAGGACGGCCCGCTCCTGCGCGACTGTCTGATCGACGCTGTATCAGCGTTCCGCATGAACGAAAAGAGGGGTGAGGCCGAAGCCTTCGTCGCTTACCTCGTGGCTCTCCTTCGCCGGGCGACAGATGTCTTCGATCTCGTCGTTCAGGCTCGTGTCGCCGACGGCATCGTTTCGTGGGACCCCTTGCGCGAGTCCCTGCAAGCGTTCGTGACGAGAAATTCTGACGCCGCTATCTCCGTCGTGCGACAGGAGACCGTGGGAGACGCTACGAATGATCGCAACGAGTCCATCGTCTTGCTTGTATCCCGTCTGATGCCGGAAGCGATCGCGCGACGAGTCGTACAGCACGTACTGGCGCAGGCGAAAAAGACGGGTATCTGAAATGGCGAAGATCCGCGACAATCCGTTTGCTGGAAAGGTCTACTTCTGGTGGATCATCGCGCCAATCCTTACCTTACTGATCTGCCCGATCTTCATGCAGGAGGATAGCTTCAAGATTGCGCCTTCCGAGTTCGAGTTTGTCGCCGGATGCAGGGCAGACGTGGACGGAATCACGGAAAGCGCAACGGAGGTTTTTCAGTCGTGGTTCGTTCACACCGGACTCGTACATCTGACAGTCAACGACTACCGAAAGGCCGAAGCATCCGGTTACAAGGGCTATGCTTGGGCGGGCTCAGTTATGGATGGCTACATGAGCAGGGTGTGGCGATACATGTACCGAGTCATCTGGCGGTGGGCGGCGTTCTGGCCATTCTATGCCGTCGGTCTCGCCGCAATATTCGTTCCATGCCTGATTGATGGGCTTGTTGTCCGGTCGATCAAACGAAGTGAGTTCGGCCTCTATAACCCGATAAGCTTCACCCTCAGCGGGTCGGCAGCGGCGATATTCATCGGATGGCTCTTCTTCGTTCCGTTCAGCCCTTGGCCGTTGGGGCATTGGATCATTTCTGCGCTGTTCCTCGGCCTTGGCCTTATGACGTGGTTCACGGTAGGAACTTTCCAAAGCCGGACTTAACGCCCCTCTCCCGTAAAACCTCACCATTGCGAATGGCCGCCCCTGCCCCTCCAGGGCTTCGCGGGGCCGTCCCTCATTCTCCCGGGGGAGCAGGGTGGATAGCTCCGGTTGGCCACTGCCTCATCGACGCGCCTTTCCGCAGACTCTCGTCCGAGCTTACCGCCGAAAATTCGGAAGCTGCCGCTGACTGATCGACTCTAGTAGAACTTGCCCAGACAAATGGCTGCACAGACCCGCCCGGGTTGCGTGCAGCCATTTTCCATTACACCTCGGAAAGTCGCACAAGAGTGAAAGCTGAAAAGCGGGACCTTCACGAAGCTTTTCGTTCGGGTTCAGGCGACTCCAGATACCACAATCTCCCCGGAAAGATGTCTAGAGCTACTAGGAGAGAGCATGGCCTCGAAGGCCCACGTGATGCAGGTACTCAAGCAGAATCTTGGGCCGCTAAAAGACCTGTTTGAGGATCCAGCCGTGACCGAGGTCATGGTGAACCCCGGCGGTATCGTCTACGCAGAGCGCGCCGGCGAAATGATCTATATCGAAGACGCTGGCCTTGCCGAAGTGCATATCACGAGCGCTATTCGAGCGCTGGCGAAGTCTGTCGACGAGTCGGTTGAAGCGAACACACCGAAGACCTTCATCTCTGCATCGGTCGAAAACCTCCGAATCGCTGGAGCGCTCTCACCGGCGTCTCACGGCGGGCCGTCGCTTTGCATCCGGAAGCACCAGGAGGAGGGGGCGCGACCGAATCTGGGAGAGCTGGTCGAGAAGGGAATGTTGACCAATGCCCAGGCGGAGCTCCTGGAGCAGTTGTTTGTGCACGAAAAGAAGAACGTTATGGTCGGCGGCCCAACGGGGAGTGGGAAGACCACCCTGGCCAATGCGCTTTGTATGCGCATTCCTCCATACGAGCGGGTGATCTCGGTCGAAGACTCAATCGAGCTGCACCCGAACCTGAAGCATCACGTTCGCTATCTGACGAACGCAACGAAGGGCGTAACCGCTCAGCTTGTCGTGCAGCACACGCTGCGCGCACGACCCGACAGATTGATCGTAGGTGAGACGCGCGGTGCCGAGACGTTCGACCTGATTCGCGCTTTCAACTCTGGCCATGATGGGTCGTTGAGCACGGTACACGCTAGCTCAGCGACGGACATGCTGTACGCGATCGAGATGCTCTATCAAATGAGTCTTCCTCCGGACGCAAGTCTTTCGCCTGAAGCAGTACGTGGGTATATCGCCCGTGCCGTGCACGTTTGCGTGCATGTCACGCGGTCGGTGAAGCAAGGAGAGGACGGTAAGTACTACTACGTCCGTCGTGTCAATGAAATCGTTCGTGTCAATGGAGTTGAAAATGGAAAGTACCTTCTCGAATCGCTTTGCTAAAGGCCTGAGCAAAGTGTCCCGGATGTCGTCGGTGCAAGCCGCGGTATTCGTCACCGTCCTCTTGGCCAGCCAGTCGGTGATGGCCCAGGGGTCGGTGAACGTATCGGGACTTTGCATCATCCCGCAGATCCTGAAAGCGATCGTCGCGATTGTCGCGGTCGCGGCGGTCCTGTTGTGGGCGATCGCGCACTACACGAACAAGAACGACATGGCCGACCTGACGGTGAAGATCGGCGTCCCGACGGTGATCGCAAGTATTGCGGTCACGATCATCGCGCAGCTGGGCCTGAACTCCCAGTGCTCGATCTAACGTGACGAGCAAGTAGGCATGCGTACCAGCCCAATTATCCAGGCGATCGTCAATCCGAAGATGTCGGGCGGCCTCAGCGGTGCGCATACCGCGGTGATCTATGGGACGGCAGGCGCCGGGGCATATCTTGCGTACCAGTGGCATTGGTGGGCTCCGGTCTTTCCGATTCTTGGGGCATTCATCGCGCAAGCCTACTTCAAGAATCAATTTCGCCACGATCTCTTCTCAACGGAGATCCGAAAGAACTACGACAAGATGGCCGACCGCTACCACCCGTGGCCACGCGAGACGCTTCTTGGGCGGGGGCAACGGCCGAAGGGCTTTGGCCGGGACCTGCGGGGCTAGTTCGGTCGTCTCAATAGGTATTCGTCATGGCAAATACGGCCGAGCCGTTGCAACCAATTTACTTGCAGAAGGAAGAAGAGCGGCCCCTACAAGAGCTCCTTCCATGGATGACCTACCTCACGGACTACGCCATCCTCAACAAGGATGGCTCGATCCTCTGCGGCTATGAGTTCTATGGCCTCGACCCTGACAACATCGACGATGAACGGGTTGACCGTGCCGTCGAAGAACTCGAGCGCGCGATCAATGCAAATTTCGATGAACGCTTTACGTTGTGGTTCACAACGAAGCGGAAGAAGGCTTACCGCTATCTGAAGCAAGGCTTCAAGAACGAAGTGGCCCGGCGGGTCGACGAGGCATACGCGCGCCCTTTCCGAAACGGCGCCTTCTACGAGATGAAGCACTGGCTCTTCGTTCTCTACACCGGAAACACAGGCGTGGACGGAGTTATGGACCGTGCGCGCCACATCGAGGCCGAGGAGCAGATCGCCGGCCCGCTCGCCTATATGAAGGCCATGAGCGGTTCGGTCTCGACCGCTTCGGGCCTTGCCCGGGACCGTCGCCAGCTCGAGATGAACTGGAAGTCGTTCGAGCAAATTCTATCTGCGTTCATCGGAGCAACTCCGGCGCTGTCCTTCCGCAGGCTCCCGGAGCGCGAGATGGACAGAGTCCTGTTCCAGCTAGTCAATCCCGCTAGCGAATACGATATTGTCGAGCGCCCGGTCGACGAAATGCTCGACAGCTGGATTCCAGCCGACTCGGTCGTCGTCGGATCCGATGTTCTTCGCTTCACGGGCAACAGCGGCGATCGCTACGCGGCGATCTACGGTGCAAAACGCTGGCCGACACAATCCAATCCGATGCTCCTTGAGAACCTGCTCCGGTCCGATAACGAGCTCGTGGTGTCGCAGATTGTCCGGTGCATGGGGAAAGAGGCAAGTGAGAAGGTTCTGACGGAAGTTCGCAACTTCTTGAAGATGACCCAACATTCCTTGGGCGCGACGGTCATGTCGAAAGCCACAGGCAGAAAGGCGGAATCTGCCCCGGGGAAGGCTGAGTTGGTCGCTGACGCGGAAGGGGCACTGAAGCGACTAACTGGAGGCGGTCCGAACGCGGCGTACTACAACCTGTCGGTCATGGTGTTTGACCGCGACCGGGAGATGCTTGAACGCAGGTGCGCGAACATCGAGCGACTCTTCTCGCTCAAGCGATTGCTGACGCTACGCGAACGAGAGAATCTCGGTCCGAGCTATGCGGCGATGTTGCCGGGAAACTGGGCATGGCAGGCTCGCTACCACTTGATGCACGTCGACAATGTGGCGGATTTGGCGCCGATCTACACGATGAACCCCGGCCCAAATATCCACGCGCACTTCTCGGAGGTCCTCAAAGGACGGACACCACCCCACGCGATGTTCATCGATAGCTATGGCTGCCAGTATCGATGGGTCCCCCACGTTGGCCAAGTCGGCCATGCGATCCTAATCGCGCCGACCGAGTCGGGTAAGACAACCTTCGTCAACTTCTGCTTGTCCCAGTTTCAGAAGTACGGAGACGTGAACACGTTTATCTTTGACCGTGACCAGTCGGTCAAAATCACCACGTTCTTGCACGGGGGAAAATACCTCGACTACAGGGCGGGCTCGCTGCGAATGAATCCGTTCGCACTTGACGACGGCACGGAGTTTGGCCGAGTGTGGGTTCGTGAGTTCATCACTCGAATGCTCGATCTGTCTGGATTTGTGGTGAAGCCCAAAGACCGGGAAAGCATCGACGAAATTCTCACGAGCATGTATGACGAGGCTTTCCCAAGTCCTCGCACCATCTCTACTTTCAGCACCCTCTGCTCACCTGAGATGACAGAGGCGCTCGGAGAATGGACCAACGGTCGCGCGTACGGAATCTTCGACAACGAGGAGAACGACTTCAGCCTTGAGGCGTGGACCGCTATCGAGATGAAGGAACTTGCGGCGATCCCGCGGCTTTTTGAGATGTTCATGGAGTACGCGTTCCGTAGCATCGACCTGGCGCTGGATGGAAGACCGACTTTCATTTACCTCGAGGAAGCGTCATTTTTGCTCCAGATCGAGGCCTTCGCAAAGAAGATTGGCGACTGGTTGAAGACCTTCAGAAAGAAGAACGCTTTCGTGTGGCTAACCGTCCAGAGCCCGGGCGCGATAAATGGGCCTGTTCGCGAAGACCTTATCGACAACATCAAGACGACGATCCTGATGTACAACAACAAGGTGGAGTCTCATCGCGAGTTCTACAAGAAAAACTTCGGTCTCAGCGACACGCAGATCGATCGCGTCGGGAGATTGCGACCGCGGCTCGAGTACATGTTTGTCCAGGACAACTTCACAAGAGTCGTACAGACGGTTTTCACTCCTGAGGTCCTTAACTATCTGCGGTCGGAGAAGCATCTCCAAACAGTGTTTAACCGACACAAGGAGACCGAAAAAGAGAATCCGAACTGGCTCGACGACTACCTCGCCGAAGCCGCGACAATCAAGCGAGTTGACTATGAAAACGAACCTGAAACTGAAGAAGCCGTCGACGCTCAAGCTGCATAGCGGCCTAGTGGCGGCTGCACTGTCTTTCGCGATTTCTCCGGCTTATGCCGGCGGAGCGGGAAAGATCGTCTTCGACCCGACCAACCTGGTGCAGAACATCCAGACAGCCGTACATACGTTGGCGCAGGAGCAACTGCAAATTGAGTCGGCGGTACGTCAGGTTCAGATGCTCGGCAATTCGATCAAGAATGCAGGGAACACGATCAAGAACCTTTCGGGGATCCGTTCGATCGTTGACGCTGATCAGGCCCTGTCCGGCTTGCTCAACCAGTGGAACGTCGACAAGTCGTTGATGAGCCAACTGGGCGGTCAGGCGAATTTCGTGCAGGGGGTGATGGCCCAGTACGCGGCGAACCCCTCCAACGGCAGCTTTACGACCTTCATTCAGAGCCTTGCTAACCAATCCGCGGCGGGCAAGCAGAACGCGACATCGCTGATCGCGAACTATACGAACATGACTGAAGAGTTGCAGAAGACGATGAACCAACGGCAGTCGATCGCGAGCCAGAACTCGGGCCTCCTTGGCACGAACGACTCGATCGCGATTACGAACGCGTCCCTCGACAACATCGCCGAGATCAACCAGGCAGCACTCCAAGGCATTCAGACGCTTGTACGACAGGAAGCCTACAAGCAATCAGTGGAGGCGGCAAACACCCAGTCCGCACAGGAGGCGAACTCGAACGGCAGTGCTATGGCGCAAAAGGCAGCGAACAGCATCAGCGGGGTCTCCTCCGCAAACAACATTCTGGGCTATTGAGCCAACGTGATCGAGGATAGGCATGGTTAGGCACTACTGGAAGCGGATGCTCGTACTGCTCGCGATATCGCTACTTTCCGTCATTCCGGTGCAAAGCCGTGCCGACATTGGCGGCGACCTCGCGGGCGCCCTCGGTGGTGGCGCATGTAGCCCCCTGACCCCCGGCGACACGGCAAACTGGACCGCGGTCAAAAACATCTCGAATGTTATTCTTTCGCCGATCAATAGTGCGCAGTCGACGATTTCGTCGAAGGCGAACTCGATGGCTTCCAGTGCGACGCCGATAGCGTTGACTTTGGCCGGCGTTCTTGCTTTGTCGTACTTCCTATGGGGAATCCTCGATTCATTTGCGGGCAGCGGCGAAAGCATAATGGGCATTGTGGTTGGCGCGCTCGTTCCGGCGACTATCGTGGCAGCCGCTCTCGGCTCGTACTCCGCGTTGGTTGGAACGAATGGGGGAATACAGGGGGTGCTCACGTCTTTCACACAAGCCGCGACGGGATCTTCCGGGCAGTCGGGGGCGGTCGCGAGCTTCATGCAGCAGATTTTCAACACCTTAGCCTCTGCGGTTGTTGCTTTTCTCCAAGCGCTAGGGTGCATTCCACTGCTCAAGTGGACGATCGGCATCATCGCTCAGGTGATACTGGGCTCGATCATTATCCTTGCGGCGCTGATCCTCGCAGTGATATCGGTCGGCGAGCTAGTCGGCGTGATGCTGACGGGTATCCTGATGGTCGCTATCGGTGTTGCCGTCGGGCCACTGTTCGTGGCGTGCGCGGTGTGCCGCTGGTCGAGCGACTTCTTTAAGGGCTGGCTGAAGTTCCTCTTAGGCGCCTCGGCCTACCAGATGATCATTAGCGTTGTCCTTACGCTTGTGTCATCTTTGCTCACCGCCGCGCAGACGCAGATTTCGAGTGTAAACCCCGCAACGGCGGATTCGACGTCAGGTCTTTCGATTGCTGGGCTTCTCGGCTTACTTGGCATTACGTGGATTCTTACCCATCTTTTCAAAGAGATTCCACGAATCGCGAGTTCATTGTTCGGCGGTGGAGCTAGCGGACATGCGAGTTTCAATCGAGCGGCGAACAGCATGGCGCAGGCGGGTATGCAAATGGCGGCGGCGGCAGCTGGGCTGCCAGCAGCGGTCGGCGAGGCGATCAAAGACGTTATGGGCGGTGGCGGCGGTGGTGGAGGTGGGGGCAGCGGCTCGGGTGGGTCGGAAGCTGGCGGGGGACCATCTGTCGCAACGGAGACTGGGTCGTTTGCAGCTCAACCTCAGTTGACTTCGGCCAGTGGTGGTGATGGTGGGTCATACGGTGGTGGACCGCAACTGGGCGGCCCTGGTGGGAGCACCGGCGGCGGCCCGAACGGTGGGGCAGGGCCTGGCTCGGGCCCTGCTGGTGGCGGTGCCGGCTGGAAGGATGTCGGTGGAGGCTGGCAGGTGGACGTACGGTGACAGCTACGCAGGTAACGGTTGAATTGAAACGCCCGCTTTGTGATGCGGGCGTTTGTGTTTGGGGCGGTACTTACCGAATTCCTAGACCTTGGCAATATCTTTCTGCCGCGAGTCGATGATCTTGGCGACCATGTTCCATGGATCTTCGTCCCAGAGGTTGCACTCAACGAAGCTGCCGTCCGGAAGGAGGTGTCGAATTGTGCCGGGTACCGGAGAGTCACCAGCGACCCGCCAGGCGTACATCACGATATAGGCGTAGGCGAGAAACGCCTCAGGAGTGTTCCACTCCACCACGACAATCCCGCTTTCCCAGCCCATCGCGCCGATATGTGTACCGATCAGCGGTGGGGCGTCGGTCGCAAGCGGGCTAGGGAGGCCTGGTACCTGCAGTGCGCCGATCACCATCCCGAGAGACAATGTTCGTGCGCCGTCCTCGGGATAAACCGTTCCGCGGAACGTGGCGTTTGGTTCGCGCTTCATCTCGAAATTGTCGGGATTCGCCGCGGGATCCCCGGCTACGACGCCGCCGTCTGGGGATACATGTCGAATCAGGGGAGCATTGATGGTCGACGCGACGTGCTTCCAGGCCATCAGGAAGATGCCCGCGTACTGGATCAGTGCTGCCTTGCTTCGATATTTGACCGTGATGACACCATTTACGTCCTCGATACTCAGAATCTGCACGCCAGGCTGAAAGTAACGCATCGTGCTTTCGTTCGGGCGAACAAGTGCCTTGATGGCGCCGAAAACATACGCATAGCGCTGAATTCGGCCACGATCCTCAGGAACAACGGTAACGATCGACATTGCAACCTCAGCGAATGTTAGTGACTGCCAGGGTGGACGCCCCGACCTACTACCCATCTTAACGTCTATCGAGCGATAGCAAGCGGCCGATACGGGGCGAGCTTGCAGGGTCTGTCATTCACGCGAATGGCGAGCTCGACCAATCGAAGTGGAGGGGAATTAAAACCTTCCGGAGATACAAGCTCTTCCGCTGGGGTCCACGTCATGACCCGACGAGGTCGGTGCAACGCGCCGGCAACAAAAGTGGTTCGGACACTCGGGTTGCTACTCATAGAAAACTACTGGATTGCCGCTCGCATTCAGGTCCTGATGCCGGACGGGCGTCGGGAAAATGTGTGCCATGAAGACATCTGCCCAAAAGTCCGCGCCGCGGTCCGATTCGTCGAAGGGACCCCCGGTTCCACCGTATACGCCCGGCCCGATTCGTGAGTCCGCGACGCGGAAGTACTTTGCTCGTGGCGAGATGGAGCGCATCACGGCGAACAGGTGGTTCTTGGCGACAGTCTTTCTAGCAGTTTTGACGCTCGTGAACGCGATCGGGTGGGTGGTGTTTCTCCCTCTAAAGACGATTCAAACGATCGTGATCAACCAGGAGAAGAGCGGCCGCCTCATCGCCGATCTGAACGGTACGTCGAGCTATGTCCCGGACCGAGATGCGGTCGCGTACTTCTTGTCCGAATGGATCAACAACGTCTACGACATCAACGCGTCAACGATCGATAACAACCTCGCCCTCGCGGGAAAGATGACGGTGGGTGAGGCGACGGATCAGCTCAACTCGCTGCTGCATAAAGAGAACCCGTACGCGCGCCTCCACGACGTCCCGACCCTTCGCAGAACCTTTAACCGTCTGACTGCGAACTTCATTACCGACGACACCGTGATTATTCGTTTCAACCTCACGGAACGTGAGGGTCCGGGCTCTAGCCCGAAAGTCTCGGCTTGGGCAATGACCATCACGTACACACGCATTCCCCCGACGACAATCGAGCAGGTCAAGATCAACCCGGGTGGCCTCTACGTGAAGAGCTTCAACGTCAACCAGGAACAATGAAGACAGCTGCCGTATCGGCAGCTGTTGACACCCGAAAAGGCCTCTCGCAATGAATAAATCGGTTCGCTCGGTTGCGCACGCGATCTTGATGTCAGTAGTCCTATTTGTAGGATTTGTAGCGGTGAGCACCGCCGAGGCGGGCGGAAACCGCAATGCCGCGGATACAGCAATCTCGTCTCCGCTCGACAATCGCATTGTGACGTTCCCGTACACGGCGGACGCCGTGTTTACGCTCCTGACTCAGTCAGGACAGGGTACTCACATCCAGCTTGAGCGAGGCGAGGGGGTCGTTGAGAAGCCTGTTCTGGGCGACACGATCCAATGGCGGATTAGCGGTGGTCCGACGAACCTGTACGTGAAACCGGTACGTCCAGGGATTTCGACCAGTCTGACCCTGGTCACGAACAAGCGGACATACGAGTTCTATCTCGTAGCCTCGGAGCCCGGCGGCAAGTTTTATCAGCAAGTCAGCTTCTATTACCCGGACGAGCTGAAGGACGTTCAGCTGCAAGCGCAGGTGCAGGCTGAGTCGTTCATCGCGGAAAAGCAACGGCTGAGCTCTCAGCTTCTGACACCACCCCTTGACCCAACCTCCTTTCACTACGGGTACAAGATCAAGGGAGATGCACCATTTCGTCCGATCGACGTTTTCGATGACGGGACGAAGACATTCTTCCGGATACCGAACGTTCAAGACATGCCGGCTGTGTTCGTACCGGATGACAGTAAGCGCCTGACGCTGATCGTGACCCGACTTCAGGGGAATTTTGTAATTGCAGATCGTGTCTCGGATCGCTTCGTCTTGAAGCTTGATGATCAGGAAGTCTCTATCGAGTCGGATCGCATCAAGCACTGGTGGGACACCAGTTCCAGAAGCAATAGCCAATACTGAGGCCGAAGATGTCTGACGTAATTCAGGATGACGAGTCGGCCTTTGAGCACGGGAATCCTGCCCGCCGGCGGGTGGATCGGAATGATATTCCCGGTTCGGTGCAAGCACCCGATCGAGAGCCGGTGGAAGACCTCACTCGCGGAAAGCGTAAGCGTGGAAAGACCCTTGGCTTCCTCGTGATTCTGCTGGCGCTCGGTGGAGGGCTGTACTACCTCTATGGGCAGCCCGACAAGCCGTCGCAACGTCGAAAGACGAATGCCACCTATACCCCTTCGGAGCAGGCGGGCGCGCTGGTTGTTGGGCAAGCGAAGGACGCAGCAGCGCAAACCGCTGAAGATCGACGTAGAGCCGCGCTCATGCAAGGCGCGTCCGGCGTGAAGGCGGTGGACCCGAATGCCGCCGCAGGCGCGGCAATTGGCGGCCAGGCGCTCGTTGGCAATGGTGCCGCAGCTACCCCAGCTTCTGATGCGGCTGCTGCTGCAAAAGCAGCAAAGGATGCGGCGGAGGCCCGGGCGGAGCGGGAGGCACAGATCGCTGCATCGCCGTTGCAAGCGAACGATGTGCAAACGCTGAAGGAAGAGAGCGGACGGAATTCTCAACCCCAGTCACCGGCTGAGGAACTCGCTGCAACACTGAAGAACCAGCTGAAGGAGAACCAGTCTGTCGCCGAAAAGCAAATGGACAAGGTGATGCAGCTGTCCGCGGCGTACGGCGGCGCCGGACAGGGGGGCGCCGCAGTGCCGATGGCGACCCGCTCCGGCCAACAGGATCAATGGCTTGCGTCACAAAAGGCGGATGGGCAAGGGCCGATGCAGATGAACGCGGCGCCTGCAATGCCAATTGTCAGCGAAGGCACACCGGTTCGCGCAGTCCTCTTGACTGGCCTGGATACCGACAACCCGGGCCAAGTGTCTGCAATGGTGACCAGCGACGTGTACGACACGTTCACGGGGCGCGCCTTGATGATCCCGAAGGGATCTCGGCTCAACGGCTCATACAACCACGAGATCCACGTTGGCCAGGACCGGGTGCTGATCGCAATGACGAGGCTTGTCAGGCCGGACGGCTCATGGATCGATCTGTCTGGCGCTTCTGGCGGTGAGATGGACGGCTCGAGTGGGCTGGAAGGCAACGTGAACAACCACTTCTGGAAGATTTTTGGAAGCTCGCTGGTGATCGGCGCTGCCACGCTTCTGCTCGATAGAACACAGCAGAACGTCACGGTCAGCCAAGGCCTTGGAACCACACAAATGGGTGGAACCATCTTCGCCCAGACGCTGCAGCAAGTGCTGACGGATTTGCTTTCGCGGAACAAGGATATCCCGCCCACGATTACTCGATCGGGCGGCACTCAATTCACATTCCTGGTCCGTCGAGACCTGGCGCTTTCGCCGTACTTCAGGAGGTAATGCCAATGAGACTGAACATTGGGAGCGGCTACACGCTGACGAGCATCCGCGTCCTTATCGTATCCAGCCTCGTGATGGGTCCGCTTTTGGCTTCGGCTGCGCCCGGGCTTGATTTCGGGTATCGGATTGACGGTCCGGCGAGTGTTCGTCCGACTCTGGTCTTTAACGACGGACTGGATACCTATGTGCAGCCGTCTGGGAGCGGTAGGACGTACGTTGCGGGCGCCAAGGCCGACGGTCCATACCTTCGGATAACAGGGATCCCGGATTCTTTTGCCGTTCGGGTTGGATCGATCAGCCTCCGCGTCGACCATGTTGGCCTCCCTTCTGGGCCGTCCTCCCTCGCCTCTTCCCCCTCGACGTCGCACTCCTACGGAGAGCGTGTCGCCGGGCTGCGTTCGGCGCTTGCGGTGCGAGCGGCGGCCAGTCCTGCCGGCGCTCCCTTGTCCAGGACTTCGTCGAGCGCCGTCTCGCGCTCTGGAGTCGATGGCGCAGCAGCGGGTGATGGCTCGGGAAGTGAGCAAACAGCGGTCGGGGGACCTATCGCGACCGACGCTGTTGCAGCCACCTCCATTCCGGGTGTTGCACCTGGCAACGAAAGCCCCAACGTCGGCAAGAAGAGCGAAAGCACTGATGTCTCGTACCTAGCAAAGTACTTCGGAGCAGATGGCATTCGCGAAGGCTTTGGAGGAGCGATTCAAATTCACTTTCGGACACGGCCGTCTGCAGAGCTGCAGTTTGCATCTGCGGACGGGAAGCATCTTGACGCGTCGTGGGACGACACCGCGAACGTGATGACGGTCGGTGCCGCGCAGAAATTCGTTGTACGGGACGGCCGTTCAAGTGTAGCGGTGTCCCGGCAGACAACAGATACGTTTAACTATCCGGCCGACAACGCCGCTGGCCTCGAGCAGGTCTTTTCAGAGTCTGGGGCGATCTATTTCCGGGTAGCGGAGGGAACGAAAAAGGTTTCAGTCCGCGCTGACGGAAAGGCCCTTCGCGGGCAACAGAAGGGGCGTTACTACCGAGTTGCCGGAACCGCAGACAGCTTCGTGGTGAATGCGGACGGCTTTGAGGTGACGGTTACTAGAACCCGGTCGGTCCGCTTTGTCGATCGAGAAGGCGGTGCCTCGTGATCCGTTCAATCTTCGTACTGCGGCCGTCTGTCGGTTCCGCTGGTCATCAGGAGTCTTCTATGCGAATCCGTGTCGCGGTATTAGCGCTGGGCGCGCTCTTTCTCGCCGGATTGTCAGGGTCGGCAGTTGCCGCAGGCGGTCCGCCGACGCCGGTTGGTGCCGGATGGCAGCCCCTAAGTGGGGGAGGGCAACCGGCGGCCGAGCGCGGTAGTTACGCGGGTGCTCCGGCTGCGGCAAATCCGGAGTCGGCGTCTCAAGCGGTCGCTGAGCCGGGCCCGGCGAAGGGCCCAGAGGAGGCAACTCCTGCAGCTGAGGTCTGGACGATCCGCGAGGGCTTTCCAATCAGCGAGGAGTTGAAGTCATGGGGGAGCCGCGCGAACTGGAGCGTTGTCTGGCAGATGCCACGGGATGTGATTGCCGCGGCAACGACCACCTTTTCTGGCGACTTTCCGACTGCCCTGACAGACGTCGTGAAGACCCTCGCCGCTAACGGGGCACTGATCCGGGCGCGGATATTCGACGGCAATCGTACTGTCGTTGTGCAGGGGCCCGGTGTCCCGGCTCAGCAATAGAACCAGGTTTAGGAAGCGAACATGAATATCTTTCGAAACTTCGTGACTCAGGGTCTGCGTTGCGCGGCCCTTACCGCAGTGGTGGCGGCACTCCTCGCTGGATGTGCGCAGATCGCCGCTGGCGATCGCACGGTAAAGGCAGCCGCCGACAAGGTCATTGAGGAACAGGCAAAGGCGTCGATCGAAGGACCGGTTGTGTCTCGCACCACCGGTGCTTGGCTGCTCGGCGATTCGGTTCAGGTCACCCCTGAGCTCTCGCCGATTCTGAAGCGGCAGATCGCATGGCAGCCCCCTCAGCGTGTCACCCTTTCCGAACTTGCCGCTTACGTAACTAAGCAGACCGGCCTTTCCGTTGACATCTCTGAAGTGCAGAGACCCGCCGGCGCAGGGAAAACCGGCATGGCGTCGACGTCGGCTGCGGGGCAACTGCCTCTGCCGCCGGGCATGCTTGCGGCTCCAGCGATCGCGAAACCGGGTGGAGACGCTGCGGCATCCGAAGCTCTGCCCACGATGCAGGTCTCCTATGTGGGGAACGTGAAGGGGCTGCTCGACTTCGCTGCGAATGAAGTTGGCCTGTGGTGGCGGATGGAGAACGGTGGTGTCGAGTTTTACCGCACGGTTACGAAAACCATCTATATCGCGGCAGTAAACCGGAAGTCATCCGGTCAAAACTCGATCGTTACGCAATCGGGGCCCGGCAGCTTGAGCAACTCATCGAGCTCCGGATCGGGCGGAGGATCTTCTGGATCCCCGACCGGCAATTCCATGTCCAAGGATGAATACGATGTCGATGTCTGGAAGACAATCGCATCTACGGCTAGGACAGTCGCCGGCGCGAGTGGTGGGGGCCTCGCCGAAATCTCAGCAGAACCCGCGCAAGGGAGTATCACCGTAACTGGCTCGCCCACCCAGGTGAAGAATGTCGAAGCCTGGGCAAAGGGGCTGACGGATAAGCTTAGCCAGCAGGTCCTGATCTCAGTTTCGGTCTATTCCGTGAATCTCTCAAATGAGGACAACTACGGTTGGAGCCCGACCGTCCTGTACAGCAAGCTCTCGACCATGTATGGGCTGTCGCTTACACCCCCGGGTGTGCCGCAGGTCACAGGGAGTCTTGCGCCGATGCTGCTTACCGGTACCGCCGGTAAGTCATCGAGCCTGAACGGTTCACAGCTTGCAGTGAATGCACTGTCGACACTGGGCCACGTCTCCGAGACGGTCACCCAATCGGTCGTGACGTTGAATGGGCAACCCGCACCGATGCAGGTCGCTAACCAAGTTACTTACTTGGCGCAGAGCGGCACGACGAATACGGCCAACGTCGGTTCGTCGACAACGCTTACGCCGGGGGTCGTGACTACTGGTTTCACGGCGACCTTCCTTCCCCAGATCGTCAACGGAAGGATTCTGCTCACGATGGATATGACGAACTCCGTTCTGAACAGCATCAATCAAGCGTCAAGCAACGGCTCAACGATCCAAACACCGAATGTCTCTTCGACGACGTTCCAACAGAGCGTATCGCTTACGCCTGGAGCAGCTTTGATGCTTGCCGGCCTGCAGCAAGACAACTCGGCTGTGAATCGGAGCGGAGTCGGATCAGCCAACAACTGGCTCTTCGGCGGTGGCGTTGACGGCACGCGCCAGAAGAAACTGATCGCAATCGTGATCACCGCGCGCGTTCTCTGAAGGAATCGGATTTCATGAATACCAAGTTCACGGTACATGCATGCGTTGCGGGTTTGATCGTCGCGGCCGGATTGGTCGCGCACTGTGCGATTGCGGCGCCGGCGCGGGCGAAGGATCTGGGATCGGGACTGTCGGCGTCATGGGACGTGGGTTCCCCACGGTCACAAAGCGTCAATGTTACGCCGTCCGCGGCGTCGTCCCCCACCAATGGAGGAGGGGAGCCTGGTGTCTCGAAGACCCCGTCGAGTCCTGGAAACCCGGACGCTCATCCGGCAATGTCGACGAGCCCGACGTGGAAGTCGTACTACGGCACGCTGGACGCGGTTAATTCTGAAAGCCAGTTGATGAAGGCTCAAATCGAGAACGAGAAGCTTCGTCACGACCTCGAGCAGGCTCGTCGCGGGGTATTCAACGACGCGGCGGCGGGTCGAGGGAATGCTGGAGTGCCGCCATTCCCGATGGCGGGCCAGCAGTCGTTGACTGCGGCCGCAGCGGTGCCGCTGGCTGACCCTCCGCGCGCCGTTGTCCAGGAAGTCAGCATGGTGGACGGAACATGGACCGCGAGGATACGTCTTTCGTCGGGTGCACAAGTAAAAGCACACGTCGGAGACACGGTCCGTGGAGTCGGGAGGATCAAAAGCATCGACCTTAGCCAGGTCTCAGTTGAGCAGAGCGGGAAGGTGACGGACCTCGCGTTCGGTGGCGAGGGTGCACAGGCGAGCACTCAATCGTCGTCAGTGCCGATCCCTGTTGGGATGCCGCCGGGCCTTCGATAAGTCACCTCGCTGCTCATTGGACTGACATGCAAGATTCAACATACATGCCCGAGTATCTCGGAACGGCTTCCGAGGCCGGATTGCCGCCCGTCGTTCGGTCGGAAATCGTGACCGTTGACAAGCGGAAGTGGCTCATCGGTATGCGGTGGCGCTCCTACGAAATTTCCCCGGAGCGTATGGAGTTGGGTGAAGAGGCCGCCGCTATGCGGGCGGACTGGGTCGCCCGCCGTGTGGGAGATGAAGCGATTCAGGTTGGATTCAGCCCGGCCCTGTCTCCGGGCTGGCCGAGCAAGATATATAGCCTTGCTGCGCTCCTCGCTGATTCGCACAAGGTGCCGTGGGCGGGTGCATTCGATCTCGGTGACGGTCTTTGGTGGTATATCGCCGTTCGAGACAATTACGGGTTGATGCCGGATGGCGACGTAGTTGGCACGTTTGAGGATATCCAACAGGCTCGCCAGGACCACGCGTCACTTGAGGACTTCAACCACGTTAATGGAACGCTCGAGCAACTCGAGGAGCTGATCGATCGCGCGACTGCGAAGCGAACGCCGATCGAATCCCTGACAGCGCCTCGTTACTCAATGCGTATGGTGTTGTCCGGTGTAGCAGTCGTAGTCGCTCTCGCTGGCCTCTACTTTGCGTACCAGTACTACGAGAACATCCAGGAGCAGAGACGACTGAAATCTGCCCGTGACGCTGCGGCGGAAAGCGCTCGGCTAGCGGCTCAGGCGTCAGTGCCGGACGCCGGGAAGATCCTTAGGTCAACCCCGGACTCGCAGATCTGGATAGACGCATGTCGACGTGCTGTCTATAGCGAGCCCGCGTGGCAGATGGGATGGCAGCTTACGTCGTATCGCTGCTCCGACTCCCAATTCATGGTCAGTTGGAGGCGCGGGTCGGGCGCTACGATCGCCAACGTACCCCACGGTGCTGTTGTCGCTGACGATGGGAATACAGCGTCCCGATCGTCGCCACTCCCATTGCCGGTCGGTTTGCAAGGCACGGATAACGCGGTCGCGCTTCGCGCCGCGCGCAACGCGCTCGTCTTATGGTCCCAGGTCCACCAAATTGCTGTTGCGGTTTCAGCGATGCCCGCGCCCCAACCGAAGCAGCGTGACCCTGCAACGATCGCAGCTACGGCCCTTGGCGATGCCCCGCCGCCGCCGATTCCCGCAATTCAGTTCTCCTTCGCCGTTCCGACAGCACCGTTTGCGCTCAGCTTTGACAGCGTACCTGGTGTCCGGATCAATGAAATGCAGTTAGACGACGCCACCGGCTCGGCCGGTGGTGACTCGTCGTCCTGGAAAATCGCAGGGGTGGTCTATGGACGTTAGAGCAAACGGTGCCGGTGGGAGTCGGCAGATCATTCCGCCGCCCGAAAAAATTGGGGCGCAGATCGCGTTTGATCGGCTGACGATGAAGGTATGGGCGGACAAACAGACAGCGAGAAATCCGGTGTTCTTGTCGTGGATCGACCGTAACAAGGACGCTGGATTTGCGCTCAAACACGAGACGATTGATCTCGCTGCAGTGATGCAGCTCCGTGATGGGCAGGGCTTTCGGTTTAGCAACCGTGATGCAGATCAACCTCAACAAGAGGGATACGAAAATCGCGCTGAGGCGCTCGAATTAATCGAGCGTGCTGCCTACTACCGCGCGTCGGATATTCACTTTCTCTTGCGCGGTCAGCACGCAATTGTGCAGCTGACAGTGAACAACGACTTGCGACACTTCCGGGAGTACCAGCAGGAGAAAGCTGAGCTTCTGGTCCGTGCGATCTGGCAAGGTCTCGTCACAACCGGCGATGCGCAGTGGCGTGATCACGAACGTCAAAACGCACAAGTTACCGGCGAGAAGCTCAAAAGCGACACGGGGGTCACATCGATCCGGATTGTGCGCGGTCCAATGTATCCGGCCGCTCAAGGTGGGCAGTTTATGGTGCTTCGCCTGCAGTACGCGAATACGGTACGAGCGGAGCGTCGCGCAGGCCTCGAGGTACTGAGATTTCCGGCGCCGCCCCATGGCGAGTTTCTGCTGCCGAAGATGGGATTCACGGAGCAGAACATCGCGAAGCTTCGCCACATTATGTCGATGCCTGACGGGATTCTGATTATTACGGGACCCACCGGGGCAGGCAAGTCGACAACCGACTACGAGCTCCGAAAGGAGGAGGCACGAGTCCGTCCTTACCTGAAGCAGATCATGATCGCGGACCCGATCGAGTTTCCGGAGGAGTTCTCGACGCAGCTTCCCGTGACGAACGCGCTCGACAAGGCAGCGACAGCGGAGCAGTTTGCAGAGGCAATGGCCGCGGCACTGCGGATGGCTCCGAGAATGATCTCCCCAGGCGAAATCCGAGGAGCTGAAGTCGCATTGATGGCGTTTGAGGCGGCGACCACGGGCCACAAAGTGTCAACGACGCTGCACGTTTCAGACGCATTCCTCTGGCCGGACCGCCTCGAATTGATGGACATCACTAAGCTTAAGCGCCGGATGTTCTGCGATCCGAAAATCGTTCGAGGTGTGGTCGCTCAACGGCTTCTTAGCCCTCTTTGTCCCCATTGCAAGGTTCACATTGACGATGCACCAGGGGCAGTGAGCCCCTCGGTACTTGCGGCCCTTCGGACGTGGTCCGAGGACGGCGATCTGAGCAAGGTCTATGTGCGCGGCCCAGGCTGCGAGGAGTGCAGCCACGAGGGAACCGGGCCGCGCTTCGGAATCATGGAAGTCGTTGTGACCGACGCAAGACTGATGGCTGACTTCATTGATCGCGGTACCGCAGTTGCTCGCCGAAATCACCACCGCCGTCCTGACGCCGATCCCCCTCTCCTCGAGACTGCAATTGGCCACGTGCTTTCCGGACGAGTGGATCCGAATCACGTCCAGGAAATGGTGGATGTAATCGTGACCAAGGAACAATTTCACGAAGTTGTAGACGTGGCTGTTGGCGATGCGAACCGACGCTCTTTGGAGATCGCGAATGCCTAAGGTCGACGGCTTGAAAGGGCAGCTGCTAAACGCGCTGGGGTTAGGCCGAGGCGGGCAACGCGTGCGACAGAAGACGCTATCCCGGAAGCGAACTGGCTGGTGGGGAAGGATTTCAGACGCCGCTGATCGTAAGGCATTTAACTGGGCCACGCGTGAAGCGCTGTATGACCACCTCGCTACCCAGAATGGAAATGGGGTATCGGTCGAAGACGCTCTGGATGGATTCGCCGCCATCATGCTTAAGCGGAAAAGAAGGAGTTCCGCTGCTCTGGTCGCGAACGTCGCCAGGAGAATGCGTGAAGGCATGCCCCTCCGTAAGGCGATCGCGATAGCAGTGCCGCTTGATGAGCAGGCGATCATCGCCGGCGGCGAAATGTCGGGAAAGCTTGGGATAGCACTTGACCTTCTCATTAGTTCTCACGACAGAGTCGACGCGGTCTTGCGCGCCTACAAGGCCGCTGCGATTCGGCCCGTCATGTACTTGGCGATGACGTATGGGGTGATGTGGGCCGTCGGCGAGTACGTCATGCCGAGCATCATTCAGGGCCTGCCTGAGAGCAAGGTCCAGGGTATGGGCATCGTAATGTACAAGGCGGCCGACTTCTCCCAGTCGTGGTGGTCCGTCGTGCCGCCTCTGCTATGCGCGGTGGCGTTCTATGCAATCCGATGGTCCTTTCCGCGTTGGATCGGGCCGACACGGATCAAAGCCGAACGCTACTTCCCCTATTCGTTCTATCGCGACATCGAAGGATACAAGTGGCTCTCGACCTTCTCCGGAATGGTCGAGGCGGGTATTACTGACGTGCATGCGTTGGCACATCAGATGGCGACTGCGAGCCCGTGGTTGCGTGAACGCCTCTGGCATATCCGGTACCGGATGACTGACGGCGGGAAAAAGCTTGCCCAGGCGCTGGAGGAACCGGGCGCGGGCGGGAAATTGCCACCGTTTGAATTTCCGAACCCCACGATAGTAGACCGCATACGCTCGATCGGTGGATTCAAGGACTTTAGCGCGAAAGTGAGTCGATTAACGGAGCGATGGGCCCTACAAATCGAACGTGAAGCGCTTAGCAAGGCGAGAAAATCAGGCTTCTACGCAGAGATGGCCATGTACGCGCTAATGGGATTTCTGATGTACGCGATCAACGGCGTGACGACCCAGCTGGGCGCGATCGGCGGAACCTAAGAGGAAGTCGCCGCCGGAACTTTTCTTAACGAAGCATCGTGATGGAGGTGGGAGATGGATGAAATTATGGGCTCCTGGTTTAAATACCTGGTGCGCCTGGTGGGTATCGCCGCGATTGTGATCATTCTGGTCTCAATCTTTAGCAAGAACAAAGGTTCGACCGAAGTCGCGAACCTGACGCAGCTCGCGACGAATATCGCCAACACTTATACCGGTCAGACCGCTTTCACGGGCGTCACCACAGCCATCGCCACCAAGTTGGCTCCGTCGAACATGGTGACTGGGAATACGCTGATCAACCAGTGGGGTGGCTCGGTAACGGTGGCAGTCGACGCGAACCCGTCGCAATTCGCGATTGTCGAGAACGGTGTGCCGAGCAGCGGGTGTGTGGATATGGTGAACAAGGCGACGAACTATGTAACGATGACGCTGGCCGGAACTGTGTATAGCACGACCAATCCGCTGGATGCCGGCGCGGCCGTCACCGCCTGCAATAGCGCAGCGACGCAGACCATTACCTTCGTCTACGGCCACTAACCCTTCCGAAGCATCGACGTCATGACTCTGCAGGACATCGTTTGGTCGGATCTGTGCGTGAGCATCGATCCGACCAAGGCTTGGTACAAGGAAACCCCTGACTCGTATGTGGCAGCTCCGCTGCCCAACGAGACATGGGACGAGGTCCGGAGCATGTTCGAGACGCTTGTATCCGAGTGGACGCTCCGGGGTGGCGAGAAAGCGCGATATGGCTTTTCGGTCGTATGGCCGCCGGCAGTGGGTGAAAGTGTGCGGGTGAAACGGATCCCGCTTGCAAACGGCGAATTCGTCTTTGTATGCCGCGCTTTCCGATTCAAGCCTCGTCAGTTCGGGGATATAGGTATGGCCGCCCCGCTCCAGGCGAAGCTGATGGGCAGGGACGTACGTGATGGGATCGGCCTATTCCTCGGTAGGCCGGGTGCAGGGAAGACGACCACCGCGAGTTCGTTCATCCAGGAACGGGCGCGCGTGTTAGGTGGAGTTACGTGGACCATTGAAAGTCCGATTGAGATGCCTCTTGAAGGTCGATATGCGAACGGGTACATCCACCAACGGGAGGTTGATACGCCTGAGGACATGTTCGAAGCCGTAAAGGATCTCGCCCGCGCGACGCCAAACGTTCTGTTTGTTGGAGAGGTCCTTGATGATCGAACCGCAGAAGTGGTGGTCCACGCCTCGAAGATGGGGTTCTTGGTGTTATGTACGTATCACGGTAGTGACCTGATCAACGGGATCGAACGGTTCGCTCGTGCTGCAGGGCGCGGTCAGCCCTCCGCGCAATTCGTCGACTCGTTTCGCTTCGCAATACATCTTGATCTGCGGCTAGGAAACACAGGTGGCGACCCGCGCTCCATCAGCGACGAGCTAATTGGATCCATGAAGACAGGGAACCCACCTCGAGTACTTTCATCCCGATCGCTATTTTGCATGGCGGACGCGGATCCTGTACGCAGTCATCTCAGAAGAGGAGAGTTCACCCAACTCGGTACAGAGATTGACCGCCAGAAGAACGAGCTCCTTCGAATGCAGTCGGAAAAGAGCTTTGTGCGTCAAAGGTGATCCGAAATGCGATACCTGCCTCTCCTCGTTGTGGCCATCGCTTCGGCAACCGGTGCCTATATCGCCTCGATCCAGCAGATGGTTCAGCCGACCTCGTACACGGTGTCGAGTGCAGCTGCAGCTTCTCAGTTTCTGGCCTACCGGTCGGCTGTTATGGCCTTTATGAACTCGAACCCGGGCTATACCGGCGTGATTCAGCCTAGCCAGCTCGCGGTGTATGCGCCTCAGTATTCGCCAACGTTCATTTCGAGCAACGGCGTGGGCAACGCAGTTACGCCTTCTGGATCGGGCCGACTCATAACCGTGTATGCCGCGCTACCAGCGGGAGCGCTACAAACTGTCTTGGCGCAGTCCAACAATGATGCGTCCGTGGGTGTCTCAAATGGCAATACCTGGACCACGGCGGCCACTGGAATGAATGCGGTGCCTCAGCCTCTGAATGTGACCGTTCCCCTCGGAAATCTGGTGTCGGTGGTTAAGACAGGAAACTGAATATGAGTGAAGTTCTTGGGGTCCTGTTTGCGATTCTTGCAAGTATGATGTTTCTGCCTCAACTGCAAAATGGTGTCGCCACCCAACGCCAGGTTATGACTGATGTCACGACGGCGCAGCAGCAGCAGCAATGGGTCGCCGCGGTGACAAACTACGTCAATCAGAACATGTCAGCGCTTCAGGGAAGCGTGACGACTTCGCCAACGGTTCTGACGGTTGCAGCGGTCAAGGCTGCCAACGTTGGCCTCCCGGCCGGCTTCAGTGGGACAAACCCGTTTAACCAAACGTGGACGGCAGCTGTTACCCAGCCGACGGCTGGCAATCTACAGGTATTTGTATACACGACCGGTGGAAACGTCATCCAGGATCAACGTCTTGGATCAATCGCACGAGCTGCTGGTGGATTTGGCGGGATGATTCCGGTAAATAACTCAGGGGTGTACGCCGGCGGCGCTGCGAACGCGTACGGCGCGTTCGGCGCATGGCAGATCCCGACCGCCGGGTACGGTGTTACGGGGGGAAGGCCAGCCTCACTCCTGAATTTCAACAACGGAACGCTGACGAATAACTTCCTGTATCGAAATGCTGTCCCAGGGCAACCCCAGTTGAACCGAATGAACACTGGGATCGATATGAACGGAAACGACGTGGCCAACGCCGGCAATGTTTCGACGAAGACGATGACCGCCACGGGCAATATCGCTACCAACGGTGAGAACCCGAATGACATGCCGCCGGGTTGGGGCGGTGGTGTCCGCACGTGGGATGTCTATGCCGGCGGGACGGTTGCGGCTGGCCCGGGCGGTGGGGCGCAACCGGCTGCGTATATGAACTATACAGGCCAGATCTCGGGGCGTCAGATCAACTCGTCTGGGGACGTTAGCGCGAACGGCAACTTGTTCGGGGCAAACGGTGTGGTGACAAATGGCAACGTAACCCTGTCGAGCGACAGGACGTCAATCATCAATCCTGGTCGGATGCACATCAACGCAGGGGAGAACCTATATCTCCAGCCGTGGTCAGGCGGCCGGACGGTAGTTGGTGGAGGCGGGGAGTGGCCAGCTCGAGGTGAGCGGGCGCTTGTATGCCGATGAATATGTTCAAGTGAACGGCTGGGCACAGCAAGGCGCTGGTTGCGGCCCGAACGGGTTGATCGCGAACTCCGGTAACGGCCCACTGTTTTGCCAATCCGGTGTCTGGACAGCCGGTGGCTCGCTCAGTACGGTCCAGGTTGATACGGGCGGGTGGCAAAGTCAGGCATACGCCGGTTGCCCAGCGTCGTACACAGTGATCGGCGGAAGTTGTGCGATGACCCGGGGGGGAGACGGTCGGGTAATCCAGCCTCAGATTTGCAAGCCACAGGGCAACGGCTGGTTCTGCAACGAGCAGAATGGGGGCGGCTGTATTGCGTACGCGGTCTGCGGGCACTGAGCAGGCTTCTCGATACCGAACGGACGAATCAAAGCCGGGGTTTTCACGTGGCGACGATGGCGTGGCGGTGTGCCATGCCATCCTTGCAGATTGACGCCCTATCTAAATACCAGCGCCTGGGAGGTTCAGGCAATTCACCACAAACTGAGGATCAGCCCACTGATTGGACCAGTAGGTATTGTTCGCCCACCAGTTATTCAAGCCGTCCGTGTACACCTCCTGGTAGCCCCCCTGAGGTCCTCCGCGCAGTTGCCCGATGCTGCAGTATGCATGCGTACCAAGGTATTGGCCGGTACTGTTGACAACGACCACGTACGTGTTGACAGAGAAGGAACCGCCTAGGGACCGCCACACACCGGATTGGCAAATATGTGTGGTCGGCGAGCAGAAATTCTTGGTATACCCAGAATTCCTGCAGGTACGCCCCCCGATAATGCTGGCCGACTTCAATTGGCCAGTATGCATAGTCAAAACCAGGCATTCGGCAAGGCACTTCGATCCTTGCGCAAAGCTCGTAAAGTGACCCAGCGGGATCTGGCGATCCATGCTCGCCTGGACCGTTCGTACGTCTCGGCCATGGAACTCGGCGAGAACTCGCCCACCCTCGATACGCTCCTAGCGCTTTGCCGCGGATTGGATATTTCCCTCGTAGACATGTCTGCGGCAATTGAGCGCGAGCTTGCCTCCAATCATTGACCCCCAAACTTGTGAAGCCTCTTACTCCCTCGGCCGGCAGCGGCATTGTCAGCAACGGACGTGTCGGTGTGGCGGGCGCGGCATCTGGGTACCATACGGAGCCGCCTGAACCCGATTGGGTCGCTGCCAGTCTGGGCGGTCCTCCAGTCTCGACTAGCTCGACAATTGCGGAAGCCCTTAGCGCGTACGTCCAGCGCATCTCCGTGTTCAAGCGAGGGGCGGAACAGGAGCGATATCGCGCTCGGCCGATCGCACGTTCTTTCCTCGGGAAAATAACCGTCGGTGAGGTCACGACGGTCGACATCGCAGCTTACCGGGACATGCGATTGGAAACGATCGCTCCTCAGACCAAACGTCTGGTGTCGCCGAACACGGTACGCCTCGAGCTTGCGATGCTGAGTGACATGTTCAATATTGCGATCGTTGAATGGGGCGCAAGGGCCGACAACCCGGTGACGCGCGTCCGGAAACCGAAGTTGCCACCTGGTCGGGACCGGCGTGTTTCGATGGTCGAGGAGCGACGACTGTTGCGTAGCGCGTCTGTGCACCGGAACCTCGAGCTCCATTCGATTGTTGTTTTGGCGTTAGAGACAGCCATGCGCCAAGCAGAGATCCTTGGATTGACCTGGGAGAATATCGATCTCCGATCGAGAGTTGCACACCTCCCGATTACGAAGAACGGCACCAAGCGCGATGTTCCGCTGAGTTTGCGTGCCATCGATGCCATCACACGCTTGGGCGTACGTGCAGAAGGTCGGGTATTTAACTACACATCGAACGGATTCAAGTCAGCTTGGCGGACGCTCGTGAAGCGATGCGCCATCGAAGATCTGCACTTCCACGATCTCCGGCATGAGGCCGTTTCCCGCCTATTCGAACTCGGCACCCTCGATATGATGGAGGTCGCAACAATCAGTGGGCATAAGTCAATGCAGATGCTCAAACGATACACCCACCTCAAGGCAGCGAACTTGGTGGCAAAGATCGATGGTCGGAGGACCTTGAACCGCGGTCGTCGCGTTGTCACGGAAGCAGTTGTGCCGTATCCAGCGTTCATCCAGCAGGTCGGAAAGCAGGTGACCTTACAGTTCGTGGACTTCACGCACCTCATAGTCGAGGGCACGGACGCAGACGAGGTGGCCGCTAGAGCCCGAGATGTACTTCTACGGGAACTCGTGAAAGCTGTAAGGGAGTCCCGGAGACCGCCTACGCCTAGCCGTCCAGTGGAGTCTGATGGAAGTTGCCACGCGATTGTCGTTAACCCACTATAGCGCGCAGAAGAAGGGGGCTTTGCCCCCTTGAGCCATGCCTATAACGAAACGCGAGTCCCCGTCGCAGGCACTCTCATGCGGGCTGTGTGCCTGTCACCAGCGATAGGTCAGCGACACCTTGACGATCGGGTAGACGGGGAGCTTGTTCGCCTTGGACTGGAGGTTCTGTTCCTCTGCCGCGACATTTTGCGAGCCGGCCGCGTTTGCGATACTTGCGGGAACATCGAATGACACACTCGGCTTGCCGATCGCGACGCCGGCGTCGAACGCCATCGAGAGGCCCGCCTTGCCGTTCGGATTGTGGCCAAATCCGATTCCAACATACGGACGCACGGTCGGGAACTTCAACTTCGCGTGGATGGTCTCGCCGTCGGTGGGCACCGTGACACCATTGATGCTGTAGGTACCTTGCGAGCTGGTCGCATCACCGCTGAGTTGATCGCCGCCGATCAAGACGCCAGCGGTCAGGCGGATCGGAACAATCGACGGCGCCGGGAAGAAGTCTCCGAGCAGCGACGCGTGAACCAGCCGAATGTTGGCGTTGTAGTGCAGGTCTCCAGCATTGAATCCCCGCGAGTAGCTGAATCCATTGACTTCGACGCGCGCGCCGAAGTTCTTGTTGATCCCGTAACCGTAGCCGATGCCAAGGCCTTCGGTTCCAGCAGATCCATAGATTTCGTTGCGCGATTGGGCTTGGGCGGTCGATGCAATACCCGCCGCGAAGGCAATGAGGACTACCGAGCGTTTGAATTTGGATGTCATGTTTTCCGTCGATTGATGATTTGGTGAAGTCCGACCGTGGACAAATCCAGTCTAAGTGTCAGGTCTTGTGATGCAAATCGACGTTGACCGGCAATCTCCAGGTAGCCGATACGTTGTCAGTAGATGAAAGTTGAGGCCGAGTGATTGGCGTACGTCGTGGACAAACATTCGGGCGGCAAGTTTCGCCGTACACCTCGAGAATGAAAGTCCTCAAATTTGGCTGCTGATCGGCGCCGGCAACGAAAATGTGGATTCGCTTCTTGAGTGTTTGGCTGACTGCCACCTTCCTTGTCGTGCAACCTCGCGCGGCCCTCGCGGACTGCTTCGACGACGCAGCAAGCTTCCACCACGTCAACCCAGTCATTCTCAGGGCGATAGCCATTGTGGAAAGTGGCGGCAAGACCGACGCGACGAACAGGAACAGCAACGGTTCGGTTGACTATGGAATGATGCAGATCAACTCGATTCATCTTCCGTCACTGGCGCGCTACGGTATCGGGAAGGCTGACCTGTACAACGGATGCAAGAGCGTCTATTTAGGCGCCTGGATTTTGCGACGATCGATTGACCGCTATGGAAATACCTGGGAGGCGGTCGGCACTTACAACTCGTCGACGCCTGTCTATCGCGACCGGTATGCGGCAAAGATTAAGGCGATGGTCAACAGACTGCTGACGCAAGGCAACGGGGATCAGAAATAGAATGTCTGCTGATCCCTATGAGACCCGATATAAGCCGGGGGACGCGTTGTCCCCCGCGGGTCGAAAGGCCGCCGATGAGAGATATTGTGGTCTCGAGGGATTCAAGTGATACAGCAGCGTCGGGTAAAAGAGTGTGGGCTCGTCACGAGCAGTGCACAGTACCCTTCGTGTCGGCTTCGGCTCCAAGTGCTACGCCATTAGCACCGGGGCATACTGGGCGCGCTGCCCAGTATGCTATGGCAACGATTGCCGAGTATCCTCAATAGTAACGGCCCCGTATGGAGCGGGGCCGTAGACGGATCTTAGAGCACCTGATCTGCACCTTGACGGAGCTTGCTGATCACGTACGGTACGCAGTTCCAGAGCATTTTCAATGTCCACGCACCCAACATGGTTTCAAAGCCCTTGAGAGCAAGACTGATAAGGTCTGCGTAGTTCACCGATCCTGGCATCACTTCAATGAAGGCGTCCCGGACGCTGTCGGTCGCCCAGAGAGCGCCCGCGTAGATGCCGAGGACCATTCCGACCATAACCGCGAAAGCGACCACGACGGCGGCGTTAGCAACCACGACCTCGCCTTTCGAGCGGCGGCCGTCTTGTTCGAACGGCGCCCAGATTTTGCTTTGCCGCGGAGCGTTGACGACTTCGTGGTACGTCGGAAGGCTCTCGCGTTCTTCGATATTTCTCATCGCTCACTCCTTGAAGAAGATCGCGGGATTGAACACGCTTCCCGCGCACGTAGATCAAGGATAAGGTCGTAGCTTCAGAAGGCAAATCGCCTCGCGGATCTCACGCATAGGGACTTCAGCGGCGCCCCAAATTGATCAGTCGTCGGAGAAGGCCAGGCCGGGGCGCGCTCCCGTTCCGACGACGCGGGGTGTTCCGGTGAAGTAGAGCGCCTACGCTGTACAACGCAACGACGTTCATCCATGGCCCGCCTACCGTATTCTTGACGGATGTTCTATCGAGGACTAGCACAACGAGTACGACTGCGAGAGCAACACCGTCTATCCTCCACTCCCAGTTCGGCAGAGCGCGATTGAACTCACCCGTAAAGCGCCGCGCTATTGCTCGTGCCCGCCGCGAGAGATTACTGGGGTTCGGCTTTTCCATCGTCACGGACCTGTTTGGATTTCACGCGTTCGCACCAATCTGACAAGGCGGGATACCGCGAGGAAATGAGGGAGAGCTTGCGGTCGAGGAGGAGGCAACGTGCGTCCCGAATTCCCGGTTGGCCTTGGAAGACGTCAAGGCGATTAGTGGAATCCTCCAGTGATGCAAGGAGCAATTGCACTGCGCGCCTACCATCGTCAAGGTCTCCCCCGACATTCTCGGGAGCGTGCGCGTCTCGGGCTCTCCGCATCACAGTATCGAAACTCTGGTCTGGCAGCACGAGCTCGATTGCAGTGGCAAAGCGAAGTACGGACTCCCGCCTGTCTTGCTGGGAACGACGGGCGAGGGCCGACCGCTCGACCGCTGTGCGGCGGGCCTCAGAGAAAGCGACCATGCGCTCGGCATTCCGAACACGGCTGATCCTATAGAGCTCAGCTGGCCGCCCGCCGGCACCAGGAGTTGCAGGCCGCCGGGCATCAGCAACTCCAAGGAAGCGGGTGACCATCTGACGTGTCCAGCCGCGGTCGCGGAGTTGAGTGATGTCGAGTGTCTCTTCGGGCGGATTCGCCCCCTCCTGGTGCGGAGGTGTCGGGTGAGCTGCTTGTTCCAACGCAATAAACAACGCGGTTCTCCACGTGCGTGATTGTTTGACGTGGATGGTAGCGCCTTGGGGCTAACGCGGCGCTTCAGAAGTCTGACGGGAGGACTCGGCTTTCGAAAGACAGCGAAGCCGTGGTGCACGCTAACCCTTCGTACTCCGACGGCCTTTAGGCTTGTGCTCGGCGCAGTGGTACTCCGTGTAGTGCCTTGGAACGATCAAGGGGAGTTTGCAGGTCGCACAGTGGTGGAGTTTGATCTCTGCAGCTTCGTTTCCTCGCTGGTTGATCGACTGGGCGTCCGCGAAGGTGCGAATAAGCGTATAGAGGCGTTGGGAGCTGATGATGGCGTTGTCCTGACCACCACATATTTCGTGATACCACGTCAATGTGCGGGTAAACGCAATTCGAGGGATGCTATCCGGCATCATACCTTCGTATGTCCCGCTTCGAAGGGACTTGTGAATCCTCCGGTAAGCGAGCAAGAGAAACGCCGCATGCATCTGGATCCGGTGGGTCTTTGTGAACCACTCGAGGCTTGAAGGCAGTTGTCCTGATGTCGAGTTCCGTCCGATCTCTTGGGTGTACATCTGGTCGATCTTCGGGTCCGGCACTCGACTCATGCTCTTGACGACCGGGCGTCGGGTGCCCGACTGAATCAGGACACGAGCGATGCGTTCGTTTAGCGTAGGTTGACTTCCGACAGTCAGCATTTTCAGGGCCTCGGGGGATAGGGATTGTCAGATGTTCATCAACAGGGACGTGATCACGTGGTCGCGGTCGAGCTCGAGCTTCCCATCAACCAGCTTGAGGTCGAACCGTGACTTCCAAAGCGGGAGGCCGGCGTTCGCGACAGCACGAATGTCGGCATGAGAAAGGTTTCGGGCGATCTCGTATTGCTCTTCGGTAAGACCAAAGGTGAGAGCAGCAGCCGGATCGGCATGTCCCCTAAGGCTTCGATAACATTCGAGGATCTTTGCGTTTGCATCGGCCATTGCGACTTTTGTGAGAGCGGGAAGGAACAGCTCCGGTCCGTTTGCATGACTCATCAATTTCTCCTGGAGACGGCGTGACGTAGGTTATGCAGCAGCTTGAAGCGTCAAGGCGTCTGCAAATGCACGAAGTTGGTCGGCGATGCTGTCGATCTTTGCACGCACTGCAGGATTGGAATCCCGCATCCGAGTGATCATTGCCGACGGGAAGAGCGAGAGCAGGCCGTTGACACTTTGGTCAAGTTCATCGAGGTTGTTTGATGCCTCTCGTGTTTCCCCGAGTTTCGCATCGAGGTCCTCGAGCTCACGCTTCAGTGTCTCGGCGCGGGCCGTAGCGGTTGCCAGCTGCGCGTGAACTTGTTCAAGGCTCTCTACATCCTTTGGGAGCACCTCAACGAATTTGTCGACATATTGAACTTGCGTGGTAGCTTTGCGGAGTCGATCGACTTCTTCTTGCGCTTCGCGGAGGTCGTTCAGGACAGCACTGCGATCCGCCTGAAGCTCTCTGTTCATCTCTTCTTGAGCTCGTAGTTGGACGACTACGTTGTCGTGCTTGGATTCCGCTTTTGTCCGTTCATTCTCTGCGTCCTTTGCGTGCGCTTGAGCCTCTGCAGTCGTGGCGGAGAGTTCGACAATTCGCGCGTTGGCTTCTTCCAGATCGCCCCGAATCGCTGCGGTCGCAGTATCGACGAGTTTCTTTACCTGGCCAGCGGTCAGAGGGCCATTTTGTGCCTGTTCGTCGATCGCTTCGACGACGCGAGGGTCGGTGTTCTCGTCGAGAAGATGAAACGCGTCGAGCGGTAGGCGAGCAATGTGGTGGGGAATGTATCCCTCGGGATGAGTGAAGTGCTTCGCGACAGTCCGACCGATTACACGGTACGTGCGATAGGTGCTCGCGGATTTGCCGGTGACTTGGCAAAAGTACGCTTGAGCCTGGGCTGGGTCCCCGATGATCTCGTTCAAACGAAAAGTGATCAGGGCGATTTGAACCGCCGTCTGTTCGAGGCTCGTGAAGTGACCACGAAGGCTAACCGCGAGAGCGGCAAGTTCTTGCTGGTGGTCATGTGCGAGGCCTGCGGGCATCGTCGGGATCGTATCGGCGATTGAGTGGGCGGCCAATGAGGACATTGAAAGAGCTCCGGAGGTTGTACGAGGGCGTTCGCGCTTGAAAGCGAGATGATTAGCGGGCGCGTCGAGCGAGCGCAATGGTTCCAGCCGCATCGCAGGGCGGCAAAGCGCTGCGGTGGTGGGCGGGCGGCGTTGTTGCCCAACGTGGGCGTCCGCGGCGATGGTCTTCGTCCAGACGGTATGGCTTATGGTTCATCAGATGTGCTCTCTACACATGGAGCGGCAATTGTTGCCGTCGATGTAGAGGAAATACGGCAATGTCGGTCGAAGTTTCACCCCCTAGCTGAAAAAAAACTTTGCGCCCCGCGCATTCATCGCCAGCATTGGGTTCGCCGGCGAGTCGCTTCATTCATCGGTGTTGAGGTGCGCGATTGAAATTGGGAAGCTGTGAATGAGAAAAAGCCGCGCAAACAGATGTCTACGCGGCTATCAATGTCACGGTCTGACGCGCTTCTAGGATATGGAGTGGCAGTTCTAATTGCCGGCCGCGATCAGCGCAAGTTGGCGAATCAACGTGGCGAGAGCGGCTAGGCCAACACTTGCGAATGCGAAGGTGGCCGCGAGTTTGTGGACGTCGGCACTTGCACGCAGCATATGGATGTAGGCGCGGCGCGCGCGACTCATCATGCGCTCGAAGAGAGACCCGCGCGGTGCAACTGTTGGAACGCTTGGCTTCCCTAGACTTGCGTCTCGGATGTTTGCAACCGCGGCGTTTACCCTTCTTTCCAGACGCATAAATGTCTCTTCGATTCGCTTCGAATCAGCGTCAGAGCTCGCGTCGAGCTTTGCCCAAATGTCTACGGTCAGTGCATCGGCCAACTTCTTGTGAATTGCCGTGATGTCCGCGCTGTTTAGGACCGACTGCACGCGCTCAGGCATTGAGTCGGCACTGAGCGCGACTGCCTTAAGTGCACCGGTGATCTTGATGAGGTCCTCAACAGTGGCAAGAATTTGGTGATCTGCGGTTTGCCGTAGCAGTAGGAGTTCGTCTTGTCGCTTGTTGTGTGCTTCGAGTACAGCAACGACGCTGCGGATTTCGCCCCGGAGCGCAGTCGCCTCTTCTGCCTGGAGGGCATATAGCGCTTCCACTGCGCCTCGGGGACCCCGCAGCACCTTTACTTCTCCTCGGCCGGCTGGACCGTCGGATTGGATTCAACTTGGATTTTGGGCAGCCGTAGTGCCGCGAATGCAGTGTCGAGTTCCATCTTCGCGCTCACGACCGCGCGCTGAATGCCAAGCCGTCGGATTTTCGCCATGGTATCCGGTGAGTCGGGCGATTTTCGGAGTGCCTCGTCGACCACTTTCTTGTGGTCGGTCTTGTCGTTTGCCACTTGGTCGAACGACAGTCCTTCGGCGCGGAGGTCCGCGTGGATCTGGTTCTCGTACACGACAAGGTCGCTGTAGTAGGCGAGCCCAGGGGTTTGAGTGAGGAAAGCGATCACCGGCTCGAATTGAACATCCAGGTCCTCGTCGGCATCGATCGTCGCCCGGTTGAACAAGACGCGCAGTTTTTCCGGTTGCAGTCCGGCCTTGAGGAGAAGCTCGATAGTGCCGAGAGTTTCCTCCTGGACGCGGCCATCCGGGGTGGTCGGAACGATTGCGACATCGAAGTCATTGATCGCGCCGCGTACACGACTGTATTCCTTCATCACGTCGGAGTACTGCGAGGCTCCGACATCAACGATCAAGTTTCTGCGCTCGATGATGATGTCGTCGATCAGCTTCTTCAGGTCACCGCCACGATATCGGACGACCTCAATGCCATAGCGGCTCGCATCCTGGTTTTGCTTTTCGACGGAGAACACCCGCGGCTGCTTGAGTCGGGGGTGTAGCAGCGATGCGACGGTAGTGCTTTTCCCGACGAGGCTGGTGGAATGGATCACAAGAATCTTCAACGGCATATGGGTCCTTTTCTCCGGTTCGATTAGGTGTTGGGGTTTGTCTTTTGCCGCCTGTATGCGGCGAGCTTTTCTTGGTGCTCAGGGGATCCGAGCCTGTAGCTCGTCTCAAAGCTCTCAGGGGAAGAGGTGGCAGCAGTCTGAATACTGTCGCTCTCGACGGGGTCGGGCCGAGTGAATGTCTCGCTTGACCGATTGGCATTCTCGGTGGGGCGACGCAGTTCGGTAACAGCGGTCGGTGTGTCCGCTTGGACGCGGGCTTCGCTAGGCGGCGCGGTGCGAGGTGCTGACGCCGGCTTCTTGGCTTGCTTGCGAGCGTGACTCTTTAGATGCTTCTCGACGCCACTCCGAGACACTTTGGTCTGATGCGCGAGAAGAATGTACTCCGCTATTTCGGAGTAGCTGGCGCCGAGGTCCTTGAGTTCCAGCATCGTCTCAACGAGGCCGGCGAGTTTCCCGCGGGTTCTCGCGCGTCGTTTTTTTTCCAAAAAATCGTGTAACGAGGTCACGGGGATTTCGCTGGCTTTGCTGTTACAGACGCGGAGATATTTACACGGACCTCTTTAGTGAATCGAATGATTGCCACGGGAAGATGGCATTCATTAAATCGCCGTCGCGAATAAGCCGGACTAACGAGGAGTATTTGATCACTGTCGTAGAGCGCGCTGCGGACCCGTGTGGAACGACGTCGACCTAGTAGGAGAGAACTGTAGAGTAACGTCGAAAGTTGCGGAGGCGCTCGAGGAGCGCCAGAGATTTACAGCGCAGGTTTGCAGAGCAACGTGGAGTATCGAGTCGAACCGACGAGCAATGCGGGCCAACAGGGAGAAACAGGAGCCCGGGCGAGGCTGGCAGGCGGTTGACGGGCATGGTTAGGTTCAGTCGGGGCAAGGGCGCTTCAACTGGCTGAAATGTGCGGCGAAGCCGCTTGCAGTAAGGCTGTCGCTGTGATTTACTTCGGCCATAGGGGCAATCGTGCCCCATTCGGTAGTTTCCTGCGCCGCGTTGGCGGCATGCGAACCCCTCGCTGGATTCGCTCTTTCCAGAGTCAGTCGGTAGCACTACCGCTGGCCAGTCTTTCAGGTGGATCAGCCTCAGGGCTGTCGCCTTGAAATACGAAGACGCGCGCAAGCGCGTTTTTTTTCTCCCCCGGCAGATCGGACGACAATCGGATACAGAGGAAGGGCGAAACCCTTTCCTCGTGCGGATGAGCGTCCGGTACCGGGGATCACAACGAAGACAATGGAAAAGTCCGAAAGGTCGCACGACCTGCGGTAGAAGAGGCTTTTGCTGCTCGCCGGATGGATTGGTGAGCGGGCTATCGCGTCGGGTCGCAAGACCGGCCGATAGAGGGCTCAGCCTGCATGCTGTACGGCATGTGGGAGTTGAACAGTCGAGGCTCGTACCGGGCCTACATCGTCGCAAGACGAACCGGTGCAGTATGGTCCCTGCTTGAAAGGCCAGTTCCATCTCGTAAGGGAGGGAGACCCGATTAGCGCGAGCGTCGGGGTGTCGCTGTGCAGTAAGAGTTGTAGTGGGAGCCGGCGACATAAACGCACATTTTTAAGACGGGCTCGCTCATGCCCCTCAAAACTATGGCTGGTGTGGTATCCCGGTAAAAACGGGCGCGCATTTCATAATGCGCAAGGCACGCGGCGAGGCGTGACCATTGTGTGAAGTGCGACTGTTGGAGGTAGGGATGAACGCACTGGAAGGGCAGAATGCGGTGCCGGCTCCGTCCGGAAGGCGAGGGGACGCGCCGAGCGGGTGGCGGCGTGAACTGCAGGGGATTTTGGACCGCCATGCGGGCGTGCGGGTGAATGGTGAGGTCGCCTCGCATCGCACTCGTGAACTGACAGCGTCGGTGCTATTTGCTGCATTCGGCACCCTCACGGGGCTGGGGTTCAAGCTCCAGAATCCGCGCAATCTTGGCGAGAAGCACGTTGAAGTACTCGTCGGCGAGTGGTATCGGCGTGGCCGCGCCGTGGCGACGATGCAGAACGAGCTCTCGGTGCTGCGCAAATTCGCGGCCTGGATCGGCAAAAAGGGGATGGTTCGGGCGCTTCCGGACTACCTACCGGACGTACCGAGAGTGGGCCTGCAGCGAGCGACCACGGCGGTTACGTCGAAATCGTGGTCTCAGAACGGGATCAACATTGACGAGAAGATCGCCTTGGCCGATGCACTGAATGAGCGGTTCGGGCTGATGATTCGGCTTGCCGTCGCGTTCGGACTCCGCCGCAAGGAAGTGTTGATGCTCAAACCGTGGAAGTGCGACCACGGTGACTACTTGGCTGTGTACCCGAATGCTGGGCCGAAGGGTGGCCGGGCGCGGAACGTGCGCATCACCAACCAGTATCAGCGGGAGGTACTGGATTACGTCAAGTCGCGGATGCCCAAGGGCGATTCGATGGGATGGAAAACAACGCGCCGCGGCAAACCGGCGACGCTTGCCTACAACCTCAAGGAATATGAGCGTCGGATGGAAGAGATCGGCATTACGAAGAGTGTCGCCGGCGTAAGCGGCCACGGTCTTCGCGCGGAATTCTCTGAGAACGCTGCCATGACGAACCCCGTAGCGCCGTTTGTGCCGGCAACGCTCGGGGGGGCGGCCGATCAACTACCCGCGGAGGATCTTCACCAGGCTTTGGGCCAAGTTAGCGAAATGCTCGGCCATAGCCGGGTGAATGTGACGAACTCGTACTACGGCCATTTCGAAGGCTTCCGTCGGGCGCCAAAGAAGGTCGGCGACGAGCAGCGCTTGGCGCGATCTGCGAAGTCGCGACCTGTTCTTCGTGGCGTGGGACCGGTACCGCAAAATGTAGCGGCTAGGGGTAAATCCCAAGAGAACGCGAAGCGTCGCAGGACGGAGGTTTTGCTTGATGTACGTCAAATGGACCTGCCCCTTAAAGACAGCGTCGTGATTTTCAAACCGCGGACACCAGAATCGAACAAAGAAAGTTGAAAGCGATCCCTAAGATCTCATCAAATGCTCGTCGAGATCTTGGGGACGCCTATCCCCAGTGCACTTTGCATTTTTTAATATTGTCAACACAGGTGAAAGAATGAAAAAGTTTTAGTATAGTTTGACTCCCGCGACGTACTGTTGCTTATCAATTTCACCAGATTTATCCGACTATGCCCGTTCGAAGGCCCAAGTACGCCGGAACAGAAGTGCTTACCTCTACATCAATGGATGAGCTCTTCGTCGCTCTGCGGCTTGCAGACGTCGCGGAGATCGTCGGGATGGTGGAAGGTCCGGAGCTTGACGATCTGATCAATGCAGCTGGTGTCAAGGCGGACGTTTGGCAAAATGAGCTGCCGGGCGGACCCTCTGTGACCATGATCACGATTGAAGCGGTGCGCGCGATCATGAGATTGAAGGGTACCCCCGAGGCTCTGAGGTTCACGACGTGGCTGAATAGACAATTCCCAGCAAACGCTTCACTGGCTGCGTTGGACGGCGACCTGACGTCCGACTATCTGTTCCAAGTCGAAGAAATGTACCGCGAGAACCCCGACATTCAGGCGAGTGAGATCGCGTCGCGACTTAAGATATCCGAGGTTGAGGCGGGGATTCTTCAAGTCCAAATCCGTCTCTTCCACCAGCAAAAGATCTAGGCCAACGCAGGCGCTTGAGAGTGATTCCTCCCTTGGACGCTTGCCTTCGGGGGACGGATGGAACACGTCGCGCACAACGAACGAATCGATCAACGAATTGATCTTGCCGGGCAGTCCATTCTGCTCGAAGACTTTCTCAGCGAACCAACACGCTATCGGCGGATGTTCGAGCTAGCCAAGGCAACGCAGGGGCACGCGCGGTGCATGTGCGTCAGCGGTGGCCGACGACTGCAGATTCGACTCCGCGAAGGACTCTATCACTTGGCGGTCTGGCCGGGCGATGCGCTCTCGCATCACCGGCGATGCACATTTCGGACACGGGCAGAGGCGGAGAGCGGACGCAAAGGATACGCGAAGGGCGCGATCATCGAGAAGCCCGACGGCACTGTCGATATCTCAGCAGACATTCCGCTGAAGGTCCGCGTCGAGGCTCGGAATGGTCCGGTGGAGCGCAGCGAGGATCCAAAGGGTGGCGGGCAGACGCGAGCGAAAGTCGGCATGCTCGGTCTTTTGCATTCACTGTGGGAGCGGGCAGGCCTGAACGAGTGGCGACCGCGCTGGACCAGGGACTGGTGGCGCTGCCGTCGAGAGCTCATCAATCTTGACGGCAACGTGAATGGCGAGTCAGTCGAGGACGTAATGTACTGTGTGCCAGCCTGGCGTGAATCGGAGCGCGTCGGCATTGAACGTGGTTGGGCGAGGTTTCGCGCACGTTTGGAGGCGCCCGGGGATTTTCGTTTCCGCGGAATCGTCATCGGCGAGCTGAAATCGATGGAGCTCTCGAAGTACAGCTTCAAGGTCAAGTTGAAGCACCACATGCACCCGTTCTTTGTCGATAAGGCTGTCGTGGAGCGAGCCGAGCGATCCGCGCCGCCAGCAGCCGCACAACGGGACAACCCATCGGCACATGTCATCGTGATCATGGTCGTTGAGGTTTCCCGCAGCGGCACGCTTAGGGGCGTTGATCTGTCTCTGATGTTGACCAGCCGCCACTACATACCAGCGGACTCATCTTACGAGATGCAAATGGCCGACGCCTTGGTCGACGCGGGCAGAATGTTCACGAAGCCCCTCCGGTACGATGGTGCAGCGGAGTTTCCGGACTTCCGCATCCAGGACCAGGAAGGCGAATGTGTCGTCGAGGTATGGGGGATGATGGGCAATCCCGAATACGAGGCGCGCAAGGCAGCGAAGATCAAGAGCTACAAGTCACGCGGGGTGCAGGTCATCGAATGGGACACGCGCCGCCCCATGCCGGCGCTTCACCGCGCAACTTGCGGCGCGGGAAAGCGGGTCGAATAAACTCGGCATTTCGCAGGGGGCAGAAGGGGGCAGAGGGTACGGTATCGAAGGTCGAAAAGTCACTTTTCGTGAATCACTAGGCAGGCTTGGTCTAGTGTCCCTTCATCTCGCCATACGAGGTCACCGCCCATGCTCCCGTCTGATTTTCCGGATCAGGCTTTCTCCGTTCAACCGTCCACTCGAGCGCTTGCTCGTGGGAGCGCGAGTGGCTCTCCGCGCAGACAGGGCACGAGAGGTCTCGGGTCCCGGGTGATCGTCGCAATGACGGCACTCGTTCTCGCGGGCGGCGCAGTATCGCCGACGGCTTTTGCGAAGGGCTCTGGCTTCAGCTCCAGTTCCAGCAGGTCCTCCTATAGCTCGGGTTCCAGTCGGTCGTCTTACAGCTCGAGTTACAGCTCCAGCTCGAGTTCGAGCCGCTCGTCGTACAGCTCGCCGAGTTACGGAAGTTCGTCGTATAGCTCGAGCTCGAACCGGTCGTCATCCAGCTCGCCGAGTTATGGCGGCTCGTCGTACAACTCCACCTCGAGCAAATCGACGTACAGCTCCCCCAGCTACAGCTCTCCGAGCAACAGCGGATCGTCGTCGAGCTCGACCTCGGAGCGCTCCTCGTACACCGCCCCGAATTACAGCGGCTCCTCGTACAGTGCCTCTTCCCAACCGTCGACGCCCAGTCAGGCTACCCCGCCTAAGACCTCGGGATTCACTAGCTCGGGCACGAGCAAGGTGATAGCGGCGACGGCGCTCGGCGGGGCGCTGTATGCGGCTCAGTCTGGGCACGATGCGGCCGCCACGCTGAGCGCCAACCAGGCAGCGCACGGTAGCGCCAATGTAACGACTCCTTCGAGCATCAGCAACGGCAGTACGGTGTCGCAGGGTGCGACGAAGAGCGCGCCGCCGGCCCCGGCGAACGTCCCTTCGAGCAATAGCACGTCATCGCCGCAAACCGTGGTGGTCCACAACTCCGGCGGGAACGACGGACTCCTGCTCGGCTACATGCTCGGTAGTGCAGGCTCCCGACATGATACGGTCGTCGTCCAACAACCGGCTCCGCAGGTTGCGGTCGCAGGCACTGCGTCATCCGCGATTGCGAGCCGTGACAACTCTGCGGATGCGGATCCATTGGCTCTCGCCGCGAACGATCCTGCTCAAGCGTCCTCGGCCAAAGCCGCGCAGGAGCCCATGACCTGGTTGGATCGCGTGATGGTGACGGTATTGGCACTCGGCGTGCTTGCCGCCGTCATCATGCTGGTCATGCGCTTGCGTACCGCATGGAAGGCCCGGCAGTCGCGTTTTACTTCCAGCACGAACTATCGTCTGTGAGCAAGCTCATGAGCCTCTTCGAAACGGCCCGGCGCATCGGCCAAAAGCGCATCGACGACTACATGCGTGCCCACACCACATCGCCAGAGCGCGTCGATACCGGGTTGCCATATGGCGCCCGTATCGGCGGCCTGATCGAGATGCCAATCGCCCAGTTCGCGCTGCTGGACGACACTCTCCTCGCGGTGCCGAAGGCCGCACAATTTCCGATCGTCGCGGTCAGCCGGCTTCGGATCGACGCGGACGAGGACCTTTCCATTTTCCGCCTGTATGTCGATACGGGTCCGGATCGGAATGGCCAGGGCGCCTTCCTCCAGATCATGACGGGTAAGAACCGCCCGGACGACGTCCGCGAGATGGCGTACTACCAGTTTCTCTTCCGCGAGTATCCGACCACGACTGAGGAGCAAGACGCTTTCTTGGGAAAGGGATTCGGGCTCGGGCAAGACCGGTACGAGATGGACCGGGAAGAGATTTCGCAGATCGCGCACTTGTCGACGAGCGCCGAGCGCATCGACGCGCTCCTGGGCGGCCAGGACAGCATCGGCTTCGAACGTGACGCGCCTGGCGGCGACTACCTTCGCCCGTGGACAGCGCGTGAGCGTCGTCTCGACGACAGCATCGGCGAGAAGGGCGTGGAAAAGACGCACTCGTTCATGCAGTACGTTCGCCGCCTGCCATCGGTCCTGAATGACGAACCCGGGCCGGTCGAACGCCTCTGGATCGATTTCGAGGAGGTCGAAACGATGGACGGCCGGCCGGCACGAGCCGTCTGGGTCGACTATCTCGCCGGCATTGCAGTCGATCCGCTGCGTGTGAAGATTCTCTGACGCTCCCTGCGGAGCTCATTCCCGTTGCATCCCAAACAAGCTCAATTTCTATTGCAGGAGAGCAAAATGTCCGGTTGGAAACTCGCCACGACCCTCATCGCAAAGCACGTTGGTGTGTTGGGCGACAAACTCGCGCAGCAGCTCGCTGCGTTCGATCCCGAGACCGCCACTCAGGTCGATCGTGACAACCTGCAGGCGAGGCTGCACGAAGTCGCGGTCAAGCTCGCGGAGGCGAACCAGAAGAACGATACGGCACAGAAGGCGGTGAAGGACCTGTCGACAAGCATCGAGGGTGACAGCAAGGCCGCGGAAGTCCTGATCGGCAAGTTCGAGAAGAACGAGGTCTCCGAGGCGACACTGACGCAGTTCACGAACGATCTGGAGCAGCGCAAGCAGGCGCTCCCGCGCCGCCAGGCAGACGCAGATGCGTCCGCCCAGCTCGTCGCGACGCTGCAAGATATTCTGAACACGGTCGAGAAGCAGCTGAGCGAGTTCGACGTGAAGGCACGTGCGGCGATGGCTGACCTTGCTCAGGCTCAGGCCGATCGCCAACGGGCGGAAACGATGCAGCAGCAGCAAGCAGAGCTCAACCGGTTGCAGTCGGGCACGGGCGGCGCGTCGACCGGGCTGGGCGCATTGCAAGCTGCTGCTGCGCGCACGCGCATCGAGGCGGACGCTGCGCAAACGGTCGCGTCGATCGGACAGAAGCCGCTGGATCAGCAGGCTGCCGTCGACGAAGCACGTCGAATCGCCGCGGGCGGTGCGGATGCCGGCAGCGAATCCGTCGTCGATCGCCTCCGTCGCGTCTCGCAGTCGCAATCCTGACGGGCGGTACTGCGCGGGGCGGCACCCTCGCGCAGTACTATATGCGGGAGACCAACCGACTCCCACAAAGGTACGTGATGGATGAGCCCACTGGCGCTGGTACGTTATTGAAACGGTTCCTAGGAGCGTTGCGCAAGCCGCAGGAAGAGAGTCGCGAGAGCGGTCTCGAAGCCACACCGAGCGACAAAGGTCGGTTTAGGCGTGTGATACCGATCGCGCCGGCAGCGGCCCGCGAAGCAGAGTTTCAGTGTCCACCGAGCTGCTGGGGCACCTGTTGCGATGGGACAGTGATGCTCGAGCCGACCGACGTCACAGCGATCATGCAGTTTGCCAACAAGCACTTTCAGCGTTTTGCGGAACACTTCGGAAAGATCTTCGTGCTCTTCGGCATGGATGGCGAAAAGTTCATTGCGACGCGCGGGATGGTCCAGCACGGCAACGCAACGCGGTTCGCATTCTTCCGAAATGCCGTGACGAGTGAGATGCTGGGGGACCTTCCGGCCTCCGGCCGTGTCTCGACTTCCGGACAACCTTTCTTCCACACGGTCCTTCGATACGATCCCGCTGCCGATACGATCGGCGGGTGTGTGTTCCTGACCGAGACCCGAACCTGCTTCCTTGAGGAGGTGGCAGTGGAGGCAGGCGAGGAGAGGTGGTCCGGGAAACCCGAAGGGTGCGTGCTGTTCCCCCTTGTGCCTGGCAATGATGGCGCCTTGAATCCTCTTCAGTCCCCTATCAACCAGCGTGCTGATAGTCCCCACCATGGGCTTCTCAAGAAACTCGGGGACGAGGCGTGTTGTCAGGCGGTCGGACCCGAGAACGCTGCGGCGGTTATGCAGCCGGCGCTCAAGTTCATCGTTGGGGAGAGGGAGCGGCGGAAGAAGGCGTTTGACGCGTGGCGGAAGTCCAAGGAAAAGGAGATTCGCAACAACGGGTTCCTCGCGTCGTTCGATCGACCCTCGGACGGAGCTCCGCCGCAGGGGAATCCGTAGACGGCCCCCTCGGAGGTTTATGCGGCTGAGACGGCGCGGTGCCTAGAACTCCTCGCGCCGCCAGCCTCCGCCGGCCCGCAAAGGGATCTTGGTGACCGCCACGAAGCGGAAGAAGGGATAGATGTGAGCCGCAGCTTTGATCTTCACGCGTGCGTCCTCTCTCCAGTATCCCTTCACCTCCCGGAGTTCGAGCACTCCGCACGCCAGTAGGGCGCCGTAGTCCGGTGTGTAGAAGGCATTCTTACCCAGCCGCAACTTGATCGGCTCGAACCCGAACCAGGTGATAGCACCGGCCCTTCGCTCCATTTCGAGGACGGTACCGTAGTCACTTTCCGTCTTGTTCATCACGCCATCAGGAAGCCTCCCGAGCGCGAGCATGCGATCCTCCGGCTTCGGCGGGGGGGCTAGCGTGAGCGCCTCAGGAAGAACCAGAGAGCTTCTCTGCTGATCGGCCGCCACTCCACGCGAGCCATTGCGCTTTCGTAGCGCTTCGTACTCTGCCTCAGAGATTCGAAACCCCTTCGCCATACCTTCCTCTATCAAAGCCGTTGATCCGTCGAGGCTACAGGTCAGGATTTCAATGCAAGTCGTCCACCGGACATGGCTGTCGGAAAGACCCCGCTTCCCGGGCGGCATTTGCACTCTCCACCTGACGGGGCAAGGCCAATAATTGGGCGCGGCGCTGCATTTGAGCGGCTACGCCAGGACCACTGGACTTTGACGGAACCGCAGGCATGCCCATGGATACGCCGCGCACCATTGCGCAAGAGCTCAGAGACCTCGGCCGCATTGACGTGCCGTTGCGAGTCAGGGCACTGATCGAGCGGGCGATCGCCGTGCTGGATAGCGTCGATGAATCGAACGCCGCGAAGAGGGCACCTCACACCGACGCTCTGGGGTTCCTGAGCAGAAATCCATCGATGGAGGCTGCGGAAGGCAATGGCCTGACGGCCCCCAGCGATGCGTTCGGCTCGGTCGCTGGCGGCGCGTTGCCGGACTGCTGGTGCGAGGCTTGCCGGCCGAACACGTTCGAGGACATGCGAATGATCCTTTGTCAGTCGTGCGGCAACAAGCGGTGCCCCCACGCAACGAATCACCTGAACGCGTGCACTGGTAGCAATGAGCCAGGCCAGAAGGGGAGTTCATGGGAGAACGTGATACCGCGATCCTCCGCGCCGCCGGCCGTCGATCGACGAGGACACGTAGCTCCGCATTCCATCGACGTGACAGCGTCTCTTGTGGATGGAAGCGAGAAAGAAAACTAGCGAGCGCGGCCTCCCCGCAAACCCTGACCTTTCACCACTCCACCCTGGGCGGCGCCCTGAAGGCCTCAATGACCGAAGCGAATCCTGATGGCGTGATCACCGAAATCCGAGAGCTAAACCTCTCGTACTTGCTCCTTGCCCAGCGCCTCCTGCGCGAAGACCGAGCAATGGCGATGTTCCGCCTCGGCGTGTCGTCCGAGATCGCTGAACTGATCGAGGGCCTGACGCTCGCGCAGACAGTCAAGCTCGCGGCCGTCAGCAATCCGCTCTGCCGATTTCGGATGGACGAGCAGATATTTCTGTCCGCCATCGCGGATAAGGGCCGCGGCGCCACGCCGACACAGATGCATGCAGCGATCCTGCTCGCGGCCCAACCGGTGGAGGCGTTCCGGTGAGGCGCGAGAATGACGCGAAGGCAGGCGGCCCGGGACGAAAGACCGTTATGGGTGAGATCCGCGAGATCGTCCTCGCCATCGAGCTCATCGAGCTGGGTGCGCGACTGCAGTTGCTTGAGTCGGAGACGCGATTGTCGCGAGACCGCCTCATCAAGCTCTACAAGGAACTGAAGGGTGTGTCGCCTCCGAAGGGAATGTTGCCGTTCTCAGCAGACTGGTTCATGACGTGGCTGCCAAACGTTCACTCCTCGCTGTTCTACAACATCCACCGCTTCATGCGTCAACAGGGTGGCTGCGACCCGATCCAGGCTCTCGTGAAGAGCTACCGGCTCTACCTTGAGAACGTTTCACTGTCTGACGGTGAGGCGATTCTCACCTTCACCCGCGCCTGGACGCTGGTGCGCTTCTTCGATTCCGGGTTGCTCACCACGTCCTCATGTACTCGCTGCGGCGGCGATTTCGTAGCGCACGCACACGATCCTCAACACAACTTCGTCTGTGGCCTGTGCGCGCCGCCGTCACGAGCGGGAAAGACCCGCAAGTCGGCTGACTTCGCGCCGCCGGTGCCGGCACCGTTGACGAATACACACGACCTTCACACGATCTAAGGAGTCGACTCATGACTGAAGCAGAGATGGAAGTAGCGGAAGGGCAGTTGCTTGAATGTCTGAAGGCAGGTGACCTGCGTGCGCTCCCGCACGCGCCCCTGCCGGATCAGGTGATTGCTGAACGTCTGGAAGACGAGCTCGATTCCGATGACGCCGGCGACCGGGTGGCTATTTAAGCGGAAGTTCGAAAGCCGGTTCCCTTGCTCGAGTTCCCATGGGGCGCGCTCGAGCTGCGGATGATCGAGGCGGACGAAGACACGCCGGCCGGTCTCGAAGCCACCGTCTACGTCAACGAGACGTTCAACAACATCGACCTGCTGTCGCGCCTTTCCGAGACGCTTCCTGGTGAGCTGGTGGAGTACCTCAGCTCAAGCGACGATCGCGCGGTGATCAGCGCATTGCCCGAGGATCCGGACGAGTATGAAGGGCCCGAGGTCGTGACGTTCTCGTCTCATAGCGACGGGGGATGGGCAAGTGGAGCGCTGATCTTCTGGTTTGACGGGGAGCTCGCACCGATCGAGAAGCAGCGAGAGCAGGTGGGCCTGTCGTTGGGCGAGCTCATGTACAACCTCGGGGACCTGATCCGCGAGTGCATCGCAGATATCAACGACCCGAAGGCGGCGGCGAAACACCGCTGGAGCCCTGCTTGGCGGGTGAAGGGCGCCACCAATGCCGACGCAGAGATCCTCGATCGAGCTGCCCGCAAACCCTGACCATTCGCACTTTCCTGCCGAAGTCTGGAGGGCGCAAGGCAGTTAAGCCCCTTCGAACTCCGTCGCCGGCCGCCGGGCGCGGTCGGCAAAATCTCTGGAGCTGACTATGTTCGACAACAATCGGAAAACGGTCATCATCGCATCGATAGTCGTTGCGATCTCGATCTTCGCCCTGAATCTACTGTTCAACCGCGGCAATCTCCTGCTCGCTGGTGGCAGTGCGCTGCTCAGCGTGCCATTCTTTCTGCTCGGCACTCGCTTGCTTCGCAGCTATCGTGGATCACTTGCGGAGCGGGCGAGCCGTCCCGCAAGCGATGCCGAGAATGTCGTGTGGGACGTCTACATGAACAAAGTGCACGTCGGCACGATCTCCGACGATCGGCTCGCTGCGCTGCAGGACACGGTTGCAGATAACTGGCGGAACATGGCTACTCAAGCGGTCAACTTGTTCGGCGTGCCTCTTCGCATGTTCGACCTGTTCGTGTCCACGATTCCGGCTGTCACGTTCTGGCTGATTCTCGGGTGGGCCATGATCGCGCCGGATTCGCTCGTCGAGACCTTCAGTAGTGTGCGGAGCTCGTCACTCCAGCAGCTACAGCACGGGGTGTCGGTGGCGATCTGGATGCTTATCAACATCTGTTTGGTGGCGTTTCTGCTGCGTATGGGCTTCGGTGGGCAAACGTACGGGGCGCGTAACGTCTATCTCGAAGCTCTCGGCGATCTTCTGCGCCAGGAGCTCAAAGTGGCGGCGACGGGGAGTATGACGATTTCGCGAGAGAGCAACGGCGAAGTGTCGCAATTTCAGCCCGACATGGCGGGGTGGTATCGAGCACGTGAGCGTGCACGCCGCTCGGCGCGAGCGGCCAGGGCCTAGTCCAGATCACCGTGCGGAGGACTCGAATACCGATATCTCCGCGCCATCGAAAGTGCTCCCCGCAAACGATGACCTTTCGCAGCGGCGGCCCGCGCTGGTGGACCGCCAGGCGCTATGTTTAGGCGCTTTCTGGACTCGTGTTCGAATGTATGGCTCTTCGGAGAATACGGAGGGGAATGGATATGGCTATGAGCGACGAACAGCCGCCGCGGTGGATCCCATTCGTAGTGTGCGCGACGGTCGTATGCGCGGCTGGAGCGACGGGTTACTTGGGCGTGACGCTCGGGCAGGTGATGGTCGCGAACGGCGAGCGGTTCTTCGGTTGGCTTTTCATGGGACTCTCGGTCGCCGTTTGCGGAGGTGCCGCCGCGCATATCTTGCACGCCGGGTGGAACGCTATCCGATAGCGACAGTTGGTTCTGTTGGGAAAATATCTGATGCTCAATGACGATTCGCTGACTCCTCACCTGCTCGTCGCTGGCTTTGCCGTCATCATCTCGTACCCGCTTCTGTATGCATTTCTTCGGTGGGTGAAGAAGGTCCCGTTGCGCTTCAACGTGGCGGTGTTTGCCGCTGTCGTCGCGGCCGGCCTGTTACCGCTGGAGTGGGGCGGTTTCATAGCCAATCGATCTTCAGCGCAACTCAACTTGATGATCACCTTGATGTCAGCCGAGCAGAGTGCTCGAGATACGTTGCTCGTCTGTGATGGTGACCCTCGCAAGGTTGCTCCCGGCCGCCTCGAGGACGCAGCCGCGCGGCTCGCCAACGCCAATGAGAAGTGGGTGAGTCTGAAGGATCAGAGGGAAATCACACCGGCACAGTGGCTTAAGCTGGAGAAGAAGTGCGACGGCTGGATTGCGCGCCGGAAGCCAGATCCCGCGGCGGCTGCGCTCAATCGCGCCACGCAGGATTACATGAAGTGGTTGATCGCGGTGCTGGTCACGGGTGTGATCGGTTGCTTTGCGCTGTACGACCTCGCGGTGGGGCGCGTACGAGAAGACTTGAAGGAGGCGAATGCAGAGGGGCGGGTGGAGCTCAAGGGTGTTCGCGACGTCCTCTTCGTTGCCGGAGTTTGCGTAATCGCCTTTATGCCGTTCAGTTTTATGTGGGCTCGGCTCTTCAAGCTCTGCACGCGACCGGCGGCTGGGAACGAAGCCCGGAAAGCCTCTTAGTGCACAAGCGACGTGACTCCCGCGACCTTACCTTCTGTCGGCGGCGAGTTGCGTGACCGACTAAGCATGGTCGCCATCGCGCGATGGCGACCCGATCAACATCGTGCGCTGCCCCGCGCCTCGTGACTTGGGCCAACTACCCGCCAGGAGATAGCAATGAACTCGTTCTTCCGTCATACCGTCGACGACAAGCCAATCTCTCCTTCACGAGCGGAGCGGTTCCTTTCGTTGATAGCCGGTGCATCGCTTATTCCTGTAATGGTGCTCCAAATGGTCGAAGCCGTCCCAGCCCACGCGCTGCAAGAAGCGTTACAGGGGAGAGGGATGCCGTCTCTCGAAGCAATCGGCACGGTGATTGACCGCTTGTTCGCACCACTTCGCGGCGTCGCCGGCATGAGCAATTCACAAATCGCTGCGGTGGTTGAGTTGGTTTCGAATTGGGGCGCGTCGGCCGTCTACTACGGGGCATTGATGCTGTGCGTTGGCTCCTTGGCTGGTTCGGCAATGCTAGCGATGCGGCGCGATCAGAAGCGCGTCACCAGCAGGATGGGTGATGCACGGTCATGGTGACGACGAGATCACCGGCCCGGACCGCAATGCTTGATCTAAGGCTCCCACGACCGGAGGACCGGGTGCCGGCAGACATGTACCGCGCCGCCCGTGGGTGGCTTCTTGCGAATGACCCTGATGCTCCTCGGATGATCGAATGGTCATTGAATGGCACCCGTCCTCCGATGAACGCCGAGGACATGGCTTGCGAGGTCATCTGGATCATCCTCTGCGCGGGCCGCTCAGCTCAGGCGGCCAGGACGATCGAGGCCAAGGTGTTCCGCGCGATTCGCGCCGGCGAGCCCGTTGTCACGGCGTTCGGTTACCGGGCGAAGGCTGCCGCGATCGAACGCGCTTGGCGGGAGCGGGAGGCCGACTTCATGACGCTGCAGGACACTCTGTCTACGGGGGATGTCGTCCAGTTGCTCGAATGGTGCCGCGGGATCCCCTTCGTCGGGGAGGTTACGAAGTACCAACTCGCGAAGAATTTTGGGGCAGCGGTATGCAAGCCAGATCTATGGCTCGCACGACTATGCGGAATCCCCGATCGGCCTGTGGTGCCGTCGGGGGTTCGGTTTCAGGCATGCATGGCGCTCTGTGACTCGCTCGCTCGAGCGACAGGGGACAGTATCCCCGTGGTCGATAGCGTGCTCTGGCTTGCTTGCAACAAGGGCGTTTTGGTTACCGACTGCAACGCGGCGGCGGTTGCTCTGAACACGAAGCCCGCGCCGCCACGATCGATCTACGAAGCCGGACGCGCGTCATCGTGAGTGGCGGTCACCGAGGTTAGATCCTGGTCCATGCCGAGAATCTCGACTACACCCTCAACTCAACTCGTTGACTGAGCCTCAAGGTCGAAGTGGGCCGTCCGATCACCATTGCTCGACCGACCAACACGGAAATACAAGCTATGAATCGACAGGACAGCGACCAGTACCTGCAATCGACCTTTGACGTTGGCTCCGAGGAAAGCGCCGACGGTGCCGTTGGCGCGCGAGAGCGTTGGCTCGATCGGGCGGCGCGAAATGAACTCGTCGATCGGATTCGAGAACTGGAGGCGCGTGAGAAGGCACGTGACGAGGTCCTCGCCCCGCCATGAAGTGGCTTTTGGAGCGCCTTGGGGCTGCCTCTCAACATGACTGGGAGGTGCGAGGGGTGGTGAGTACTCTCGATGAGAAGGACCCATCGTCGGCGGTCGGAGTGCTTCTGGAGCTAGCTCAACACGCCGCCCGCGTCGCGGCGGCGGATGGCAAGGTCCTTAGCTTCCTCAGTGACTACCGTCCGGACCTTGTCGCGCTGATCATCGCAAGGCGTCGCAACGACCTTGCACGGCTGACCAACGACTGGCCAGCCGCGGCATTGGCCAACTATCTTCGAAACGTGCTTGTCGATCGGATCAACTGCCCAGTGCGAACAGGCTACGCGCATCTGCCCTCGATCATTTACTGGGCGGGAGTGCTCGAGCGCTACAGCACGGATCGCTTCGACATTCTGGCTGACCATCAATCCGTCGACTGCGATCGCGGTGACACGGAGTTTGCGGAAGGGCGGGAAGTGGCCTTGAGCAAGGCCCATCCGGAGTGCCCATACGATCGAGCCCAGTACGCGTTTAAGGCTGCAATGTGGTGGCAGGGATACCAGGCGGGGTACAACGAGAGGTTCTTCCCGCGGCAGTAGCTGCCAGCCTGGTGCGGGCACAGGATTGCCGCGACCGCGCCCATCGAGTTGATGATATTCTCCCCCTAGCCGTTCAATCGGCACTCTCGCCCCTGGATAGCGGCATCTCAACTCTCTTCCAAAGCTTTCCGGTACCAGAGACCGGAAAGGTCCATTCTCCTTTTTAACTGCTCGATGATGAGCACAAGGGAGACTTCATGAAAGGCAATTCTGAACGAAACGTTTGTGGGCGCCGGAACCTCGATACGGCCGAGTCGCATGCGCCCTCTCGATCTTCGCCGGCGGCGGATACGGGCTACCACGTGCACGCTTTCGTGGTGGTTCGAATTCCCGTCAACGTAGAGGGTGCGTCGTCACCAGAAGATGCGGCATCCAAGGCATTGGCGCTGATCGACTTCGACCGTGATGTGTGTGGCGCCGAGTTTGCAGACACACTGGTCGGTATCAGCATGGATGCCTTCGGAGATGAGGAAGCGGACCGCACTATCCATCTCGTGCCTGGTGCGAACCATCAGGAGGGATGGGTGCGGGTGGCGGGGGCGGCAGCACCCGGTACACATACTCCGCTTCCGCGTGAGATGGGGTATGCAATCGAGGAGCTGCTCCGTAGATCACGCGCCGCCGGCGGGCCGGCGGATAGTGATAACGCAACTGCTCTTTGACTCGGGGAAACTGGGAAATGGCGAAAATCGAACTCTCATTGCAATCCGCCGTGGCTCTTTACGAAGTAGCCACGAAGGTCCGGAATCGGGAACTGGACGCTGGCTCGGTGACGGAAGCGTATCTGGAACTGGCTGGGCAACTGGACCGCTTCCTCTCTGAGGTCCCGGAGTGGGCACCCGGCAGGTCGGGCAACATGCAGATCGCCGGGCCAGGCTGGATGGTCTCGTACAAGGTAGCGTCCGATAGTGAGCTACCGGAAACTGCGTTGATTGATCGGGACAGTGGTGAATATTTCATGTTGTCCGGGGATCACCGCGCGGCCTATAAGCAGGTTGCAACACGAGGGTTGGATGCCCTCAAAGAGGTCTATGAGTCACTGAAAGACCGTTTCCCACACGAGGCGTGATAGCTCAAAAAGCAGGCATGTAGCGTTCTGCTAACGAGAGGTCGCCGCGAGGGCACTCGGGGAGACTGGGTATTCGACTGAGGCACCGTGCCGTAGAACTCGCGCCGCCGGATCACCGGCGGTCTGGACGTAAAAGGCGCGATAGCTCTTTCGACTCCAGCAGGTAAGTGATTAACAGCGAAACGAGGTCCTCGGGGCATGCTTCGAATGAAGCATGCCCCGCCGGGCCCCCTTGAGTGCTTTCCAGTCCCGAGTTTCAGCTCTGCGCGCGAGCGGTGCGGTGCCTGAGTTCGAATCGAGGCTCCGGAGGCACACGCGGCGTCGGCCGATGCCTAGATTGACGGCGGTAAGATGATGGAATATGTACGTTCCATTTGACGGCGAATCATGACGGATATTGACGTGCTCTACGGCGAAGACGCGCAGGCGCTGCGTAAGAAGGCCGGATTGACCCAGACCCAGCTTGGGGACCGCTGGCGGTTGACGCGCCAACAGATCGGGCGCTACGAAAGAGCCGGGCACGCAGTGCCCATGAAGGAGGCTGACGCATATCGTGGCCTCGTGGTTGCATTTAAATCAAATGCAACATAGATGTTGCATTCGCATAGTGGTCCGGTATGATTTCTACAGACAGGCGGATGTCTGCCGATAACTTGCAGACGGGCGCCAAATTCCCTCGTCGGGGCGGACATAACATCAGCCCATTTTGAACTGGAGTTCATACGTTCGAGATCGCAGTCCTTGCGAACACGATTGCATGTCTGCAGTTTGGGGCGGAATAGATCTGACGCTGTGAGTGCTGCGGAGCCGGAACGTGGCTCGCGGGCTCTCCAACGAGAACACGGAAACCGAAATGAACCTGCGGTCGATATTGAAGTGGGTGAAGCGATTCGGTCGCGGGCCGGAGCCGAGCGGCGTTTTCAAGCTCGGACACGGCATAGCAACACCTGCAACCGGTATGGGAAGGTCGCCTTTCAGCGATGCGATCGTCAGAGCGCTCGCCTCGGTCGGCGCGCTTCCAGGCGACATTGTTGAAGTCAATGAATTTGGAATGGCGCGTGTGGTAGGCCGTCGTCCCCACTTGGCAAACGAGCAACCCGACATGTCTGAACAGGCGATTCGAGCGGCGCTCGAGCGGATCTACGGCGTTGACGCAGCGATTCTCGCCAACGTGACGGCGGGTTCCAACATCGTCGTGTTCCGTAAGCCTAGTCATACCTAGGAAGACCTATGAGTTACGTTTGGATCACTGTTGGCCTTGCTGGGATCGTATGTTCGGTGCTTGCCGGCGTCCTTCTCGTTTTCGTTCATTGATGAGGACGATGATGGCGGACACCGACACTCAACTGCCGCACGGGGAAAAGCGTAATCGCCGCTGGGTTAGGGAAACTGTCTCGACGTCGGAGGCGGTGAATGCTTTAACCGGACAGTCGCTCGGCCACTTGGAAACCGGAGCTTCGCGCACGGTGGATGAGCGATTCTGCGCGACGTGCAAGGACTGGGTCGACACCTCGAAGCTAGGCTTTTTGGAAGCCTCATGCGGGTGCCCGAAGTGTAAAACTCGCTGGTAAAGGAAAGCTCGATGCGAGCCAAAGATAGGGTGCTGGCGAAGCATCCCGAGGCGGTAGTGGTCCGGGAAGTTGGGACGTTCTCCAGTGGTCGGATTCGCTATAAGGTCATGCTGAAGCCGACCGCGCGCAAGGTCGTCGGCTACGGTCAGCGCGAGTCGTGGGCGTGGGCTGACGCCTGCCGCGCACTCGGATTGTAGTAACGGTGAGGTCGTGACGATGTCGCGGAGAGCGCCCGAAATCACACGTACTCGCGCCGCCGGTCCGGATCATCAGGTCGTCACCGTCCAGGGCGGGAAAGGGAGTTATCGCCGGAGGCCCTGTGCGAAATGTCCGTGGCGTGTCGACGCGACTGGCGAGTTTCCTGCAGACGCCTTCCGTCATTCAGCCGAGACGGCCTACGACATGGCGACTGAGACGTGAGAAATCGTCAAGAGTGGTGTATGCGGGTCGGTCGGCATGATCAGGCGGCCAGCGCTTGAGGAACCGGTGTGCTTTCAATCACCGGGGTTCCGTCCTCGAAGGGAATGCCCTTCAGAAGTTCCTCGATCTTGTCTACGCCACGGATCTTTCTCCATGACTTCTCAGCCGCTTCAATCAGCTTGAACGCCATGCCGAGGAAGGTCGCGCGCGACAGACAGTTGCGCGTGCGGCTCGTGCGATGGCGCACCGTCGCGAACGTCGACTCGATCGGATTCGTGGTCCGTACGTGTTGCCAGTGCTCCGCTGGAAAGGCGTAGAACGCAAGCAGCGCATCACGATCCTTCGTGAGCTTCTCGACGGCTTTCGGATATTTCGCTGCGTACGTGTCGACGAACTGGTTGAACGCGACGATTGCGTCGGCGCGCGTTGCGGCATTCCAGATTTCAGCAAGCGCGGCTTTGGCCTTGCCGTGTTGCGACTTGGGCATCGCATTGAGGACGTTTCCAATTTTATGGAACCAGCATCGCTGATGCCGTGTCTGCGGAAACACCTCGTCAAGCGCCGCCCACAGCCCCATCGCGCCATCACCCACGGCGAGCAGCGGCGGCGCCTGCAGGCCGCGCGCCTTCAGGTCCAGCAACAGTTCAACCCACGATTGCTTCGACTCGCGATAGCCGTCGCTGAGCGCGACGCGCTCCTTCTCGCCGTTCGGTTTCACGCCGATGATCACCAGCAGGCACTGACCGTCGGAATCCTCCGTGCGAGCCTGTGTATGAATGCCGTCTGCCCACCAGTAGACCCAGCGCGCGGCCGACAGGTCACGCTTTTTCCACAGCTCATACTCGTCGGCCCACGCGGCCTTCAGACGGCTCACAACGCCCGCTGACAGCCCCTTGGCCTGTTCGCCAAGCAATTCGGACAGCGCGTCGCCCATGTCGCCTGTGGACACGCCACGCAGGTACAGCCACGGCAGCGACGATGACACGCGCGGCGACTTGCGTACGTAGGGTGGCACGATCGACGAATTGAACTTGATGCCCGCGCCCGAGCGGTCGCGCACCTTCGGCACCTTCACGGGCACCGGGCCTACGGCTGTGACGATCTCGCGCTCGGGCAGATAGCCGTTGCGCACGACCGCGCGTCGGCCGTCCATCGTCTTCACATTCGAATATTGCTCGAGCATCGCCGCCAGTTCCGCCTCGATTGCCTGCTGGATGATTCGACGCGCGCCTTGCTGGATCAGATCGTCCAGGCCGGGCGCGCTCTTGATGTCCGCTTCTTCCGTTTGACTGCTGTGCGTTTCCTGCGTATGTTTCGCCATGGTGGTGGAGTTCGATTGGGGGAAGTGTTACCTTGGAAAGCAACATTTTCTCTCAATCGCCACCGCCTCCTCACGCTCCCTCCCTACGCCGCGTACACCACTTTCAACGATAACTCCTGAGACGTTCGCATGTCACGAGTCGGGTGTGCGGAAGCCCGCGATGTGCGCCGGGTTTCTGCTCCATGGTGCAGACCATAACCTCTCCGTGCGGATCAAGTCGATCCAGGGCGATCGCTTTGATGATGTGGAAGACGGAGGCCACCAGCTATACGAGAATTACCGCGCAATGGCCATTGCAAACGGCGTTTCGCCAGATGACCCCGTCTTGGCGCAATGTCGGGACTGATTTCGCGGACGGAAGCGCCCTCAAGTTGTAGGACAAGTTCATTTATGACCCGACGTGTTACCGATCCGAACGATCGACCGCAGGACCTACCAGGCTTTAATCGCCTGCATCACATCTGCCAGCTGTGGGTGGACTTTCTGACAGCGGATGACGAGTCGCAGAAGCACAAGATCCTGTTCGAAACCGTCTCGCACCTTATGCTCTACCGAGCTGACGGAGCGGAGGGCGAGGATGTCATCCGGCAGGTCTGGTCTGCGGTTCGCAAGCGTGGGCGTGTCTATCAGAACGGGCGGCGGTGGGCGGAGGCTCACGACGACGGCTATTGCAGCCTAAAGCATGTTTCTCGGCCCTATCCGTTCACCTACACCTGCGCCTGTGGTCACCGAGCCGCTGTGTTCTTTCCCGACATCAACCACATTGGCGAGATCGTTCCTTGCGGCCAATGTCGCGAAGGCGTCAAGATCTCGCTGGATGTTGAAGCAATGGAAAGGCGCGAGTCGCAGGACGAAGTCGATGATCGCTTGCTGGTCGAGCGGATCAACGCTGGACGGGATAGCGGCGCGACATCGCTTGGCGCGTACGCGGAAACGAGGCCTGACTAATTTCTCGTAATCGTGTCGTTCCGAGGCAAGGCCTCGAGCACCATTAAATGGGCGATCGTGACAGAGAGCAGAGGTTTTGCCGATGTCCTGGCCTCCGAGAGCAAGGAATCTAGTCGATCGGGGACAGGCGCCCCGGTCGGTACCAAGGAAGGAATCGCCATGGAACTTCATCAGATACAAATACGCGCCGCCGTCGCTAGGGCGATTTGCGCCGCCTGTGGAGAGCAGCCGGAGCATCCTGGCGACGCGCGCGGCAATGCGTTCCGCTGGCAAGATTACGAGCCATCGGCCGAGGTCGTGATCCTCGAGCTGAGAGCGGCCGAAGCCGGGGAGCCAGGACGGAGTGCAGTGCCACACCTGGCCGAGGTTATCGCGCAGTGCCTCGAGGACGGTCCGGGTTCAGCATGGCAGTACGAGCGTGCTGCTGGTGACGCGGTGCGTGCATACGTTGTGCACTGAACTCGGAATATGACCGCGGAAATCTACCGCATGACGACGCTTTCTCGCCAGCACTACAAGCGCCTGCGTTTCTACTGGCAGGGGCGCGGCCACGGCAGCGCGGGAAACGCCGATGCGATAGATCTCGACCTTGCAGCGGCCGGGCTGATCGTTCGAATCGAGCGTCGCTACGGCGGCGTCTATTTCGCTATCAGTCACGCCGGTGAGGTCGAGCTCGCAGCAGAGAAGGCGCGAGAGATCGAGCGTCGCAAACCGCATCACGATCTTGCAGGGAGAGTCGCAGCGTGGCGCCGCGATAGCGGGAGGATCACGTGGGAGAACGTCGAGCTGTTGGTTGATATCGAAGCGGGCGGACGACAGGCAATTCGACCGGACGTGTTCTCGATGGCTGCGACCTACGACGAGCAGCGTATCAATCCATGCGTTGACGAGGTGAAGGTTAGCCGCGCGGACTTTCTCGCGGACGTGGCGCAGGTGGAGAAGCGAGCCGGATACGCGAGGGTCGCGGAGGTCATCTACTATGTCCTGCCAGCGGGTATGGTAGACCCGTCGGAGGTGCCCCCCGAATGCGGCTTACTGGTAGAGCGTGAGCCGGGCATGTTCGAGGTATTGAAACGCCCGAAGAAGCGGCGCGTGTCCTTGACCACTCACCATTTCATGAATCTCATTCTGAAGCCAGGGGTATTCACGCCAACCTGGTGATCACGACAACGGAAAGGACGCACGCAAGATATGGAATTGTTCCGAAGGTTTGATCGCGCGATGGAGCGAAACGCGCCGGTGTCGTACGGCATTGTGATGCTGGCGGCTGTCGCGAGCGCCGGTCTTGTCAAACTTGGGTGGTTGAGTGGGCCAGGGGGACTTGCCGCCAACATCGCACTTTTTGGGTACGCGGCCCTTGGCCTAGTCAGAGTGCGAAAGTAGATCACTCGGGGGACGGCACCATGAAGATTCTTGGGGTGACACTTCGCCGGCCGACGGTCACGGACGTGACGGTCATGATGGCCGTTGCCACTTTCTTGCTCGTGGCCGTGCTTCTGGTGGCCGGCCTTGTCGGGTACCGCCCCGGCACCTACACCAAGGCCGTGTTTCTCGCCTCGCTCGCTTGGGGCGTATTGAGCAATCTGATCGGCATTCGGGTCGTGGAGGGCTGGCGCCATATGCTCCTAAACGCAACCGGCTGCGCTGCTATCAACCTTGTGGCGGTTGGGATCGCGACAGTGGTCGCACATTGAAGTTAGGACATGAGGGAAACAATGAAGGCAAAGGTTGCGATGCCGCTCTTTCAACTGGCCGGGTTCACGTTCTCGGTGTTCGGCGTCGGATTCGCATCTGGTTTGGCGATCGCGAGTCCCGCGCATTCCATTTTGCCGGTCGCCATCGCGGCGACGGGCCTTGTCTTAACAACTGTGGGTTTCGCAGTGGCCTTGCAGGGCGCTGCAGCGTAGGAAAATATGGCGAGCATTTCAGCATTGATCGAGGGACTCATGATCCTTCAACAGTACGAGCCTCAGGCGAACGTCTATGGCAACACTCGCACGCGTGGATCCATTGAACTCCAAGAGGAGCGGTTCAGCGAGATCTCGGACGCCGATCGAGCGACGCTCATTGCGCTTGGTTGGCAGTCGAATGGACACTTCGTCTGGAAGCTCTAGGTGCGTTAGGTCAGCAATGGGCCTAATCGCAAACATCTCCGCGATGGAATTGCCTATGCTAGGAGTTCGCGGCGGTAGCCGCGGTAGGGCCCGCGCCGCCGGCTGGCCGCGGCCGCTCGCGCGCACACCGCACGAATACTCGCTCTCTGGCGGCGGGTGAGAGGTTAAAGCGGAAGCTGGGCCCATGAGGGCATGCGGTCGAGCGTCAGGTTCCTTTTCGAAAGCGGCTGGGATGATCCTGTTGTAAGCGCTCGACACGTACCGTCTGTTCATGAGGGCACGGCACCGGCAATCTGATTCCCATCAGATGTAATGGGAATCAGATTGATGAAGCCAGTGGTGCATGGAAGACGACCGGGATCGAGGAACTACACGAAGGAGTTTCGGGAAGCGGTTGCTGCCGAAGCGAACGATCCGAATCGCTCGATTGCCGAGGTCGCGCGTGCGCACGGCTTGAACGCCAATATGGTCGCGCAGTGGCGAAGAAGCTTACTCGATACGCGACCTGCATCGTCGGTACCAAACATCGCGCTGCTACCGGTTGATGTGGTCGATCTGCCTGCGAAGGACATCCCACATCACGCTCTGCCGCAAACACCGGACGTGTCGGCGAGCCCGGCGATGCCGTCAGGCTGTGAAATCGAGATCGAGGTCGGCAAACGACGTATTCGTATCCGCGGTGTGTCGCAGGAGTTCGCCGAACAGTATTTGCGAGACTGTCTGAAGTGATCCCGCCGAACACGCGAATCTGGATCGCGGCGGGCGTCACGGACATGCGTTCCGGCTTCAACTCGTTGGCCGCGAAGGTACAAACCGTGCTGGAGAAGGATCCCTACAGCGGGCACGTGTTCGTGTTCCGGGGTAAGCGCGGCGACTTGCTGAAGTGCTTGTGGTGGTGCGACGGTGGCCTGTGCCTGCTCTCGAAGCGCCTCGAGAAAGGACGTTTCGCGTGGCCGCGCGCCGATGTCGGTGTTGTTGCGCTGACGACCGCTCAGCTCGCGCTCTTGCTCGAAGGTTTCGATTGGCGGCAGCCGATCGATGCGGTACGCCCGCGAAGCGCATTGTAAACGTTCATTACGCGTGGAGAGCTTGTGGGTGGCGTCGTGTAAGCTCACCGCATGTCCGCTGCTCCCACCGATCTCCCCGACGACATTGAAGCGCTGAAGGCGATGGTCGCCAGCTTGCGCGAGCAGCTCTCGTCGCGCGCGATTGAGATCGAGCATCTGAAGCTGACGATTGCCAAGCTGCGCCGGATGCAGTTCGGCCGAAAATCGGAGAAGCTGGATCGCCAGATCGAACAGCTTGAATTGCGGCTGGAAGACCTGCAGGCCGATGAAGGCTCGGCCGATATGGCCGCGGCTGCTGCAGTGAAACGGCCGAGTCGCGAAGGTGTCGGCCGCAAGCCGTTGCCCGATCACCTTGAGCGCGAAGAGCGCATCCATCTGCCCGCCGATGATGACTGCCCCGATTGCGGCGGGCAACTCAAACCGATGGGCGAAGACGTCGCGGAACAGCTCGAATACGTCCGGGCGCACTTCCGCGTGATTCGCCACCGCCGTCCGAAGCTGGCCTGCGCATGCTGCGATCGCATCGTGCAGGCCGCGGCACCGAGTCGACCGATCGATCGTGGCATCCCGGGTCCGGCGCTGCTCGCGCACATCGCCGTGTCGAAGTTCGCGTACCACATCCCGCTGCATCGCCAGGCAGTCATGTACGCGCGCGACGGCGTCGAGATCGATCCGGGTGCGATGGGGTATTGGATGGGGAGCATCACGGCGCTGCTTGCACCGCTGGTCGCCACCGTCCGCCAATACACGTTAGCCGGCGGCAAGGTTCACGGGGACGACACGCCGCTGCCAGTGCTGGCGCCCGGCAACGGTCGCACAAAGACAGGACGCCTGTGGGTCTACGTGCGCGATGATCGGCCGAGCGCTTCCGACGAGCCGGCAGCAGTCTGGTTCGCCTACACGCCCGATCGACGGGGCGAGCATCCCCAGCAGCATCTTGCAGACTTCACCGGCGTGCTGCAGGCCGATGCGTTTGCCGGCTATGCCGAGTTGTATCGCGGCGGCACCATCCAGGAAGCTGCCTGCATGGCCCACGCTCGCCGAAAGATCCATGATCTACATGCCGTCCGTCCCAATGCGGTAACGGAGGAAGCGCTGCACCGGATCGGCGCGCTCTACAAGATCGAGGAGCAGATCCGTGGCAAACCACCTGATGAGCGACACAGTGTGCGCCAGGCGCGAGCGGTACCGCTGCTCGACGACATGAAACGCTGGTTCGAAGCAACGCTCGCCACGCTCTCTGCAAAATCCGACACGACCAAGGCGATTCAGTACGCGCTGAATCGCTGGCCGGCGCTCATCTACTACTGCAGCGACGGGCGTGCGGAAATCGACAACCTGATCGCCGAGCGAGCACTGCGCGGCGTCGCCCTCGGCAGACGGAATTACTTGTTCGCCGGCGCCGACTCCGGTGGCGAACGTGCCGCCGCGATGTATAGCCTGATCGGCACGGCACGCCTGAATGGCCTCGATCCCGAGGCGTATCTCGCCTATGTGCTCGAGCGCATTGCTGACCATCCGATCAACCGCATCGACGAGTTGTTGCCGTGGAACGTGGCGTCGGCGCTTCCGTCTACTGCCCACGTCGAACCCATTCGATAGCATCGCGCTCCCGTCGTCAACGACCTACGCTACGGTGCTGGTCGAGTGCTTACATCCTGTTCGAAGCTGTGCTGTACTCGGGTTGTTGTCGTTTCGATCTCGACCCCCTCGACTTTGTGGATCGATAGGGTATCTCGCAGGAGCTCAAGCGCGGGCGTCCGTCCATCTGTCCTTCGCCACGATGCTCTTGACGTCTGTGCCGTTGGTGCGAGGGTGGTGATGGATGGGCCGTACCACTCATCTTCGTCGGGCCTAAACCAGAGATTCGCACGGGTCGGAATCTTGTCGTCCTCGCGCGCGTGGAGTACCGACGCGGCTTTGTGGAACAGTATGACGTTGTGTCCGCCAGCGTCATCGCTTTTTGCCTTCGATTGCACTGATCGGAAGTAGATGCCATCGAGATTGAGACTCGGGTCGGTCGAAAGGTAGTCAGCAACTGCTTGCGTAATCAGATACCCATCTTCGGTCATAGAGGGCATGACGGCCATTGTCAGTTTGGCCTCCAGCTGCTTCAAGAATGCGACGCGCTCAACAAGCGGAGCCGTCTCTGGATCAAAGAGGCTGCGCGATGGATCTACACGTGTCGCACGGAGAGCGCTTAGGTCGAGCAAGCGAAGTGGTCGAATTATTCTAAATGCCGCAGTGACGACCTTGCTCCCGACTGGGGGTCGAACTTCACGTAAGGCCGTTCTCTCGTCTCGAGCACCGTAGAAGACGCTCACACCTTTTGCGTTCATACGGCCGGCGGTGACGAAGACCGGCGCCGGCGGCCCGAGTTCACGCTCCGGGTGCTCGAGCGCTCGCTCCATGGCTTGCTCCGTCTCGAAAACCCTCGCGCGAAAGAGGGTATGAATGTTGCGGTCGGGGCCTACTTCAAGAATCGCGCCTCTTCCATCTTCTGTTCGGTCGTCGTGAATGCCACCGAACACCCTTGCGAGGGTTTCTACAACCGCAGGATTCACCAATCGGGCTTCTTCGCGGAGGCTGCGTTCCATCCTGTGCCAGGCGGCTCCGAACTCTCCCGCGGACGCGTCTTCGCGGATGAACCATGGGTCGTCGTCGTATTTAGAGCTATCGCTGTTGCCCCAGCCATCGCGGAGAACTGCGTCGAGGTCATAGGTCGACGTCTCATCCTCTGGGTTGAGCCATTGGCTCAGAATCGTGAGCAGCTGCTCCCCCCGTGGCGCGCGATCAAAGTGAACTACGGCCCAGTCGTCGCTCGTGAGGGTATAGAACCGATCGATAACTTCGTCGCACCGCGCCGCCAAGTCCACCATGCTGTACGTCGGACCAATCTCCTCGCAGTAGTCACATTGCTCGTTGATTGTCTCACTTCGACCGATCTCTATACGCAGGTAGGGGTCGGTGACGCAGTTTGCGCAAATCCGATTGCTGTCCTTCATCTGGTAATCCGCACGTTGTCGTGGTCTCGCTCGTGGCGTCTCACCCGCCCGAGACGTGGGGCGGGAACTGTAGACCGGCATTGTGCAGCAAGACTGCCGAGGTCGGCGGGGTGGGGTAGGCGCCGGCCGCGGATGTGGCCCGAGCGAAGTCCTGCTCCGAAACGACTGTTTTGACGGCACTAGGCGCTCTACCAAGGCGGATCCGGGGGGCGGTCAATGGGCTGCACCCGTTTGAGGATAGCTTGGTGAGCGCCGTCGAGCCGTCCTCCTGCAGGGGCAAGGATCCCAGGGCCGTTCCGGCGGGGCGATAAATGGGGCGCAAGCAGCTGTATCTTGCGGATTCGGGGCATCAGATCTAACATGTGCATGTTAGATCGCATGCGCATGTGATTTCACTTGCTCAAGTGATTTTGCGTGCGCATGTGATTTCACGCGGACAAGTGAGAACCTATGGAATTGCGCCCGAACGAATCACCACACAACCTCGCTTCTGAGGCTTTCCTCAAATTGTTCCAGGAAGCGGATGGATGGGGTATAGCGACGGTGGACGAGGAGGCCGATAAAGCCGCCGACTTTATCCTGACCGACGATCAGGGCCACCGATATGTTGGGGTGGTGAAAGCCTTCAATAACGGGCGGGCCGATTACGTGACTGGGGCCTTCGCTCAGGCCGTTCTGGAGGCGCGTAAGCACGCCAGGGACCACCACGTCCGGCCGGCAGTACTTATCTGGGCCGGAAGCCTCTCGCCGTCGCTAATCGATCGCCTTTCAGCTTTCCACGATGAGTATGGCAACGGCGAACCATTCGCCGTGCTTTCCGGGGATGGCCGTCGGTTCGTAAAGTTCCCAGGCTTTGAGATTGATGAGGATGAGGCTACGCCGTCCCTCCGTTCGAGACGGATCCGTAGTACCCAGCAGCCGAGGTTGGTCTTTTCAGACCTGAACCAGTGGATGCTCAAGTGCCTACTCGCTGTAGATATCCATCACTCAGAACGTCTGATTTCTACGATGCCGACGCTCATCAAGTCTGCGACGGAACTGGCACAAGTCGCTCTCGTCTCCGTAATGACGGCAACCCGTCTGGTCAACGCATTGAGGGAAGAAGGGTTCCTCGAGACCGTTCCGTTTCATAACGTTCCGTATCTCAAGGTCGTGCAGCGGCGGAAGCTCGCGAAGCGGTGGAAGGCTGAGTATCAGCGATCGCCATCTGCAGTGGCTATGAAGTTCCTGCGCCCAGGTGGGGGGGACGCGCAGGTGCAGAAATGGGCGAGGAAGCACGGGGGGGCGATGGGGCTCTTCGCGGCAGCCGACCTGCTTGGTTTCGGCCACGTCCATGGTGTCCCACCAGCTGTTTGGGTTTCCAGCCTGGATGAGGCAGTCCACTCGAAGGAACTGCGCCGGGCAAAGGAGGGGGAGCGCCCCGACCTCATTTTGCAGCAGCCTAGCTTCCCTCAATCTTTGGCACGAGGGTCTATCACTCGTGACAACGTGCGGGTGACAGACATCATCCAAACGTGGCTCGACGTTTCTTCGCACCCCTCGCGAGGAGTGGAACAGGCCGAGGAGCTGGAGCACGGAATTCTTGCAAGCGTTGTTGGAGAGAGCAATTGAGTGAGTTAGTTGAATTCAGTACCCTCGCGGTGACCTTGGCGCCATGGCGGTCCAAGATCGTTTTCGTCGGGGGATGGGCGTTCCGGCTCTATAGGTATGAGCCACGCGCCTACAAGCCCGAGCACAAACCCATTTTCACGCAAGACGCGGACGTCGCTTACGCGGAGCGCGAAGCGCTCGAGGGCGATATCAAGACTGCGCTCGAAGGGGCCGGGTTCAAGGAGGAACCGAACTTCGCAGGAGACTTCAAACCCCCCGCGATGCGGTACACCATGGGCGAGGGAGCGAAGGCCTTCTACGCGGAATTTCTGACTCCGCTGACTGGCAGCCCGATGCGGCGCAACAAGGCGACGAAGCAGTGGGAAAAGGACGCGACCGAAGCGAAAGCCGGCGTGGTGGCCCAGAAGCTGCGCCACCTCGAGGTGCTTCTATACGAACCGTGGACGGTCACGATCCCGGGCGAAGAGTCGGGCCTAGGCGAGGCCGTGCCTGATCTCCAGATCCCGAATCCAGTGAGTTTCATGCTCCAGAAGGTATTGATCCGCGACGACCGGATTCCGGAAAAGCGGGCTCAGGACGTGCTCTACATCCACGACGCGATGCTTCACTTCGGGAACGCGATCGAGGACGAGCTGATCCCGATCTGGAAGCAGTTGCAGGGCACGATGACTGAGGCACAACAGAAGTCGGTTCGAGCCGGCGTCGACGAGCTGTTCACGGACGTCAACGACATCATCCGCGCCGCCGTTGAAATCGCCGGGCCGGAGCGCGACATCGATCCGGAAGATATGCTGCGGCTCTGTCGCGGTGGATTCGACGAGCTATTTGGCGAGGCAGAGTAGGCGTAGGGGGCACTGCCCCCTGCTGCATCCGGTCTGCGCGGATCAGGACTGAGGCTTTCAGTCACCTCACCAAGGGCCTTAGTCGACGATCGCTGTCATCTATGCCTCGTCGACCTGTGTCCACAATGCATCGACTACTCCGGCCTACCGCGGCACAGAAGGGTCTCTTTCTATACCAGGCGTACCGGGCTGGTCTGCCACGTGTGACTGGCTAGGATTCCCCTTCTTCCTCGCCTTCCTGCCAGTAGATGTAGTTGAACAAGGCATCGAGTTCCGAGAAGTTGGCCAAACCAAGCTGTCGCTGAACAGTCTTGGCATCCTCGCAGAAGCGGGTATATAGCTCGCCGTCAACGCCTGCCTTGGCCGGATGCAGAGGGTAGCCGACGAACCCGGCGGTCGTAAGGCCGTTCACCGCATTCTGGTTCATGACCGGATACCGTTTATTGTCGATCGCATGCAACACCTCGGTCAGCAGGTTCACGCCGGCACCCTGGATTCCGAGGAAGTGCCGCCGAAGTATCTCGAAGGCTTCTGCCGGCGGCGGCTTGCTGCGCCCGAGGATGTCTGCCAAGGCGGCCACAAAGAGTGGCGCCTTCGCCGTGATTCTGGTTTTCTGTCTATGCAGACCACCCGAGTGGAATCGTCGATACAGGCTTTCGTACATAGGAAGAAATGTGCTTGCAGGGGGCCGTTGCAAGGCGGCTAGCTCTTGAATGCGGGCTTTGGCCTCGGCAACGTACCGAGCGCGAATAGCCCGCTGCGCAGCGAAGCCACTTTGGGAGTCGTCTCGCTTCATCTCCGCTAACTGGTAGGCAAGGACGCTCAGATCGGGGGTCGCTTCGCGACTGATCTTGTCGGCGCGCTTTTTTGCCATGTCGCGCCACGCCCTTTGCACGGCAAACTGCCGGGCGTAGTCGTCGATCCTCTCTTTGGTCGCAGGCAGGACAACTTCGCCGCCAATCAATTCATCAAAGAACGCCGCTACCTCGTCGACGAGCGTCCCGTCTGCATCGTCAACACGGACTGAGGCTTCATAGTTGGTTGAGAGGCCTCCGGCCGTCAAATTGGCGGACCCAACAAAGACCGTCGATCGACCCGAGTCCGCGAATGCGTAGACCTTAGGATGAAACGTTTCCTCGGTGTAACTCAGGTATAGCTCTAAGGGGTGCGCCTTGGAAAGCCTGAACAGAGTCCGGAGCAACGCCGGATCCGTGAGGTGAAAACTTAGCCCAATGGCAAACCTGGCTGTCATGCCGCGGCGAAGGGACTTTTCCAACGTCTTGAGGATCAGCTTGAGCGCTGAGCCCTTTGCGAACGCCACCATGCAGTCCAAGTGACGCGCCCGCCCGATCAACTCGAGAAAGGCATCAGCGTGACCGGTTTGCTCACCGTTGAGCACCAATTGAACTTTACTTTTCAACTGCTCCGCTCCTGTTGATGTCACGGATTTTTGCGGCGTACTTCAACAGAAGACGATGTCGCCCGAGACGCGCGAACCGTTCGTCCGGTGCGCGACAGGATCTATGCTCAATTGGTGCAGTTGCGGGCAAGATCAGTTAGTCGGCGAATAGCCCTGATCGTCCTGACGTAGCCGACCTACACGGTGCGCGGATTGACCGCATCAGGCCAAACGGAGTTCGGCCATCTGACGCAATCTGATTGTTCTAGTCCGGGCCTTTTCGCGTAAGGAGTCGATGGGCCGGCTTACTCTTCGCCAGGCCACCACGCCTGGGGCTGGGGGGCGCCGACCAGATAGTCCTCGAGCTGCTTGCCTTCCAGCCACTTCGGACGCTTTCCTTTGCCAGACCATTTTTTCCCCGTCTGAGGGTCGTAGTACTTGGCAGGCCCCTTGGTCTTCACCTTGTCGTAGCCGAGCGCCACACGGATCTCTTTCTCCGTGATTTTCAGCAGGGCCACGTCTTCCTTCAATTGAGCGAGGACTGTTGCGATCTCGCGAGCACGTGCGTCGGCGAGCAGCTCGTTGACGCGTCCTAGATCAGCCCGAAGCGTGTTGAGATCAGCCATGTTCGATGTAGTGGTACCGGCGGTCCGGCGAAACCGCATTTTACCTTGGTCTAGAAGAGGACCCTAGGCCGGTCGGCCGACCTCTGGCGCCGGCGCGAGGCGGATGGCGCTAGACGTCGACGATCTCCGACAGTCCGTCGAAGGTGAGGTCGGGAAAACGCGTCCGCCAAGCGCGAAGCTCTGCGTCGAGCTCCTCCCGACTTGCGAGCCCGTCGAGCTTCACCCCTTCTTCTGCAGCCTTCATCGCTCGATAGGCATCGGCGAGCGCTGGCACGAGGCCGGGGCAGTGCATAGACGCGCCGCCTGACGTCGAGAGTCTCACGCCGTGAAGTGTCGAGCCGTTTTTGGGTGCGACCTGAACGTATAGGTCGTCGTTGCCACCGAAGAAGATCACGAGCCGTTGCTGTTCTTCCTCGGGCAGGTCGCGATCGTCGGTCAGGTAGGATGCGGTCGGGCTATCCATTCTGGCTCCGGGCATGTGGACGGGCAGCCGACAGTGCCGGCGTCAGCTCCCTTTGCGGGCCGAATGCTTGTCGACGACCAACTTCAGTGCCGCAATCGATTCGGCCGTCGCGCTTTTCCACCGTCCAGTCTCATCCGCCTGCCAGACGTCCCCAGTTTCCAGGTCAACCGATAGCCACTTTGTCGGGCAACGGGACTCAACGATCAGGCTGCGGGTCTCCGGCGCCTCGGCCGCGACACGGCCGTCGATCAACGTGCGCGTCTGGTTTTGGACGCCCGCGAAGCGCCAGTGAATATGGCCGGCTTTGACCAGCTTCTCGGCCTTTCTCGCCTCCGCCATAAAACGGTCCGCTGCTTTGGCCGCGACCGTGCGCTGCTCGGGCGTCGGGCGACGCGGACCACTGAGGCTTTTCAGGAGGAAGTCGACGGCCTGCGACTTCCGGAAAAACGGATGCTTGGCGAACAGCGTCACAAACGTCGCCCAGGAGGCTTCAAGTTTCTTGTCGGTTTGGCTTGTCGTCGTCATGGCGGGGTTTAAGTATCCGAGGCGTGCGTTCTCAGCGGGATTCCTGCCAAGTTACACCGTCCTGGCACACGAACAACTTGCCCTCATTGTCCGCTCTTGCCCCTTGCCCAGAAAGACACGGCCGGCCGGGTGCGGGAGAGTGAAGGTACATCCATCCGCCACCGAGTACGGCGAGCGCCAAGGCCGTCACGATTGTGCTTGCCGTAGTGACTTTCACGATCAGTTGCCCTTCCGTAGCTCCGAACAAACGAAACGCGCCGCCAAACGCTCTAGCGTACGTCTCCGTTAGGAGAATAGTCCATGGCGATCGTCTGTTGCGATCGAGTCGACCGTCCCGCTGGTCAGGTCAGCCGATGCTGAATCCGGAGTGCAGATTTGGGACGCTTCCGCGGAGGATACCGTATCAGGGTTCCAGCTGGCAGACTCAACTGCGGAGGTTGCCGCCGCAGCGTCGATAGCAGCCTGCCGCGCCTCGGCTTCCTCGATCCGGTGATCCTCGATCGACGAGATTACCAGGGTCCGAAAACTGAGAGGCAGGTCGGTCAGATAGTACAGCCAGAGGTCAGAATCGTCTGAGTACGATGCCGATGCGGCGCCGCCTCGCGCCGCTGCATCGCCGGAATGATGGTTGGCTGATCCTCGTTGGAAGCTTGATCCAGTCGACATGCCTGTTCGGCCGACACGAGCGATGTCCGCGATCGCGGCCGCCGCCGACGGCGGGACCGAGATTTCGCGCCTTGCAGCCTGAGCCATCAGGCTTTCCAGGTCGCGCGCCTTGAGGATTTGCGCGTCGAGCTCGTTCTTTCGCGCGGCAAGCTCGGACAGCTCATTGTCGATCCTTCGCAGGTCGCCGTACTTCACTTGATCGAGGTGGGCGGCCAACCGCGTCTGCAGTAGCTGAAGTGTGCTGTTGTAGCCCCGGCCGGCGAAGACACCGAGGAACCGTCGATGCGTATGAAATGCCTCAACTACCGACGTCGAGACAAACGGTGCGACGGTCGATTGAAGGTTCCGAAGCACATCCGCCGAGATGGCGGGGAGAAGGGCCGCGACGGTCGAACTGAGATACGACTTGCGCTGGGCGGTCAGGTCATAGATCTGACCCGCGATGCCGTCCAGACGTGTCTGCAAAGCTTCGCGAGCTTGGGCGAGTGTGTCGGCCGCGCCGCCGTATTCGGGTTGGGTGTTCTGGTCGTTCATGCGGGGCTCCCTACTGTGATGGGTGTACCGTCTTCCCGCCGGCTAGCGAAGTAGTCAGCGAAATACTCCTTGAGGCCTGTCTTGCTCATTCCGGGCGCCCACTCGAGCGGAGCACCCGGCGCGATCTGCAGATCGGTCCACGGGTCGAAGCCGAGGTCGGTGATATCGTGCATGCGGAGGAAGTACCTACGATCGACGGCGTCGCCGTGCCAAAGGTGACGGATCTGCCCAGGCACGACGCCGAGGCTCCCCTGAACACGCGCATGGAAGCGTTCACCCCAAGCCTTGAGATGCGCAATCTGCCGCTCGTCGCGCTTGAGCGCGTTCGTGATGCAGAAGTTGTAGTCGCCGAAGATCGCGTGAGCCATGAAATGATCCGCGCTCCCAGAGACAGCGGTCTCGTACAGGCCAACCTCGTCGAAGAGCTCGCGCCGCATCGCCCATCCGTAACCTGTATGTCCATGCGCGTCGTATCGGCCGGCGTTGAGAAGAGACGGCTTGCGTCGCATCATCGCGGCGAACGAGTGGGCGATGTTCGGCTTCTCGCCGACGACGTTGCCCTGCTCCAGCCTCAAGCAAGACTCCCAGACCTGCGCAACCTTATGGACGGTCAGAACCTGCTCAAGGTCTGCGAGCCAGTTGGAGTTGTCGAACAAGATGTCGCAGTCGAACCAGCAAACGAAGCGGCAAGACGGCGGCAACCAGGATGCGGCGAGATTGAGTAGCCGCTCCTTCTGCCAAAGAAGTGTCGTCGAGCGGATCTGGATCACGTCGAGCGAAGGGTGGAGCTCGAACGGTGCATCTCCGAAAGCACACTCCACGGTGATACAGGGGACGCCCGAGCGCCGCATGCCTTCGACGAACAGATCGTAGTTGTGGCGGCGTGTGGCGTATCCGCAGGGATTGAAGTAGGTGGTGATGACGACAGTCTTGCTCATCGGTGCGGAGAGGCAGGAAGAGTGATGAATCAGCCGACGATCGAAAGGAGTCCAGGCCTGGCCATGTGGGTTTCGGGGCTGTGGAAGCGTGCCGTCAGGTACGTTGTATCCGGTCCACCAGCATCAGAGGAATTTCGTGGTGGGGCGCTGGACTGGACTACTGCTCACTGGCTCCGGCGTGAACTTCGGGAGAGACCGATGCTGTTACCTCCCAATGCTCGCCGCTTGGCTCCAGTGCACCGATGGGGGTGGGCTCGCCCGGGCGCACCATGGTCTCGGTGGTAAGGATGCTCTCGGTGACGACTGGCAATTGAACGGTCCCGAGAGGGCTTTTGGCGTCGACAAGCGCGTCGAGATGCGTCTTGGAGATCCGGAGCTTCACGAATACCGTGCCGTCCGGTTGGGCCGTCGGCGTGGCGGTGATAAAGAGGCTGGTCGTGAGAATTCCGTGTCTCGGGCCATCCTGGGAGCAGCTGTCCGATCCGACATAAGTCACTGCGGTCGCGTCTTTGCGGCAAATGCCGCTCACGAAGGTTGTTTCCACCTCGCGTTGGACAACGCCAGGCTGCCCGTTGCCTACAACCATTCCTACTTGGTACGGGTTGACTACTTTACCGCCACGAGTCCGGAACTCGAGGACGATAGAGGTGCCACCGCGGTCGTCTGCTGCCCGGGCGGACGTCGGTGTTTCGGGATTTGCCTGCGGTATGGCCGGTGCGGAGGTAACGGCCGGCGTCGCTGCGTAGGTTGCGGATGTGCACAGGGCGGATGACGCGGCGGCGATAAGGATCACGCCGATGAACTTTACGGGGTTCAAGAAGGGCCTCCTAGTGCTGCGGGTTGTTTGGAGAAGGTGGTGAGCCTCCGAGTGCCCGCATGCGCCAACTGGCTACTTGGAGATGGCCAAACTGTAGCGCTTCGCCGGTACGAATCCGCGAACGAATGAGCGTTGTAAATACAGGGTGTTTCTAGGGAGGGAAGTGATTGCGGAGGGCTCGGTTGCTGGGATCCAGCCGACAGCGATGTTGGCGCAAGATCCCTCCTCTCGTCGGGGTAGCCGCCAGACGTTTGTTATTCACGTGACACGACACCTACGTGAATGTGGCGAGAAGTGAATCAAGAAAAGCAACGTTATCAGTCTGGTTTTCAGGCCGGAGTGTCCCTTACGAGCAATCGCGCGTGTCGGGCGATCGCGTGGGTAGTCGGCCGAGCACGATCGGCGTCATTCCGAGCCTGATTTGTGACCCCCGCGGACAGACTTCCAGTGAGAGGTCCTTTCATTGAATCACCCTTTGAACAAGAACCCATCGACGAGCACGCTTCGGATTCCGATGATTCGGGTCAGCATCCACATCAGCACGGCCACCCAGGACAAAACCGCGAAGAGAGTCCATGGCATCTCGGCGATCAATGCAAACGGCGAAGGATAGTGGCCTGGTGATCGGGACACGTCAACGGTCGCAAACAGCGTGTCGTGAAAGATCGCAACCCCAGTTGCAATCGGGGCGGTAATGACCGCGCAACGCCCGGCGCCGATAGCAAAGAGCACCAAAACAATCACCGGCAGCATCAAGATTTCCATGCACTTTCCTCAATCAGTTCGTCGTCGTTTCAGATTCGCCTTGCATGCTGCGGGGGAATTGAATGCTGCGAGCTCCTGGGCTGCGGTTAGCTCACTGTCCCACTCGCGGAGAGCGGCAAGGTGGGAGGCGATGAGTCGCAAGTCTCGCTGAACGAGCGGTCGTGCAAGAGCAGCGACATTCTGCCGGTATTTCTCGACCGTGCACGCGTCGCGCGGCGGGATCACGACTCCTGCGAACAGCAAACGCCAGTTTCGGCTCGCAAGCAGAAGGGCCGTCGGCTCGAGTGCAACGGAGGCCCTTCGGATTTGACAGCCAGCCGCGGTCAGTGCTTCGCTGGTTTTTCGGAGGTGACATTGATCATCAGCGGGCCGTTCGGCCCGCTTGCGCAGACCTGACGGGTTCCATCCGGATAGTTCAGGATGTCGCCCATCGCCATGGGGACGTTCGCATAGACGCAGCCAGTCCGCCCGATTGCGGTCAACCGAGCGGTCGTGGTAGTGGGACCCGATTGCTCGGCGACGGAGTACGTCGCCGCAGATGCGACGGCCGGAATTACAAACAGCATGGCAACAGCAATACCATATCTCATTGAATCTCCTAGTTGACGTGTTCGAACAGACTTGAGGGTATCCGGTCGACCGGAGGCGAACACCTAGAAAATGGTAGTTATTCCGGCTGCTATTCGACCTCAGAGCGGAACGATCGGAATGTTCCAACCGACGAAGACTGAACGTCCTGGCGCCTCTTTGACGCCGTGTGGCTTCCGGTCATCGAAGAGGAACCACTCGCCGGCTTGAGGCGCATGACGGACCTTGCCTTGGCGGAACATCAGGCCGTCGTTGTGGAGCACAATCATAAGTACCAGGCCTTCGTCGTCGGTATGGGCGTCTACGGCAGCAGTTGCGACGAGAACCTCCTCACGCCCTCGAAAGCCACTTTCGGCTTTCCGGTAGCCGAGCGAAGCCAGGTCCGGCAGCCATACCGCGCCGCCGGTGCGCGCCCATAAGGGAATAGCGTAGGTTTCGACGGCGTCGCCACAAAACTCGGTCGCTTCGGCGGCCGCGTAGAACTCCTCCGCCAACCTCGCTGAGCCACGCACGACGGGGTCGGGTAGTGCAACGCGGCCGAGGATTGGACCTATTGGTAGCGCGGATTGGCGTGGAATGGCGGTGGTGCGCATGGTGGATGCTGATCGTGGGTCGCTGTTCACTTGGCAGAAACGCGGAAGTATACGATCTGCGATCGGCGCAGGTGAGGATACTGACGGCCCCAATCAAAGTTCTCTGCCGCGCCAGAGTGCGTCGCTCCATTCGCAAGTACGAGCTCGACGCGAGTCCTCGGTTCAAGGCCCTCAGGGATTCGATACGCGCCGTCCTCAGGCCGGCGCTTTGAGGGCGAGGAGGGATCCCAGTGGAGGTACGCCGCGACCTCGTCACCGAGGGCCAGGCGTATGGCGGCGAGGTCGGCAATTTCCGCGCCGGCGGAGATCGCTGCGTCGACCTGGCGGGTAGTGTTCAGGTTCGCGATGTTGTGGCCCAGTGCAATGCTCGAAGCGCCTTCCATCGGCGAAAGCCGATACGCCTCGAGGCACGAGTTGGCACCGTAAGCCCGAACGGCCCGACGGGTTCGATCGGTGTACGCGAGCACGTCTCTCGGGAAATGGCGGCTGTAACACGCCCGCAGTGCGGGTAGGACGGCTGCCGCGCCGCTATAGCCAGCTGTGTTGGTTTGGGCGAGCACTTTGCTCGGCCATCCATCAGTCGCCAGTTGCAGCATGTGATTCACGCGGCGCCAGCAGCCGTCCGTCGTTCGTACAACGGTCCAGTCGCTGCCATTGGTGTTGAGATACGTCATGAGATCCTCTAGGAAGCGCGAGATAGGTGCAGCCCGCTGCATTGGGCAGAGTCTTCCTAGGCTACCTGCCGCGATCGGATGTCAAGGAGCGCGCCCACGGGTACCGCGGTTGTGGTTTCGGATGGCCGGCCCGCCAGGATGGCTCCGTTCCTTCGGCGTTCGGCTTTCCATCAGGTCTCGAACCTACCGACGGTGCAGATCATTCGGTGATCAGCCGCATTTAAAGGAATCGGTGGACACGTCGATATAGACACGGTGCTAGTTGTCGAGTCAAATATGGATCAGAAACGGGGCGTGCCGCGAATCAATGATGGAATCAGGGAACGTTAGAATCCGGCTGCAGCACCTAAATGCTGACATAAACTCACACGGGGAAGTGAATGAGTACTGACACTGAACACGAAAAGGAAATTTCCTTAGGCAAAGCCGCGGAATCGGAAATGGCCTTGGTCACCAAGGTTCCTCCTGGTGAGAAACCTCAAGCAAGCTGCGCGTCGAACGATCGTGCAAACCAAGCAGATCGGATATGGGATATTCCGACTCTGTCGGCAGGAACGACAGCCACGAAGCTCGTTCTCGGTGTTGCTGCCACGGGTATTGTTGCGGCAGTCTTGTGCTTTCTCGCGGGATATGTCTCGAATTCATTCAACCTCTCTCCCGAGCAGTACGGTGTGTTTCTCGCGCTTCTCTCCGTAGTCGCAGGCGGGGTGATTGGTTACGCTGACCCCCGCCCAAAGCTCATAAAGCAGCTAACGGAAGTGCACGACGAAGAGGCAAAGGCGATAGCGCTGAGGGCAAAGACCGACGCTGGTTGGTGCACCGTAGGGATGGCCTGCTTTGGCGTCCCAGCGATACTCGCGCGGATCTACCCACCTGCTGCCCTTAACTTCGTCCCGCACAACATCACCGCCGGCTTCGTCGCAGGAGCGGTCTTGACCCTGGCGTTCGGTACCGCCATTTCGCTTCGCACAAACGGAGCAGAGTTCGCCCGGCAGGTCCTGAAGATGCGCAAGCGCAATGAGGACTTGCAGAAGAAGCTGGATGACGAGAAGAAGCTGCAGGAGAAACTGGAAGCCGGAACGGAATGACCGATCCACTCGTTTGATGGATGGATGGCTGGCTGGCGCAGTCGGAAGCGGGAACGATCACGACGGCGATTTTCAGTCAACAGACGCGCAGGCGTCCCGCATGTCGGCAGGTAGTCCGACACTGGAGGTAACGCACATGAAGGAAACGAACTTCGCGGCACATATTGCTGAGGAACTGCGAAATCCCGTCACCCGCATCCTTGTTGGTTCAACTGGGAGCGGGTACAGGGCTGCAATCGCGGCTGCATTGCGCGTCGGACCGACGTTGATTTACGAGCCGCCCACCAAGTAAGACCGTACAGTCCCTGGTCGCTTGGGGGGCAGCCACGATAGAAAGATCATCTGCTCAACTTCGGAGTGTCAGTTATGACCAACGAGACAAAGCAAGGCGCAGCACAACCCACCGTCGATACTTGCTCGTCGAGCGCACCGTTCAAGTTCCAAGCTCATGGTGCGGACACCGGTCATAGCATCGTGATCGGCCCGACGAACCGCGGCATGAGCGTGTATGACGCCTTTCGCCTCAGCGATGCTGAACGGGCCAGTATCCTCTCGACCGGCTGGACGACGTCGGAAAGTAGCCATGAAGGCGCTTAAGGCGATTGGGATTGATCTGCTCGGCGCGGTCGGCGAGCTCGGTGATTGGTTTTCGTTTGCCGTCACAGCCGGCCTCGTCGCAGTGCTGGTCCTCCTAGGCATCGTGACGCGTCAGATTGGCGCACTTGAAGGCCTTCACAACTACGCCGTCGCGATGGTCGTCAGTGCCGGCTTAGTGACTTTCTCAGTTGTCGCGGCGAAATTCCACTCCCGCCTTCAGTAGGCGCCAGATGCAGCTTCCCACTGGGACCGACGAACCGAGGTCTCACCTTTTAACGACAACGGACAAGTGAAATCGATGGATCAAGTGACCTTTTCTGTCGCTGCGGGAGTTGCACTCACCCTCGCACTGTACGTCGGACTGCGTGCTGGGATGATCCTCGGCCGCCGCGACGGAATCCAGTTAGGCAAGCTCCAGATTCTCCGCGATTGGGCAGTCGTCAACACGCGTCGCTGACCAAGGACCCGATCGAATGAGCAAGCAACCTGTCGACCAGATCGCGCGAATCGAGGGAATTCCCTTCGCCGATGGCTACTACTGGTACTACAAGAGGGGCGAGCCCCTTCCGAGCCTGGTGCTCGTAGGCGAACGTGACGAGCAGCGGGTGTTCAAGGATGGCCCAGCCGTCTGCAAGACATGGTGGCCGGGGGAGTTCTTCGTCGGACCGATCGCGCCGCCGTTCCCGACACCAGACCATCTCGCATTGAATCCACGCGGGATCGACGAAGAACCCATATCAATGGAACTGGCAGCAGGGTTGCTGTTGCCAGACAGCGCAGCTTCATAAAAGCGCCTAGGCCAAGGCCCGAGACGAAATGAAGAATCAGAGAGAGTCGGTCGTTCAGCTACCCACGAAGATCGTTGCACGGCGGATGGCGGAGGAAGATGCGAAGGTGCTTCGCCGTGCGCCCGTTTCGCCCTTGGACCGGTATCAGCAGTCGATCGCCCGCTGTGCAGACTGGAAGATCCAGGAAATGCCGGTGATGACGTTGCCGCGTGGACTCACGGATTTTCTCAGCCTCGAACTCCGGGACCGCGGGAACGCACTGATTGAGGAGACACGGCAGCTGAACAACGGGTTCGTCGGGGTTTTCATGTCCGAGGTGGTGGCCCTGATGGTTGCCGACTTCGAGCTTCACGATTTGCGTGAGCGGGTCCTCAAATGGACCGAGGAAGCCATCTCAGAAGTGGTGTATCGATATCGCCGCCAGATTCAACGTTCGCCCTACGACGCGTACATGCACCTATCAGATGCATTTCTCGGAGACATCGATACTCGCATTGCCCACGGCGAAGACCGGATGTATCAGCGAGTCTGGGGTAGTGTGATTGATTGCATGGCTTATCTGATGATCGAGGCTTGCTTCATCAAGACCGGATACGCCACGTTGAAATTCGATGATAGCCCGGCACATCGAGCGAGCCTGATCGGGCCGATCACCAAGAATCAGGGCGAGGTTCATGCGTTTAGCGGCATTCAGAACTTATTCGGCGTTGAGCCGGCCGCGTATCTGAAGGCGGTAGTGTTAGCGCCTCTAGCTAAGGTGCTGCGCAGCGACAGGTTTGCTGAAAGTCGCGGTGATCTCAGGGCGCGGCTCAACACGTACCTCGGCGATCTCTTGGAAGCCTGGCCCCGCCTCTGCGGGTCAGCGAGATCCTGGAGGTACATCTTCTCGATCCCCGGAACCGGTTGTTCGGCCGCGTTCCGGTTCATTGCGTCACAGGGAGTCGGGACGATCTACGTCTCTGACAGCGAAGAGAGTCTGCGCCGCGGCCTGGAAACAAATTTCTTTAGAGGCGCGTTCAACATTGGTCTAGACGGGGCGCTCAGTGTCATCTCGCATCCATGGCTGACCCTCGATCGCGCGCTCGACGAAAGCGATGCCCTAAGTGTCTCTGTGTGGTTGCTTGAGCAAGTGCACGAGAAGGCCGTAGAAGACTATCTGAAGATTCGCCATCTCCCGCCCGCAGGTTCGGACAGTGAGTCGGACCTCGATGCGACCACGCTCGAGCCGGATCAGATCGACGCTGGTGAGATGGCGACTTACGCGGCTTGGCTGGACGAAGTGCGCGGGGTAGAGGGGGAGGGCGGCCAACCATCGAGCGAGAGCTGGGACGCGAACGAGGCGGCGCAGATCGCGATGCACGCCTTGCCGCAGATTCGCCAAAGTCGCTTTTTCAAGGTCCTCAGGGCCTGCGGCGTCGAGGTTGTGCAAGGCAAAGGATCTGAGAAGAAGCTGTTGAGGGCAGGGGCGCACCCATTTCGACTGGGCAGCCATTACGGTCCGAATCCCACGATCCCGTCTTTCTTGGCCTGCCAGATTCTCCGGCGCCTCGAGATCAGCCGTTCGGAGTGGGCCGCCGCGGTCAACGATATCTAAGGTGTGGCGGACGACTTGCACGCGACCGCTACGGGACGTGCCGGTGACGAAACTGACCCGCGCCCCTGCCGCTATCGCTTGCAGTCAATCCGACCAACCAGCCAGCGCTTCGGCTCCCCAGATCCTTGGGTGGTCACGTCGACCATGCATTTCTTGCCTGCGATCGTTGACGAATACGTCACCTTGTCCGGGGACGTCGAGACGGCCTTCATGGCGATGAACATCGAAGCCAGCGCCACCTGTGCTGCCTCCCGGGCTGCCGCTTCGTCGACGCGTGCTACATTGGCTTCGCCCGTCGAAAGGTCGACGCGGACTGAGAACTGGGCCGCGGATGTCGTAATCGTACCGAGTGTCGCCGCAACACCGGACCCCTCGAATATTCTCGCGTCGACCAAACACGTTGCCGCGGAACCGCTGCTGTCAGTTGTTTCGGCGATATGCGTCACGTCAATCCGCTTGAACGCGCTCTCGTCCCGCTTAATCGCCTGGATGCAGGCCTCGCGGATCAGATCCGGATTCACGGTCTTGGTCGTTAGCTTTGGAGCCTGGCGGTGGCCGTCGAGCGCGGTCTGAGGAATCTGTGCGGCGGCCGACATCGCTGCGGATTTCGGTGATGGTGATCAGGCGTTTCGGCGAACGTGATCAGTTTGGAAGGTGGTGTTGCGCGGTCAATGGATTATAGCGAAGGTGATCACGATCAGGATGCGGAGGACTGCTTGGCGTTGGTCTTTCGCATCGACTCGCCCTTCAACGGCAGCTTGTGGGCCTGATGGACGAGCCGGTCGAGGATCGCGTCGGCGAGCGTCGGGTCCTGAAGCCAAGCGTGCCAGTGTTCCAATGGCAGTTGGCTGGTAATGATCGTGGAGCGCGTGCCAACGCGATCGTCGAGCACTTCGAGCAGATCGTTTCGGGCACCCTGATCGAGATCCTGCAGCCCCCAGTCGTCGAGCAGCAGGACGTCCATCTTGGCGAGCTGCGCGAGCCGCCGCGTGAAGCTGCCGTCGCCGTGAGCGATCTTCAATTCCTCGAACAGCCGGGCAACGCGGACGTACATCACGGAGAAGCCTTGTCGGCAGGCCTGCTGACCGAACGCGCACGCAATCCACGTCTTGCCTGCGCCGGTCGGCCCCGTCAGGATGAGGTTCTGCGCGTTACGGATCCAGTCGCAACCGGCAAGTGCGGCGACGACGCTCTTGTCGATGCCGCGGCTCTGCCGGTATTCGATGTCCTCAATGCAGGCCTGGGGATTCTTGAGTTTCGCAGACTTCAGCAGCCGTTCGAGCCGCCGGGTATCGCGCCAGGCGAGCTCGCGCTCGACGACCATGCCGAAGCGCTCTTCGAACGACAGGCTGGTGCTGGCGGTCAACGCCGTTTGTTCCTCGAACGCGCGGGCCATGCCGTCGAGCTTCAGGGACTTGAGCTGGGTTAAGGTTTGCTGCATCAACATTGCGACCTCCTTGGGTCAGTGGTAATACTCGGGCCCGCGCACGTTCTCGTGATCGGGCGAATGCCATTCGGCGGGCGGAATCGGGAGCATCGGCTGTCGGTCCAGGCCGGATTCGAGGATCGACAGCACGGAGCGGCGGGTCGGTGAGCCGATCACGAGCGCCCGCTGGCAGGCGGCTTCCAGCCGTTCCTTGCCGTACTTGCGCGAGAGCGACAGCAGTCCGAGACAGGCACGGTACCCCATCTCGGGATGGGGCCGGTTGGTCAACAGATGTTTGACGATCGCCTCGGCACCGGGACCGACCGAGGCGCCCCAGTTCAACAACCGGCCTGGCGTCCATTCCATGTGGGCGCGGTGCGCCGCCGGCATATGCTCAGGCAACGTCGTATGCTTGTTCCGGAGTCGGCTGCGGGCGTGGGCGGCAACGCGCTTGCCGCGGTGCAAGATCTCGACGCCGTGGCGCGTCACGCGGGCATAGACTTCCTGGCGCACGAGGCTGTGCGGGACGCTGTAATAGTGGTGATCGACTTCGACGTGGTAGTCGATGTTGACGCGGCACTTCACGAAGGTCGCGATCTCGTATCGGCGTGTCGGCAACGGGCGCAGCGCCGGGCGGTCTAGCCGCTCGAACCATTCGCGGCGGTTGCCGTCGAGCTTCTTGAACGGACGCCGGTTCAGGTCGGTGATCAGCTTGCCGATCGCCTTGTTCAGCTCGGCCAGGCTGTAGAAGCGGTGGTTGCGCAGCCGTGCGAGGATCCAGCGCTCGACGATCTGCACGCCGACCTCGACCTTCGCCTTGTCCTGCGGCTTGCGCGGCCGCGCCGGCAACATGGCGGTCGCGTAGTGGTTCACGAAGTCCTGCGTGGTGTTGCCCAGCACCGGTTCGTACCGGTCCGCCTTGGCGATCAATGCCTTGGGGTTGTCGGGCACCAGCAGCTCGGGGACACCGCCGTAGAATTCCAACGCGTCGATCAGGCTGCCGATCCAGTCGGGCATGGCCTCCGAACGCGTCGCACATGCATAGGTGTAGTTCGAGGCGCCGAGGACGGCCACGAACACGTGAGCCTTGAACGCGATGCCGCCGTCGCGACCGAGGATCGGCACAGTTTGCCCGGCGAAGTCGGCGAACAGCTTCTCGCCGGCGCGGTGTTGCTGGCGCATCGAGCGCTTCAGCGCCGCAGCCCAGTCCTTGTACCGCTGGCAGAACTGCGTATAGCGATAGGTGCGTTGGCCTGGGTGAGCCTCGACGTACTCCTCCCAGAGCAGTTGCAGCGTCACGCCCTTGCGGCGCAGGTCGCGGTGCATCGCCGCGTAATCCGGTTCGACCCGGCGGGTCGGGACCGCGGTTTCCTCCGGCAGGTCCAACCTGATCTCGAGCTCGTCGTCGGCGAGCGGTTCGACGGTAGCCCAGTCGAGGCCCGCCGCGCTCGCGCGGGCGGCGTATGCCGAGATGGCGCCGACGCTGATGCCGATCGCGCGGCTGATCTGGCGGTGCGACAGGCCGCACGCCCACTTCAGCCGCAGTACTTCCTTCAGTTTGCGCATGCTCATCCGATGTGCCGGCATCAACCTGTCCCCTAAAAAGGATCAAGGCTAACGCCCGTCGTTGATCACATGCGCAACACCACCGCCGAGCCGGAACGGCTATCCCGTTTCGGTCGCGTGATCAGCTGTTTCGGTTCGCTGATCACTCATTCCGGGAACGTGATCACCCGCTTCGGCAAGATGATCGCTCGTTTCGGAAACCGGTGATAAGTGATCACCTTCGACCGAAACGACCGATCACCATCAATCGGAACCACTGATCACGTTCAACCGAAATCGCTGATCACGCTCGCCGAAATACGCAACATCGCTGTACAGATCGTCGAAACAAGAAAAATTCGCTTAAGCATTGTCGAGGTGAAACCTTGGAATTTGGTAGATGGCAAGACGCCTGCGAGAGCGTGCTCGTTACGGCTGACCTTCGTTAAACTGACGACGGGGCATCGGCAGGAGGAGGCGCCACGGACATGGGGCAGCTAGTGGCGAACCCGAAGAACGGGTGATCGACCAGGTCGTCGCGAATTCGCGTTCCGCAGCTGAGGCACGCCTGTGCGTGTCCCAGATCGGAGAACCGGCAGGGCTTCGTCTTTCCGCCTAGGCATGCTCGCTTCTCTGTCATGGTCGTCTTCCAGGTCGACGTTGAACACGCGGTTTCCGTCGCTCCCCTCACCGGCTGGTGCCCCGCCGAGTTGGAGCGCATTAAAGGTGTCGCACGGCGCGTACTACCGGCGGGAGCAGAATCAGCAGAAGCAGCAGCGGCAACCAGTACATTCCGAAATAGGCCATGTGCCAAGCATCTCGCGTATAGGCGTAGCTCAGTAGCTCGCTGTCATTGACCTGGAATTGCACATTGGGGTGCGTCTTTGGCGAGATCCACCAGCCGCCGAAGAGACTGCCGGCCAGCGATGCCTCGAAACTGCACGACGAGGCGCCTCTTTGTGGCTCGGCTCCTGCCATGTCGCACACCGGACCTCTCAGCACGACCTGTGCGGTCTCGATGCGCTGGAGCGCGTAACCGATCCGAAACACGGCTAGTAAAACGAATACTGGGAGGATGAACGACACAACGATGGAGCAAGTGGAGCGGGACATGCGGCTTCCTTGGTGAGCGGTGCCTGCGCTATGCAGTTTCAGACAGAATTGATGATCGTGGCACCATGCCTTCAGTGCCTTGTGGAAGTCACGCTCCCGGCTCGCAGCGTACCTCGTCTTGTCTAGGTCATAGACGTACAGTGGACGCCCATATGAAGCGATGACTTCGGCAATCTTGGCGGCAACGTGAGATTCCTGCGCTAGCCTTCGCCGGTGGTCGCATACCTTAAACCAGCCAGGTACGAGCCGAGGATCGAACCGAGAGAAACCAGGGTCAACCCAGGTGCGGACACAAGCGGTTGCACCAGTTCTTCAAGCCATGCAGTCTCTTGCGGCGCCGAGCCTTGCAGCGGCGGCAGCACAACATACCGCATCAGCAAAATGATGACCGGAAGTGTGGCAGCGGAGAGATCTGTTGAGCTACGAGTGAACGCCGCCACAGACAGCCCGATGCCGATCGCAGCGCCGGCGGCGCATAGATCGAGAGGAAATTCGCCGATCGCGTTTGCGATGACAGCAGCTAGCAGCCACCCGGGAACAATGCCCATCTTCATGTCCAACACTCCTACAGTTTCAGTGGTCGAGGCCTGTACAGACCGCGAGAGCAGCCGCGACCAGGCCTGTCCGCCTTGATCAGTTCGTCTGAGCTTCTACGGGCTTTAGGACGTAGCGCTTGTCCACGCCATCCGTCGCTCGAATCGAGAACCCGCTCGTCATGAGAGTCGACAATCCTGACGCCATGTTTCGCGTCGCGACTTGGCGGCCGCCAAAGCCACCACGTTCGTACCCTCTACCGTATCCGACGAATGCCCCTACGCTCGCCGAGATTGCAACCGTCGTCAAGACCGCAGCCACAAGAACAGCTGGGTGCAATGCGATTGGTTTTACTCGCTTTTCCACGAAGATTTCCAGGTTAAATCGAGAAGTAATGTGCAACCCCAGCGAGGGCAGATCCGATCGCCGCCCCGAAAGCGCAAAAAGCCCCTAACTCCCACGTATTTCGCTTTGCAATCGCGCGCCGTATAGAGTCCTTCTGCGTGCACGTCGGTGCGATGAAATAGACCGTCTCGCCGTACTTGCCGCAGATTGCGCTTACCGCGCCCGACTCAATTGCTTGGGTCAGTTCGTGCGGCATAGGCAGATATGCCGCAAGCATCAATCGAAGTGTTTTCAATGTCTTCCCTCTTCTTAACGCTCACCACCGCTGCGCTCTCGAGTCGTGAACGCATTGAAGTGACTTTCCACGGTCTTTAGACGCGCCTCGGGTGTGAGCGAGGACCGCAGCGCTATACCAATCAACCCGATCGCCTCGAGGGCTGCACCTAGTTCCCTGCGGAGCCGAGCGAGATCCTCAGTCGGGGCAGCGAGAGGCTGATCGGGGTACAGGAAGAGGGTTTGGCGGTCCCAGTCAATACCCGGGCCAATCAAGGTGACGCGGCGCACGGGGGCCGGACCGACGGTGACGTGACCAGGATCGAAAGGCACGCCAAGTAAAGGATCGTGCCGCGACCGCGCGGCAATCTGTTGCAATCGGGAAAGGGCCTGGCTCAGAGTGAGTGGCTGACCGGCGTTACTGCGCTTCGCCATGTGGCTGCTCCCAAAACTGGCATGCGGGCGAGCGCATGCGAATGTCCGTTCCGGGTCCCCCGGTCCAGTGCTGTTCGATGACGGCACACTTCCAGTATCTGCGGGCTGTCGCGCCGCCGGTCGAGCGCTTGTGTCGGCAGCTCGCACACGTTTCGCCGGCTGGTCCACGGCCGGGTTGCCCTGCGAATCCCTTCGGCTCGGTGGGCTTCCGTCGGGCCTCGCTGACGTGCTCGGTCACGGTATCACCCAACAGGTCGACGTACTGGATCGTCCGCATGGTTATACGAACCTATTGTAGGTTTCGTGGGTGACGAACTGAGTCGGGCGAAGCGACGTCGCCTCGACGAAAATTCGGTGACACAGTCCGACCGGCACTGAAAAGTATCCTCTACGAGTTGCAAGCTTCTTGCCGCCGAGCGACTGAGGGTGGGCTCCGGCCTTGAGCTCGGACAACACATGCAGCGCGCGCTCCATGACAGCTGGGAGGGATTCAGCCGCGCTAAGGTCGATCTCGGCGCGATCTGCTGCGAGCTTCAACGCGCGCAATCGCTCCAACTCGCTTGGATCCTTTTCCGGGCGTTCCTTCCGGCGGCGCGGTGGGGCTGCGGATGCGGCTTTCTGCGCATCTCGCTGCTCGGCCGCGGCCTGCGCGGCGAGGACGGCCTTCTCCTCGTTAGAGCAACGGTGACAGAACTTGCCCTGCCCCTTATGACCGCATGCGAAAAGCCGCTTCATCGCCGGGCCTCCGAGTTGGACGCGCGTATCGCTACGGTCGCGAACTCAGGAGGCAGAGCCGGCCGAAGTAGCATCATGAGCCCGAGTATCAGGGGGGCGATTTCGGCGGCGAGGGCGGGCGGGATCGTTTGGGTAAGCATCTGGTGTTCCACGTCAATTCGGTTAGTCGGAATATCGGCAGGTTTGGGTGATTCCTTCAATCCGAGATGCCCACGAGATCGTGTCCCTCGGCACCGGAGGGAGTTCCCGGTACAGGGTAGGCGGTCCGAACAATCCCGCGCCGCCGGGCGCGTCGCCGGCCCGGGCGCACGCGTGGCTCAGAGGTCAGCAGGCGTCCTGCCCCGTAGGGCCGGCGGGCATCGCTTTCCAATGGGTGTACTCAGAGAAGCTCGGGGAGACGTAGTCGAAGCCGACGATCGCGCCGTAGCCTTCCGCGTTCCAGGCCTGCACGTTCCCGTGCGCATCGGCGTCTTCCTTCGTCGGCCGGCGCTCGCCGACGGAAATCCACTCATCGGCGACGTCGTAGGTCCAGCTGCGGGTGGCATGCGTCGCGAGAAAGTCTTGGGCGACACGCTCGGCGGTGAGGCCGGTGCAATCCAGGGGCCGCGCGACACGGATGGTGATGTGGGTCGAATGCTTCATGTTGATGCTCCTGCGCCCTCTGCGCACTCGTGATCCGTTTGTCGGATCGTTTATCGTTTGACGGCCGGCGAGCGGCCCGACCGACATTATGCGGTGGGTCTTCGCTGCAGTGGGCCCGCCCGATCAAAGACGCGCATAACGGCCGGGCTAGGTAAAAAGTAACGCATGCGGCCGGCGATGCAAGTCCGCCGAAAGTGACTGCAGACGGGCGACGAACGCGTCGTTCGGCACCCTGGCAATGACCACCCAGACTACTTCACACTTGAGTTGGCCTCGATCAGCGCTCGCATCGCCTCGGTGTGAGTTTGCGAAACCGCCATGTTTCGTCTGTCATGTGCAGAGATTTCGAGGCTGTACGTTGCCGCTAGGGCGCGCAGGGCGACCTGAGGAGACCTGGCAGTCTCGGACAGCTCTACAAGTTCGCAGCACCGTTGAATCAGATCTGCGGGCAACTTACCGATCCGCTCGGAACGAGCGGCACGCCGCACGAGCGGTTCGATGGAGGCCTTGTAGAGTGCGGACGCGGCCGCCTCAGCGTTCTCTCGGCGGATCCATACACTTGGGGCGCGCTCGTTGGTACTGGTGAGACCGTCGACAAACCATGCCGCCGGCTGGCTGCCAGTAGTGGCTCCCGGCTGCGGAATCGATGCCAGTGCTCGCTCGGCCTGTGACTTCATACTGTCCGCGACGTTGATCTCGTGATTCCAGTAGGCGAAGGTGTCGTTGTCTTTTGCCGCCTCGGCTGCAAGTCGCTGAGCGGCGAAGCCTGCGACGATGTTGGGGTGGTGGCTGACGACGTCCGTTAGGCATTCAAGTGCCCCGCCGGCCGGACCGTCGTCGTGGTGTTGGACGGATAGGGCGCGGAGAACGACACGGAGACCGTGAATGCATCCACCGATTCCGGCGGCGATGCCGACAGAGTCGACGCGGCATTTTGCCTGCTCCTCGTTCATCGTAGCTGTCCAGCTGTCAAGCAGCCGCGTTAGCTCGTCCTTCAGAACCTGAATGCTGCCATTGTTGACGATCGTCATTTTTGCTCCTAGGTTACGCCGCAGCGTACGCGAGTTGCTTCTCATGGGCGAAGTTTGCCCGGATCAGTGCTTCGGCCTGCACCGGGGAAACGCTGTTACCGCACATCCGAATTTGCGCGGTTGCGGTCAACGGAACGCGCGGAAGCAGACGGGGATCACCAGGCACTTGGACACCGTCCTTGAAAAGAAGCTTCGGATCTGGTATCTCATGAATAATGTAGTCCTTCGGAAACGATTGAGCCCTATATAATTCAGGAGCCCTAAGCATTCTAAGAGTTATGTCAACGAGGACCCACCACGAACCCGAGTGGAACATCATTATCATTTCGGCGGGCTCAGGGAACTCATCAGGCAAGTGCGCGCGGAGCAACTCGGCGCACAGCCGAGCGTTTTCGCGGTGCTCGGGCGAGAGGCAATCCGCGGAAACTTGCGTAGCCTGGACGAGCCCCATTCGTCCCTTGGTCGGAAGGGTATGCATCGGCTCGCCGAGATCTTGCCATTGGCCGCCCGAGCTGTAGTACTTCACAAGGTACGCAGTAACGAGCCGTTGGTTCGCTCCCTTCGATGCGATCGTCGACAGCGGCGCGTCCGCCGACCGACCATCGTTATCCTCCCAGAATCCACCATTTGCTTGCTCGAAGAATGCCGCCGAAAGGGCCTGCTCGCCTCGATTCGCACCGGTGATCGTCGGAAGCGGCATTGCAGGCGTAGTACCCGGTCGATCACCGTGGTGGGTGACGTGCATAAGGTGCGCTGCAACCATGCCGAGCGGGGCGGCGCCTCCAGGCCGCTTTTGGAAGCTGTTCGCTGTCACGGTGGGCATCGGCTCGTTCATCGCGGCGCCCGAGCTTCCAGTGCGGAACTTCGTGATATGCGCTGCGACGATCGCCTGCTTCACGCCGCCGGCGACCGCCGTCCCGAGGGGCTGCTCGATCGACTGGGTGCGAGGCTCCTGGCCTTCCCGCTCGCCATAGCCAACCGTGATCAGATGGGCACTGGCCAGGGCGTGATGGGTGCCGCTCGCGGTCACTGTCGAGACGGGCTGCTCGACACTACGCGCGCCGAGGTGCGCCTCGCTAGTTCCGCGCAGTTGCACGAGGGTGGGCGCTACTACAGAGAAGTGGCCGCCCTTTACCTCTGCACAGATGGTCCGCAGCGGCTCATCCGCACGCATCGTTCGCTGATTGCTGGCATTCGCATGCTCGGTAACGAACGGCGTGGCCATGGTTGAGAGATCACCGTCGTTCCCCTGTTCCGTCGGCACGATAAACGGCGACGCATTTGCGAGGACATGTTTCCACATGCCTTTGGCGACGCGGCGCTCGGTGTTCGTCACCAACGGCTTCTTGCGGCCAAAGATACTGTTGGACTGCACGCTGAAGTCGATGCATTCAGCGGCAGTGCGGTATGGTGCGAGCATGCCAGCGAGGACTTCACGCGACGTCGGCTCGCCGTGAGTCGGCTCGGGAAAGACGATCGGCAATCCGTCGCGCCGCGCCACAAGGAACAAGCGCTTGCGGATCGTCGGGGCGCCGTTGTCGCAAGCACGCAGCTCGCGCCAGTCGACCGTGTAGCCGTGCTGACGCAACTGACGCACGAAACTTTCGAAAGTTTTTCCCTTTCGCTTCGGGTCCGGTCGGCTAGTGCCGTCCGGCATAATAATTAGTGGTCCCAATTGTTGGAACTCCTCAACGTTTTCCAACATCAAAACTCGAGGTTTTGTCAAGGCTACCCATCTTAACCCAACCCACGCAAGTCCGCGAATGTGCTTGGCGACCGGGGTGCCTCCCTTGGCTTTGCTGAAGTGCTTGCAATCGGGACTGAGCCAGACTAGGCCGACGGGGCGATTCCCTGTTACCTTGATTGGATCGACGTCCCAGACGGACTCGCACAGATGTTTCGTGTACGGGTGGTTAAGCGCATGCATTGCCAGCGCTTCCGGGTCGTGATTGATCGCGATGTCGACGGGCCGACCGAATGCGGCCTCGAGTCCCGTCGACGTGCCGCCGCCGCCGGCGAAGTTGTCGACTATGAGCTCACTGCCAAGGTCAAGAGCGCGTGTTAGCAGATCGTGTTTCATCCGGACCTGTGGCCCTGCCTTGCCACAGGAGGCGGCCCGAGTTGCATGTCGACGCACCTGACGACCTTTGGAAGGTCCACGCAGCGTGTCGCCGTCGAAGAGCGGCAGATTGGCCTCGTTATGGCTGGTGGAAGCGTGCATGGGGATCTCCGGAAAGGGGGTGAACTTCCAGGATACGGACGGGGCGATGAACGCAAATTGACTCGCCCACCGGACGGAAATCGCGGCGGCGAAGGGATCTATGCGTGGTAGCTTGAGTTGATCAGGCGGTACCGAGGCCAGTACACGCGCCGCCGCCCGAGAGGGCGCCAGGAGCAGGCTATCGGGCGGTTCGGGTCCTTTGTCCTCGGGGCGCTGATCGCTGAGTCCCCGAGCGAAGCCCAACTTGCTAGCGAGTACTGGAGCCGATGGTCGTCAGGAAGTAGGAAGGGGGTAGAGTACGACGCGGCTTCCTACAGCCAGTCGAGTGTGCACTTGCCCGGCCGCCGGCGGCAGGTGCGCTGCAGGCCGCGGACGTTCACTTGACTGTCGAGTTGATCACGTTGGATCGGCGTGTCTCCTTCTCGGCTTCTGTGAGCGTGTCACAGCCTCGGACACCGCAGCCTTGATCACAGGCGAAGTCGTACCCCGGCGCGAGGGTGACGATGTCGCCGCTACCTGAATCGCGGTCGTCGTCGATGTGGCCAACCCAGGCGCGGGATTTGATCCGATCGATTAAGGTGGGCATAGCAGTTCCCTCTAGGGTACTTTGGATGTCAGGACTTCCAGTCCGGGGAGTACTTCGCATCGCCTGCCCGGCGGTCGAATTCTTCGATCAACTCGCGCTGTGCCTCATCGGCACGGCCGAGATCCGCCTCCGAAACGTCGTCGATGGGTATCTCTCTCGGAGGTAGGCAGCGAGCTGCCCCAGAATCGCGCGCTTGATAGCTCGTTTGTCCATCATCTATCCCCATTCTTCATTCGGGTCGTTGTTCAAACTGCGTGGCGAGCCTCTCGGCCCAGGCGCGATCCTTCTCGTTGTCGCGAACAGAGAGTTCGTGATACGCCGCAGCGTCCTCTAGTGCCTTTAGGCGGGCGCTCCACATCGCCTCCGAATACCCTTCGTTCCACTGGAGCCACTGATGCGTACCGATGTGGTGGGGGTTGCGGGCCGATACCCCGTGGTTGCGCCATGCCATGCGGCCGTCATGCTTCATCGTCCGCTCCTCTACATGTTTTGACCAGTCGCTTTCACTTTTGCGAGTTGGTTGCAGCGCCACTCTCGCGTCGCTCCTCGCGAAGGAACCAGAATAGCGCAGCCCATTGGTCGTTCGGAGGCCATCGGTGGCTACCAGCGAGGCCATGGCGCTCCATCGACCGCATCGCGGATACAACGGCAACTCGAGATGTTTTCAGGCGGTGGGCGAGATCGTTTGTGGACACGCTGCTTGGCGCTGCCGCCAGGAGTGCGATACAGCGGACCTGAAAGACGGATGGCCGATGGTCGCCGGTCATGCCGTGATGCTTACGGCGAGCGGTGCGATCTTGGCGCCCACCGCGAGCAGCCAATCGGCGGCGCAGGCGAAATGTTGACGGGGGTTCATAGTCGTATCCTGAAAGGTGAGAGTTTTCAGGATACGAGCGCGGCAGGAATTGCAAGTTCGGTTGAGGGGCAGGCTTGCGTTCCCCTGGCGCCGCACGTGGAGCGCGGTGGCATTACAGTTGCACGGTGGCCAATGACGCTTGCGCGGATCCTGCCTTCGTCAGGTGGGCAGATAGCAATCCCGCGGATGCAGGCCGGCGAGCGGTCGTACGGTCCCAGAACTCGCCTGATACCGCAGGGGTCAGCGGAGCCGCGTAATGATCCGGAAGTCGTAGTGAGCGTCTACAGCCCCTGTATTTGGCTCAGGGACGATGCGTTGAGAGCGAAACGTTACCCCATCCATTTCGATCGCGAGGAGCGCAGAACCCTCCTTCGTGGCCTGCCTGTCGAACGCGTCCACAAGGTCCGCCGCCGTCGCGTCGTCGAAGCTGACGTAGTGACCGGCGACTGCGAGTCGCGACTTGAGTTGTCCAGCCATCCGGATGACCTCGATGTCACTGGCTATCCGAGTGGCGCTTTGGAATAGGCGATCACGACCGCCAAGGTCAGCGCCCAGGGCTTCCGGCCACGGTATTGTGACGACAACGGCACGAGGACGCGGGTCGCCGAGATCGTCCTTGCCAGCGAGCAGGGCCTGGAATGCCCCGATTTGGCGCCAGTAATCGTAATCCTCCCACTGCTGGCGGGACGTCGCCAACGCTTGCCCACCTTGTGAAATCAGCAGGTTGATCGGGAGGAATTCCGGCGAAGCTCCTATCTCATTTGCCGTGACAGCAACTACACACCACGCGGCCAAGCACCACTGCAACAGCACTGCACCGTGCTCGCGCGCGTCGCCGATGCCGCCACGAAGTTTCAAGACCCTTTCCGCGTAGAGCTCCCAGCCTGCGAACCGGGACGGGGCCGCGGTGCCATCGGCACAGGGCATGCTCGCAGCCTGAGGGAACAGAGTCTCAAGAACCTCGCAGACCGCCGCAGACGTATTGAAAACAAACGAGCGAAAATTATCGATGTGTCGGAGTTCGGTCCGCTCACCTCCAATGAAGAGGCCCTGCTTGGAGAGTGCGGCATTTGGCCCGACGCGAAGAATGCCGGCCTGAGCATCTTCGACCACGCGGGTTACTAGCGAATGCAAGTTCTTGTCTGCCATTCTGATCCGGCCACTTTGATGAGGTGAGCACATAGCGCATTATCGCGACGTTGCCCATTCTAACGGAGCGGGTTTGATGCGCTCCCAGACCTATGCCTGGCGAAGCGTCCTGAACGGGAACACGTGATTGTGGGACCCGCCGGCTGCTGAGCTCGGCGGGTTGATTGCAGTTTGATTGTCAAACTTCCGGTTCCATCTGCTTCGACAGCGATATCTTGACGTCAGAATTGCGCAAGTCAATGTCGAAGGGGTCGTAACTGTCACTGGTCGCCTCGGACGTTCGTGTTGCCACGGACCTCCTCGAGCATTCGAGAACGCTGCACGTCCCAAACGATTGCGAAATGCTCGTTACCGCGACTGGTCAGTAGATCCTCGAGTGAAACGGACGCCTTCTCGAGAAGCTTCTCTTCCAGCCGCGCGAACTGCTCGTCCGTCAAGTCCTCCGTTTCATCATCGTTCTCCAGCGGGGTTGCGGCGTCCTCAAGGCCCCACGCCGAGACAACTAGACCTCGGCTGCGAAGCTCGCATAGCAGGACATCCGCTTCGATATTCGAAAGATTGAGCGTCGTATCGGCTGGTGCCGCCGCAACCTCCGCAATCCTCTCGGATCGGCTTTCCAATCGCTGAAGAATGAGAAGACATTCAACATCGTCTATTGCGCTCTGGTAGAAGTTTGCAACGCTAAAACCCGAGACCTTCTCTTGATCCGCTTTGAGTAGGCGTAAGGCTTCAATCGGTGAGTGTGATTCGATCCGATACAGGATCGCCTTCGCGACCCTTGGCCACTGCACGCGCGCGGTCTGAGACTTAGACTTCCACTTTCGTACAAGGGACCGATATGCCACTGCAAAGCTGGTGGCTCGCAGGTTGTCCGCGTCGCTCGATTTCCCGAGCGGCAGGGCGGATGCGAACTCCCCCAACTCCGAATTGCCGCGTAGGGTGCTCAACGCGTCTCGCCAGGCCAGCTGTTTGGTAACAAAGCCACCCAGGCTCGTTTCACATCCAGACCCGCTGGGCTGACACAAGGTCAACCAGTAGCGGAGGTTGAGGCCGCTTCCGTCGACCGCAGTGACCAAATGGACACGGAAGCCGGCCGCCGTCGCGAGCGCAATATCCCCCTCGGTGATTTCCGGGAGGTCCGGCGTCGATGCCGTCGCGTCACGATACTGTTGGGCCTCACTGAGTGTCCCGGGTTCCTCTTCATGATCTTGCCGGGTCGCCGAGTCAGCCTTGATTGCCTCCCACGCTATTTCTGCACGGTCGAACAGGGCCGAGACCTCCTCTACGGACAGACCCATCGACTGGGCCAGGGCCGTCATGTCCAGCGTGTCCTGCGTCGCCAGAATTTCTGCTAGGAGGCGAGGGAATTGCACATCGTCACGCTGCCACGGTGCCCGCTCGGCCTGAGGCTGCTTCTCAACCGCGTTGGAATTTTTGGTCATGATTTTCTCCAGTATTGCCCTCACGAAGGGCTGTTGATAAACCGGAGAGAAGGAACATCGGGTGAACGCTTCGAATAGCGCTCGCCAGATGCTGAAAGGCTCGTCTGAGAGGTTTCGTCGTGCGTCGGCGCTTGATTCGTGAAACCAGTCAAGCAAACTCGCTTTGCAAACGTCGGTGCTCCCGCCCGCGCCTCGTGAGAGGGCGGGGCGGGCACATGTTGCGAGTTTATGTCTACGATTGCGGCGACGACGCTTGGTTCAGAACTTCATGATGACGGTCGTTGCTCAGTTGGTCACAATAGTCGGCATACCCGCCGCGATCCATTGCCGAGAAGTCGAGTCCGTACGCGTCACAATAATGACGAAGATCGGCAAGCAGGGAGGACACCGCAAGTGTATCCGGCTCAGTGTCGCTAGAGGCGTCGTCTGATGATTCATCCGCCACTCGCCACGCTTTCATCGCTTGTTTCAAGCGTGCCACGCGCATTTTGGCCGTGTACGTCGGTTCGGAAGCAAACTTCGGATCGCGTGCCGGAATCACGACGTCGACCGAAGCGACTCCCCGCATTTCAGGATCGCGTTGAAGCGTGCGGACCGCATCGGCCCACGCCTCTTGCTCGGTTGAGAAGTCACCTTCGCTCGATTCGATGCCAGACCAGTGGGGTTGCGTAACGGTCCACCAGTACCGACCACGCAGCAGCTCGTCAACAACGTCGGGTGGGCAGAATTCGATACGAAATCCGGCAGCCTTCGCAGCCTCGACCTCCGCATCCGAGACGTCTTGTACGGTACCGTCCGGGCGCCTCACGTCGCCATCGCCTCTTCGGCCGACGACGTTCCCACGCATGTCTTGCGCGTATGCTGCGATCACTGACCCTGCACTGTTGAACTTCACGTGGAAATCCAGGTTGATGCGGCCCGAGTTGCGCAAAGGCACCTCGGTGCCGGTACAGGACGTCTCGAGGAAACAGTGCAGGTGCTGTTGGTTCTCGGTGTTCCAGCTAAGGTGGGAGATTCTGCGGTGGGCGAAGTCGTCTCCCAATTCATACCGGGCGAGTACCGCTTGCGCGATGATGAGACGAGCCTGTGCCATGTTGCAAGTTGCGCCTGGTGCTTGTTTGTTCATGATTTTCTCCAGTGTTGCCCTCTTGAGGGGCCGTTGATAAACCGGAGAGAACGGGCATCGGGGAAACGCTTGAAAGGGCGCTTGCCGGACGGTGCGATGCTGAAGAGAAGTGCTTGAGTGCGCAGTAGCGCTTGATGGTGAGCGATGCCGAGCTAACGGCTAGCCGCAGGGTACCACGGAGCCAGTGGCACACTGAACGAATTGTCCGCCGCCCCTCTACAACGAAGGTATCCGGTGTCGGCGATCGACGACGAAGGATTGTTCACATAGGGCGGGAGCCGGCGTAGAAGCGTACTACTCAATTGTGAACCAACGTGATGGCGGGCCTGCTTACCGCTACTTCGCTACTCGCGGACAGGAGGGGGCAGCCGACCCTCCTGCGAGGGCGCGGCCGCCGAATGCTGCGAGTTGATGATTACGACGACTTCACCAGGGATTGGGTTTCGCCGACCTCGTTGTACAGGCTGTCGAATTCTTCACTCGACAAACCCAGTTCCAGCCGGTCGATAACCGAGTCGAGTTTGAAGTAGGCGTCACGCTGTTCGGGCGTCAGCAACTTCCACATGTCGCGCAGATAGTCCTGAAGGTCGCCGACCTCGTGATCCGGGTCCGAATTCTCCCCATGCTCTTTGGCCGCGCGAATGCACAGCTCGCCGTTGTAGGGGGACTCAGCTGTGACGATCGGGGAGTCGCCAACCAATTCGGCCGATCCTACAGACACCTCCCAGTTGCCCTCGAGTGCCAGGTCGATACCGCCGTCGGGGTTCCTCGCCATCATGTCTGCCATCGCGGCCAATAACCCTTTCGGCGGCCGGAAGGTCTCTGCTGCGTCGTCATTCTCAGCGCGAATGCGCAGCGTAACGCACGCGAAGACCTTCCTTTCATCACCGTCCTGGTTGTCGTCTTCAGTGATATAGCCACGGACGACCGCGACGACACCCTCGGGTAACGTATTCTCCTTGATGGCCGCTTCAGTGAAGCTCTGCGCTTCCACATCGCTCAACTCGCGGTCCGTGAGGTCAGAGCTCGTGAAACCCATGTCCTCAAACTGGATGTCGAATTCAGGTGGCTCCTCGTGTGCTGCCAACCGGATTGCCGCGGTTCCGGGTTTCCATTCCGTGATTCCGTCGGCCGACAGCGCGGCCTCCAACAGTCGTCGAACACTTCCCACTGATGCGTCAGCAAATTCAGAGCTGACGATAGCTTTGGAGTCGATGCAGCCGACTCCCCGCATTTGATACTCGAATGGTTCAGACGTTGCATCAGCTTCGGGGTGTACGCCCATTACTCGCGCGACCACCTGGTCAACATCGGTGGCCGTGCAGTGAACGAAGATCCTCCCGATCAACGCGGCGACCTGCGTCTGTCGGAGCTTGCTAGCTTTGTTGGATTTCGTGTTCATGAATTTCTCCAGTATTGCCCTCACGAGGGCGGTTGTTAAACCGGAGAGAAACAACATCGGGCGAGCGGTTGAAGGTCCGCTTGCCGGATGCCGCTAGTGGCCTGAACAGGCTGGGTGGGTGTTAGCGTTTGATGGGAGAGACCTGCCGACTAAACGACTATCCGCAGAGTACCATGGCCGCATGCCCAGGCGGTCACAAAGCGTGCCGGCGGAGCGAGAGCGCACCACCGGCACGAAGTCCGCGCTGGGATTTGATTAGGCCAACCCGTCCGGCATCGGCATTCGACGAAGAAGAGTAGTCGTCATAGAGCGGAAGCCGCCCTCGAGCCGCACTGCGTAGTCATTAACCCACGCAGCCGCGAGCGGAGAGGCCAGAGCATCCTCGACCTGGTCAAGCGTTACCGCGCCGCCGGCAACGATACTCAGATTGTGGTTGATGGGAAGGACACCGGGGGGCACGCGGATCGCCTTCGGCGACTTCGCGATTCGTGGCACGATCAGCGACTCCCGGGACAGATCGAGCGCGTGGAACGACTCCGGTGGCATCCACACTTTGCCTTGGCGTCCACGTTTGGCCATAAGGTGCATATGGCTTGAGAGGTGAGCCATGATTTCCGGGCACGGCTCTTCGTCCGGCCGCGTTCGAATCGCCCATCGTGTCGGCTTTCGGAGCTTTCCGCCGTCGATATCGTCGGTATCGACCGCCGGCACCAGGCATTCAGGCGGCAGGCGACGGGCCGTCGTAGCGTCTATCACGAACACACCTTCGGATCCAAGCCAAGGTGCGATTCGGACATCCGCGAACTCGCCCAGCTGACGCATGCCCATGTAGCGAGTCTCGTCTACACCAGGATGGATGGGGCGGCTGGTCAGGTTCCTCTCGGCGCCGGCATCCGACACTAGCACCACCGAGACGGGATGTACTCGGGGTGGCGTACCAGCTCGCCGCTGCTTTGGTCGATAGAACGTGGTTTCAGCGCTCAGGCGTTCGATGTACTCAATCGACATTCGCTCGCCGAGTACGGCCCGTAGCCGACTCGCTTGCGCATTCGCCAACCAGCGGTCGGATGTCACGAGGGCCACACGCCCGGCCGGCCGCACGGATCGACTGCAGCGATCGAGGAAACTGTGCAGCATGTCTGCGCGAGCGTAATCCGGGACGTGCTGGCTGTACTCGCTTCTGAGGAGCGTCGGGATATTCGCGGCACGAAGATAGGGCGGGTTCCCCACCACCAGATCCCACATTCCGGTTTCGGGGCCGTCGATCAGAAAGTCGCGGTTGTGGACCATCTCGTTGGCCATTTCGGCCGCACGAGAAGGCCCCCACCCGTGCGATGCGAGAACGGCGGCAACGCGTGATCTTGCGTCGACACTGGCAGACGGGTGGATCTCCCACCCTTCGACCTGTCCGCGCGGGTCAAATCCGGTTGGCCGCGCTGCAAGAAGAGCATCGAGAGCCCGAACCAGGAACATTCCGTCGCCGCAGCTCGGGTCGATGAGGCGGCCGGTAGTGTGAGGCCAATCGAGGCGGTGCAGCAGTTCGTCAACGACCGGGCTGGAAGTGTAGATGGCCGTCCGGGTGTGGAGCTCGTCGACTGCGGCACGTCGCGCAGCAGCATCGGCATCTTCGAACATCAGGATGCCTTGGGAGCCAGAGGACGCCATCGAAGCAGTGTCGTGCCGGCTCATGACGCCTCTCCTTTGCCACCGTTGTCCGTGGCTGCCCTAGGCACCAGTCTCGGGCCCGAGTCGCCAGCACGCGATTTGCCATTGCGCGCGTCCTCGGTAGTTCTATTGGACGGGAGTGCAGCGGCGAGCGCGGATAGGATCGCGAAGAATGAAGTCTGAACGGCGGTCGCATTCCTTACGGTCCGAGCGTCGCCATAGTCGATGACGAGATTCGCGATGGCGTTGAGCGCGATGGCTTCCTTTGCGGGACTGGACGCGTCGCGGATGAGCGCTTCGATCGCGAACTGACATGCACTCGCACCGCTAGCGTCTCCGGCCAGGTCTTGGGACCTCGCCTCACTCTCCTTGGCGACGCACGCCTTCAAACCCGCATAAAGGCCGCGGGTGTATGCGTCCGCTGCGGCGGCGCCGATCGCATTGGCCGCTGTCACTGGCGAAATATAAACCGCGACCGTATGGGGCGGCTCGGGGAGGTCATACAGTGTTGCGGTTTCCCAGTCGATAGGCCCTTTCGCGACCTCCGGCGAGACGTATCCGATAACGTCGCCCGAAAAGCTGAGAGACGCGTGCTCCAGCGTGGCGATTGCTTCATGGATGACCGACCTGTTCTCGGCCTTGGTGCCGGTCCAGTCGAGTTGCTTTAGGGCGTGGGCAATAGCAGTCGTATTCATTTCAGTCGGCGAGAGTTCGAGGGTCCGGCGGCTCAGCAGACAGGCCGCGTTCGTGGCGACGCACCACTGATCAGAGCGTCGAGCAGGGGTGGGCGGCTTCCTGTCATTCGAAGCCGCAATGATTTCGTGAGCGGCCTTGAACACGCGCAAGCTGGGTTGCTCGCAGGGCCAGTGTCTTCAGGATGTGATGGTTCAAGGGGGCACCAGATACGACAGGATCAGAGTGAAAGACGTGGCACTAGTGGCTTGAAATGGTTCCCGTTTATGGGAAAGTGGTTACCTATCGATCGCCGGTGCACGCCGGTCGACAAAGTTGACCCGTCCACTTGGCACGCAGACGAACGTCGCGTGCGCCGGACGGGTCGCCTCGTAGATCAGTCGACCTTCAGTCGGCCGCCGTTACCCAGGCCACCCTTCACATGCTGGGTCTTGTACTGCTTCAGCGAGTCGACCAGGTTGTTCAGCGAATCGGTGAAGGCCGCGACGATTACTTTGCCTTCCGGGGTGTCGGCATAGCCCGCGATCGTGCCACCGGTGTGTGTGGACATGATGCTGCCCAGTGCGCCGATATCCATGTTGCGCGCCGAGCCGGTCGCGGCTGCCACTTGCACCGTCGAGCGATTGTCCACGAGCGTCAACGTGGTCGAGGCAGACTTCGTGTTGATCTGGCCGGCGACTTGCGCCGCGTAGTTGCCAACGACGGGGATCATCGAGAGGACGCCACCCAGGCTGCCCGCGTTCTGACTTGAGAAGGTGATACTCGGCGTCATCGTGTAGTCGGCGGCGACCATCCTGCCTTTCTTGATTCGGCTCGTGGCTCGAATCTCGCCGGCGGCGCCGAGTGCACGCTCGCCGATCGCGGTGTCCAGCGCATTACCGCGGTCCACGATCACGAAGCAATTTGATTGCTGGACCAGCAGCTTGAGGACCGGAACCGTGCTCGGCAACTGATACTGGCTCGTGAGCAGCTGATACCAGGGCGATCGCTGATCTTCGTAGACCGCGAGGGTACCAAGCGGGGTGCTGCAGTGGTGCATCGAATCCGCGGTCGGGGCGTTCGACCCGGCCACGGCCGTGCTGTCCGGGCTCTTACCGCCACCCATGAGTTGCATATTCGAGCACGCTGCGAGCGACGTCACAAACAGGACGGCTGCGAGGGTGAAAAGGGTCTTTCGCATAGTTTGAGTCCTCGTGCGGTGGTGACACATGCCGACATTTCGGCGGTTAGGGGGTGCAACCGACGAGGCCGAATCAGCGCCTCCGTCTTGCCTGCGAGACCAGTGTCTCGCGGGAAATTCGGAGTGCAAGTTCACCTAAGCGCGTCGGTTCGCCCCTGCTCGCGCGTGCGTGAGGACCTCGTGCATTCGAAGGCTCATCAACTCCAGCAGGAGCTCGGCGTCGTTGACCGCATCGACGGGATCCTTGCAGATGAGGGCGCCGATTGCAGCCTTTAGCCAATCGGAGGTATCGGGCGCTGCTCGTAGGGAACAGCAGCGTTGGTCAAATTCGGGCGTGAGGGTCGATGACGACATGCAAACTCCTTCGGAACAGTTGGGAACGCGTCGATCGACCGACCCGATTTGGCAGCATTCGAGGGAAGCGACCGGCTCAGGCCAGGTTTCGACCTGGACTGAAACGGCAAAAAAATCTCCCGCGCTACCCTCCGAAAGAAGGGTTGGCGACGGGAGCAAGGGGCACGAGATAACTCTGTACTGCGAGCTGGTAGTACCAGCCGGGAAAGCGACGATGCGACTGCGCAACCTGCACTTGCGACGCTATTGCAGGGGTTTGCTACGCAGCGGACGCTTCGCCGGTCGTGGTGGCCGGCTCTGCTGCATCTTGCGGGTCATCCCGCGAAGGTCCTTTCGCAGCGTCGATCGCAGTCAGAAGCGATTCCAGCTTCTCGCGGATTTCCGGAGCGAGAGCTGTGTAGCCCGGATCGGCTTTCACGCTACGAAGCGTGTCAGCCATAGCGGGTGCTTGCTTCTTGACGACTTTGTCGAGCTGAGCGCCGGGAAGATTCTTCCCGGTGACGCGAGTTTTACCCGATGCTTTTGCGAGGGCACTGGCAGTTTCGAGAACAGTAACTGCCTGGTCGCCGTGCTTCTTCTGGGCAGCGAGCGCGTTCTCGGCCGAGATCTTGCCTTCCTGAACCATCTTGCGGATCTTGCCGGGCAAGCCCATCAAGCGGAGGAGCTGCCCCACGTACAACGCCGAAATCTTCAGGCGGGACGCGATCTCATCGATCTCCATGCCGTACCCTTCGAGGCGTTTGCAGACAATGCCCTTTTCGAACGGCGTGAGAGGCTTCCCTTCGTTCGAGGTGACGAGCGCAACAGTCAGATCCTCGAGGGAAGTCGACGCCGGCTTGAAAACCATCGGAAGCGTGGTGATGTTCGCCCCGCGTTCGATTGCACGTTTCACTCCCTTGAAGCGGCTATAGCCGTCCGTCAGGTAGATCACGTTCTTGCCGCCTACACTCGCGACGTAACCAGCAAGCGGCTTGTCCTGGTAAAAGCCATTCAGACGAATGGATTCCGCCAGGAAGTCGATGTGCTGATCGTACGCCTCGTCATGCACTCGAACGTTGAAGTCGGGCAGTTCCTTGATGTAGGCGATCGGTACCTGGTAGAGGTCCCGGGACTTCGCGCCGATTTCGTTCATCAGTGCTTTCGAGCCGCCGAAGTCGAGCGTCGTCTCGAAGGTGAGCATCTTCTCCAGCATCTGGAAGAAGCGCTCTTCATCCTTATCGCTGTTTTCGGTTGCTTGCGCAGTGGCGTTCATGGCTTTCTCCATTTTGCCCAGTGGGGCAGTTGTAAAGGGAGAGGGCGTTGCCCAGTGAAGGCTTAGCCTTGACGGGACATGCAGAAACCTCGAAGCCATCGTCCGATGCAGAGATCGGAATGCAAATCGTGCAGAAACGCGAAAACGGGCCCTTTGGCCTAGACAGGTCAGGACGAGAGGGTAATGGGTGTGGGGGAGAGTTTCAGACTGTGGGGGCGCCAAAAGAGCAATTGCTCAACGAGCGGGGCGCCAAAGTCAGTTTGGTGCAGGCGATGCCGACTGAACGGCTGCGTGGAAATTACCACGGCTCGTGGGAAATTTGCAAGTGAGTCGAGTAGGCCACTCCCTAAAAAGTCGCCAGCCTGAATGTCAGAAGCAGCCCTTGTTTTCAAGGGCTGCCCTCTGAATGGATGGAGCGGTCTAGAACTCCGTATCCGGGTCAACGATCCGCGCTTCGCCTCGCAGCACGACCGCGATCGGGCGGGTCTCAACGATGTTACGGAATTCTCCAAACGGAAGGAGACCTTCTTGCAGGAGATGAAGTGCATTTCGAACGTAGCGGGCTCGATGCCACGCATCGTTTCTGGAGGGGGATCCTTTCAGAACGACCGTTAACCCGATGGCGACGGCTTGGAGGAACTGCCGGAAGGTCGGCACCTCGCGCGTCATTGCCCACCTGACTCGGGCGAGACGTTGATCCTCGTGTTCCTCGAGAAAGGAGCGAAGGTCATGAATCACGTGGCGGGAGCCATAGGTGAGGTTCGCCCAGTCACCCTCGTCGGGGATATCGACCGAAATGCTTCGCGCACCAGGTCTTGTCACCTCAATTCGAATCGAGAGTCCCCGGAACTGCTCGAGGTTGGAGACCAGGTGATCGGTGTCGCGAAACACGGTTGCGGCGCCGGTTGGCCGTGTTAGAACGCAATACATCGGCACTTCAGGTGGGGTGGTTCCTTCGCGGTTCCGCGCTATTCCTCGCATGATGCGACTTTCGGTACGTGCTTCCATGATTCTCTCCAGGTATTGCCCGAGTTAGGGCTTTGACGAACCAGAGAGCTGCCGCAGCTCTGAGCAACGTGTACGCGCTGGTCAGAACGAGAGACCTAATCGTCTAGCGGTTCAAAGTCACCGCCGCATGTCGGTGCGAAGCGGCCGTTGGTGGGGCAAGAGAGAAAGAGCAGCACTGGGGCCGAACGCTGACATTGCAAGCGAGGCCCCCAAGTCATCGATCTGACTGGGGGCTCGCGGCATTGCGGATTGATTCAATGGCCGACGTAGCCGACCATGCATTGCTTCATCAGCACCTGGTAAAAGTGGTGGGTGTCACCAATTCCTCTGGCACACAGTACGTCGAAGGAATCCCAACTCGCAGCCTGGGCCTCAGGTGAAAGAGCATCCCACTCTTCCTTGGTTCCCCCACGAGACTCCTCGCATTCGCTTCGATTGGCAGCGCCAACATTCCATGCTCCGGCTAGGGCCGTACCGACGAAACACGGTGGCAGGGTGCTAGCCAAACCATCGCGGTACCCCAGCGCCTCAGCTTCTTGAAGGCAATCCTCAATCGAGTCAAAGTGATGCACATTCGGAGACTCAGAATCTTCAATCGAAAGAACGTTCGCGAGCCCCCACGCGCAGCGGATATCGAGCGCTGTGCCGGCACTTGCGGATACTCGATACAGGAGCGGTTGCGAAGCTTTGTACTGTTGCGTGTTCATTATTTCTCTCCAGATGTTGCCCTGCGGGGCGTGGAAAAGCGGAGAGATCGGAAGGATCGGGCAAGCAGATGAAGGATGCTGGCCGGAACACTCCAGGGGGTGATTTCGAGCAGCCTCGCTCGAGGCGATTGGATGTGTCGGGAAGTAGATGCCGATCGAACGGCTCGCTGAATCCTACCCCCTATGGAAGTTTGGCGCAATGCCAGCCGGCTGAGCCAATGCAAGAAGAAACGCCCGCATCCATCGTGAAGATGGATGCGGGCGTCGGTTTCAACGTTCGTCACCTATCGCAATAGCGACACGTACGCCGGGGAGACCTTCGTCGTCCCGGAGCAGAAAGTGCCGTTTCTAGCGTTAGGCGGCGAGGAGCAAGGGCAACTGCGTCTGCGCGTGAGCCTCGACTTGGGTTTCCAACGCCCCTTCCTTGCGAGCGTCGAAGGCAACTCGAAAGTCGACCTGGATGTCATGGGCTTCGTGCACCTCCTGCAATGCCTCGTCGACTTGCAGGCACGCGCGTTCATGCCCGTCCCAATTCTCGTTGCCCAGGGTCCGCAGCGGTTCGTCACTGCAGCCGCGGTAGCGCTTCGCAACAGCTTTGCGAATTTCCTTGTCAAGCTTCTCCGCCTTGTCGAACTGCTCCCAGAAGCCAGCGGACTCAAGCTTCAAGTTTTCCGCCGGGAGCCAGCCGCGTTGACGTCCAACAGCCCGGTTCAAACGGTCGATCAACTGCTTGTCCCTCGGAAAGAAATGAAGCGTTCCGATGCCAGGATAAAACCGAAGGTCAAAATAGGACGACTCGATTCGAGCACCATACTTCAGTTCGGTCCAGTGAGCGTTGCAAGCGCTAACGAGGCTAACTTCCGGGGTAGCGTTGCCCGCGAGTAGCGCGAACCCCTTGTCGAAGTCAGCGAGTAACCGCTCCATCTCCCAGGAAGGCGACCGGGCACCGCGACCGACTGCAAAGCCAGGGATCACAAAGCGGGTGTGCCGGATCCTTCGGCCGATAGAGCGATAGTGCTTGTCGTTGCTTTTCCAACCGCGGTAATACGCAGTGTTGTCAGAGTGATATCGAGTGATACGGTCGAAGATGTCGCACAGCATGTCGATCTGAATCCGGCCTTGCTGCTCGCAGACTCCGATCAGAAAGCTGTAGATGTTCTTTACCGTGAACTCGAGCTCGGAAATCAGCTTGAATTCTGCCTCGACACGTTTGAGGGCTTCACTCGATAGTCGACTCGTTACGTCTGCTGACCGCACGATCGACGCCCACCCGCGTTCTTTCAATTCCCCATACACGGTACCAAGTGCCCCGCGGACATAGTCAGCCGTGGGCGCGTGGTCGCGGTCCGAGGTCCCTGACGATCGAGCACCCATCGAATCTCCAAGCATGCCGGCATACGCGCTTGCCTGCGCCTGCACAAAGATTGCGTCCCGTGCGCTGACAACAGCTGCATTGAAGATGCGCACGCGGTTCTCGATTTCGCTTACCGGCAACGCCAACTGGTGCGGCACTGCGTATCCGTTACCGAGCTGCTCGCCGTCGACGGTGTCCCGAGTCATGTCTCGGAGAAGGTCCATCGTGACAAACGAGCCGACCTCGGCACGTTTCACAAGGTGGACGATTGCAATGTCGACGGGCGTCTTGCGCTCAGCGTCCTCGACCTGGAAGGCGCCCTGAACGTATTCGACGTCACCGTACTCGTCGATGAGGCTAACGAGTCGTCGACGCTCCGCGTTCAACGGGTTTCGAACGGTCTCCGCGTTGACGATCATGACGACCTCGCCATCCCAAAGCAGGTCCCAGGCCTTCAAGACATGCTTTTCACCGCTGTGAAAAGGCGGGTTGCCCACGATCGCCGAGTAGCATGCCCCAGATTCCATCGCGAGAAAGTCGTGACCGACGATCTTCACGCCAAGTTCTCGGAGGTCCGCGTGATGGCGAACGTCGATCTCACAGCAGTCGATGTTGTGGAAGTATTCCTTGCTATATTCGTAGCGCGGATTGAGCTTCCCTTTCAAGAGATGGCCCTTGCCGGCGGAAGGCTCGAGCACGCGACTCGGGTGACGATCCTTCAGTTTCTTCCAGACCCGTGCTGCAAGGTCGATCGGAGTGGGGTAGTACTGAAACCCGTTGTGCGTGTCGTTGAATTTTGCATTCATTGATTCTCTCCAGCTGTTGCCCGGTGAGGGCGTTGATAAGGAGGAGAGTTGGCAACTTCGGGAAAGCGATCGAAGTACGCTTACCGGAATGTGATGAGTTCGCGAATGCCTGCGGAGGAGCGCCGGGCGGCGATCGATGGCGTCGAAGGGATCGACGACTATGCAGTGGAGTCGTGCCGATTGAACGGCAGGCCGTGAGAATACCACAGCGGGTGCATGTTCATCGCATGTCATCGCTTTCAGATGAAGCGACCGTCCGGCGGACGGATGCACCCGGCATGCCGGTCCTACAGTTTGGCGGTCTCGTGGGGCGTCCGCCAATGCCAGCAAAACCTGAGATTGCCGGGATGGCGGAGTGGTCGGAGGAAGCCGTCAGCGCGTAGGCGCTGGAGCCAGTCGACAGCAGTTTCGTGCTGGCGACGCGGGGGGGCGCCGCGATCGCGCAGCTGAGCCTCGGCGTAGTCACGTCCCTGATCTCCGGTGCGGAGCTTCGACAGGGCACGCTCGCTTGCAATCTGACCGTCGGGGGTTAGAAGCAACGTGCGCGGCGATGACAGTCCTCGAAATATGCATCCACTCGCACGGTAGATCACGCCCGTGTGAGAGCGCTTTACGAGTTGGCCACTTGCATCACGACGTTCGATGGGATCGCAGTAGGCGACGACACCTCTGATCTCCGGCAGGTGATGCCGCATCATTCGATGAGCCCGCGCGATGAACCAGGATTCGGCATTCGAAACCCCAACCTCGGGTGTGTCTAACATAACGAGGCGGCCGAGCTCGATGCCCTCTGATGGCGATAGCCCAGGTATGACTGCCGGGATAACGCTTTGCGTCATCGGGACCGAGTACACTGCGACGCCTCCGAGGTACTCGCGGCCGAGCCTCGGCTTCACCATCAACCCAACGCAGAATCGTGCCGCAGGAAAGCTGCCTGAGTAGTGGTGTTCGCGAGTGAAGGACCGGGCATCCCGTTCGGGTAGCCTGACGACTTCGGCGCACGACGGATTGAAAACCTCGCCGGGTGGGCGATACCGTACCTTTCGGTTCTTCCATCGTTGGCACTGTGTGGTCGCTACTTCGAGGGCAAGCTCGAGCTGGGTAGGCATAAAGGATCCCGGAGTCACGGCAAAGATTCAAGGTACGTTCGCTCAGGCCCAACGCAACTTGAGCCGGGTGAATTACGATATCGTCCTGAAGAGCAAAATCGACGTGCACTTCGGTTTCCTAGGTCCTTTCATTCCCCCGACGCTACATGAAGAGATTCTCTGTTCGCAGATCACCCGTCCACGGGAAAGGTGTGTTCGCATTGCTCCCTCTGCAAGTGGGCGAGGTCCTTGTCGAGTACAAGGGGAAGCGCATGCCGTGGCAGCAAGCGGTCGAAGCGCATGAGGCCGCGGGAATGGACGGTCATACGTTCTTCTTTGGACTGTCCGACGGAGGGGTGATAGACGGAGGGCAAGGGGGGAACAGCGCACGCTGGTTGAATCACGCATGCGATGCGAACTGCGAGGCAGTTGAAGTCGGGGGCCGCGTCTATATCGAGGTGGTCCGCAAGATCGAGTGCGGCGACGAACTGTTCATTGACTACGGACTGCAGGTCGACGAGCCGTCAGACCAGATCACGCGCGACGCATACAAGTGCAATTGCGGCGCAAGGTCGTGTCGAGGCACGATGTTAGGCGATGTTTGACTGGTATGACCTAGTCGAAGCTACGCCTACTCAGCGTTGGTCTCTCTGGTCACTCTAAGTTGCAATGCCCCAAGCAGCACCAACGAGATGCTCAAACCGACGATCAAGCTTGGAGCGTCTATAACATGATGCTCGACAACCCAGTTCGTAACGCATATTGGGCCGCCAACAACCGAGGCCAAAGAGGTAACTCCGAGGATGAGCCTCGCAAGCGCGCTTCTACAAAGAAGCCCCGCAAACGACAGGAGGGTGCGATACGCGACCTCTTTCATTGTGGCACCTTTTCCATCGCTTCCTTAGCCGTCGAATCGTAGTACCCGATCAGCTTTGCAGCACCGGGGGATCTCTTACGGGTCTCCGCTACTCGCTGACGACCAAGTTCCCGATCGACCTCGAGGAGTTTCGATACGGTAACGTAGCCGTGCTCTAGAACTGTCATGGCTAGCTCGAGTTTTACCGACTCGGGCAGATCAGGATCGTCGGCGATAGCAGCAAGAGCCTCGTCGCTGACGTTGGTTCTGTCGGGGTAAGGGCAGTTGCACTGATCCACGAACCCGCGGCAGAGATTCATGAAGCTCATTGAGATGGCAAGGGTAATCAAAGGAACCAAGGCGATCGCGATGTAACCCCGCGCAATCAACCATATCCCCCCGACGAGCGAGGCGAGGGAAACGACGTACAGCAGGCGGTGTGTATACCTCTTGCGCCGATAATTAGGCATCGCTCGTTGCGTTGCCAATACTATCTCGCGCAGTGCCTTTGGCGAATTGGTGTTGGTGCTCATTATTCCGAGAGTCCCTTTCCCTCTTTGGGGTGTGCGGTTGGCGGTCGAATGTGCCTCAACTATCCCGCCCCTGTCCCACCACGTCGAATTTCGTTAGATGCGCGCTGAGCCGGCGGAGGTCTCGGCAGTGGCGGCTCGAGGACGGCGACTTTCGACGAACATGGCAAGGCGTGCAATGGAAGAGAAGCCGGTGATGGCCAGGACGCCTACACTGAGCATCGAGACCGCATCAATCGGCATGCTCAAGACGGTGTACAGACTCATCGTGGCAGCGGCGAATGAGATGGACGCCATCCGCTTGTGGTCGTGAAAGTCTTCGTGATTGGGTTGCCCATCAAGATCCTCGATCAGGCGGCACAGATGCCAGACAAAGCTGAAGCCGGCGGCGCCGCCGACGGCGACGACTCCCGCACAAGCGAGGCCGTGCGGAAGCTTTACGGATGCGATAGCCCCAATCATGCAGACTACAAAGCTCAGGGGAGCGAGCTTTTTGGGTTTCATTGGTCCGGTCCTCCAGGCTTGGGCAGCAACAGGCTGCCGATTAAATTGATATACGGCAACGCGAACCGATGTTTCACCCCCTTGGGTGAAATAATTCTTCGTCATGAGCGGCCCGAGGGAACAAGGACGCGTGCGTTCCTCTCAATTTCGGTATCAACTTGAGCAAGGGGCAGGTCGAAGAGAGGTGGCCTCGGCCGCTAGCGGCCAGCAGCCGGGGTATCGGCAAGTCAGGCAACGTCGTCAGGTCTGTCGAGTCGGCCAATCTCGGCGGTCCGTCCGCATTTCTCGGTCGCCACCGCAGTGCTTGCAAATCTCGTGCTCCTGGGCGCACTCAGCACAAACTATGTCCGTGTCAGTACTGGCATATGTCTGTTGTACGCCACAGCATGCGCAAGGCTGCGTCGTGATGGCTTGGCCGGCCAGCTTGGTGAAGTAGTGGCAAGCCTTGCACAAGTGGCGCCGCAGCCTTTCGTCCCTGTCGGAGTCCTGCTCCAGGCTGCGGGCGCGCTTGATCGCGCTATCGACTTGCCGTTTGGCTCGTTCTGTTCGCGAGATGAGGAAGTCTTGGTCGAAATCCGAAGGTTCACGCTTCATGCCAGTCCACCCCTCGCGGACGCGACTTCTTTGGCGGAATCGTCTTGCGAGGCTGGGTCGCGGGCGGGCACCGCGCTCTCGACGCCAGGTTGCAGGACGAGGTAGCTGTACTTCTCGCCATTGAGCGTGGCGCCGTGACTGCCCATTTCCGCGAGGGAATGGGCATGTTTGAGGTCCCCGATGTCATCACGGACAAGAACCCGCTCTCCGCTTTCATGAATGCGCCAGATCTCAATTCGTGGCTGGGCATCAGAGACGCTCGAGCTGCTTTGTGCGTCAGCATGGGGTAAGCCTGAAAGTGCGTCGTTCTGAATCTGCATTTTGGGGCCGAGACTAAAAGAGTTGGGGAGGCATTGCGCGGAGGTGCTTTTGCTTCACGGCACTGACGCGTGACTCTCCATCCTCGGTGAGCCACCGGATCCGCCGTCGATCACCTGCCGTTACTCCGAGGACAAGCACTACACGGTCCTTGTAGCGAGCAAGGAATGCCTCTGCAGTGCCTGGATCTATCGTCAGTGGGCCGGTCACTCAGGCTGTCCTTACCGGGCCTCTTTGGAGGGAAAGACGGGGAGGCCTGGCAACGTACCTGGCATCCGGCGTCGCACTTCAGCGGGTATCGCCATGACCACGCCATCCTTTGTCGGCAATGAGCCGGTTGCATCGAACGGTGATCCAGTCCCTAGCACCAGCGACATCTCGTCGTCCGCGGCAACCAGAGCGATCCAGTCAACTTCGCCAATGTGGCTGGCGACACCCTCGACCTCTATCGTGCCCACGTCCGAAAGGACGATGCGACCGTTCGCGAGGTCGATCTCAACTTCGTCGGTGCCATAGAGTGTCGCGATGCGCTCCGATTCGAGCGGGGGATAGACAGTCGAGGCACCGTGGTGGTACCACAGGGACGTAAGTTGCTTGGCGATCATGGACTTTCCTTCTCGTTCATTCGGTCAGATGCTTGGCGAGCCGATCTTTCGATCAGATATCAACTGCGTGGCTTCGCTTTCAGCGCGGGCCGCGACGACTTCGTATCTTTCGTCGCCGTACGCCTCGTGGGCGTAGGGCGCCGGAAATGCCCCTCGAGCTCCCTCGGGAACGATGTGATACCAGCAAGAATGGTCTCCACCCTTCGCGGGCGTCCGCTTGACCCACTGATGCGTCGGCATGCCCAGTGGGCAATCGTAACCTTCGCTTCGAGCGTGACGCATGAAGACGTGAGGATCGTGATGACCCGCCGACATGAGCATGTAGACGTCGTCGCCGACGTTTTCGATCTCGAGGGGGTACTCCCTAGCCATGTTGAGATACCTCGCCCTCTGAGACGGCACTCGGTGTATCAGCTTCAGCTCCTGCAGCCGTCGAGTAGGCGTGCTGGAACTTGGGGAGCAGATCGTCCCATTGGTCCGGGTACCAGTCCGGCATGACTGTCTGCAGGCGGGTGTACAGCGTGCGGCCGTCGCTGCATTCGCACGGGGTCGCTTGTGGGCGGCTAAATAACGCCTCGGCCTCGAAGCCCTGGGACAGGTTGTCAGCGATCGTACGCCAGATGGAGTCTTGATCGTCAGTTAGCCATGGCACCCACTCAAGGCCAGGCACCCGGGTGCGGAAGCCAATTGCCTTGTCGATCGCCCCGACAGTCGCGTGCGTCGCTTCGGGCGACGGGACGTTTGCCGCTTGGCGAGGCAGGCCGCCAGCCATGTCGGCCAGCTTGCTTGCTATATCGTCTAGAGTGGCACGCATGTGCTTCTCGCCACCTAACGAGATCGCGGCGTTGGCGAGTTGAGAGATCGCCATCAACGCATCGGCGGTCGCAGGTGCCGGGCTTGTCGAAACGGGTTCGACTGCGCTGCCGTGCACGCGCGTGATGAACGCCCGCATTCCGCAGCAAGTGCAAGGATCGAACTTCAATTCCAACCCTACGCCGATGCCCGTCACGGTTGCGGTCGAGCCCGCGGGGATCTCGACATAACCGTTCCGCATTACCTCTTTGGTTCGAACTCGCATGTCGATCCAGTCGCGAATCAGCTTCTTCCCGGGCGGCGGGATGTTCTTGATCTTGTTGGTTCGTACGGTCATTCAGTGCCTCGCTTCTCTTAGTGGGAGTTGTCTCCGGAGCCGCCAATGCCATTTGAGGTGGCGGATTGGGCCTTCTTGGTGGCGGGTAGCGCGAGCGCCTCCAGGGTCGATTGAGCGGTGTACTCGATTACGCCGTATCCCGCGGCCCGCCACTGGCAAGCGATTTCACGATCTTCCGTAATCGGAACGCAAACGGCACGATGAGTGGTCTTCCAGATCACTGCCTCGGGGCCGCGCGTCTTCCCGGGGAACGCATAAACGATACGGCGGTTGCTTGGCAGGCGTTCGGAATAGTAGGTTGGGTCCACATCCCGCCACGACGTCGTTGCTTCGACCCATACTTGGTGGATCCTCGTCATCGCATTGGCGACGGCTGGCACGTGGGCGGGCGTCGAGGCCTCGTCGTTGTGAATCGCGGCGACTGCGGCAAGCGCCTGATTGACGTCCTGGCGGCTGACCTTTCCGGACGACATGAGCAACACAAGTACCTTGGCGTCGACGCTGGCTGCTTCCATGAAAGCGGCTTCGCGAGCCCGGGCGATAGCTGCGACATCGTCGGCTACCTCCGTCACTTGTGGCGCATCCCTTGATCCGGTGAGGATGTCTCGGAGGTCCGCCTCGATCTTGTTGACCGGCTCCCACCAATCGTTCCCGTACTTGTGGCGCAAGTTCGCGTAGCTGTCGTGACCAGTGAAGATCGAAAGAACTTCGGCTGCCTTCTGAATGGACTTACGGTGTTGCGCTGGCATCGCGGCCAAGCCGGTTTGGTCGTGGGGTGTTGTCTGTGCCATCTGGCGTACTCTCCGTCGGTTTGTCTAAGCGGTTGCTGCCTCTCGGATGACCGTTTCCGCGTCGGGCGACAACTGAAACAGGGTGAGCTTGTTCAAATTGGGGTAGCAGACGCCGGTGTCGGTGTAGTAGACGTTGGCGATGCATCTACTGCTCGGAACGGGGGTATGGCCAACGATGACTGCGGTTACATCCTCGACGGGTCGTTGGTCATCCCATTCAATTCGTTCGCGCGACCAAAGTGCTCCGCGCAGAAGGCGCTTGAGCTCGCTGTTCGAGAGAAGGGGATCTTCGAGTCGACTCGTGAACTCCTCCCAGCTCTGGGTCGGGCAGTCAGCGTGAACGATCCCGATCTTCCCCGCTAGCGTATCGATGCTGACTGCGATGGGAAGAGCGGAAAGGGCCGCGGCGACTTCGAGCTGGATTTCCATCGGGCTTTCGATCAACCATCCTCCGCCGTTGTCGCGGTAAGCCTCCGTGTCGCGGTGGCCGTTCGGATGACGGATCGCCATGTCTTCATGGTTCCCACGCACCGCAACAAGCCAGGGCCGCTTGAGGTAGTCGAGGACGCGGCTCGATTCCGGCCCGCGATCGACCAGGTCCCCAACGGAGAACAAGCGATCGACGGATCGATCGAAATCGACCTGCTGGAGAGCGGCCTCGAGACGCGTGAAATGGCCGTGGATATCCCCGACGACAAAGTCGCGGCCGTGGATGTTGCGCTGAACTGTCTGAACAAGGGTCGACATGATGACTCTCTGCATGCGTGGTAATACCAAGGACAGCGTACAAAACGGACGTAGCGATGCAAACGCGTTCGGGCGGCCGCTTGGTTGAGCGCTGGCTCAACCAAGCATTGATTCGATGTGCGTCGAACAAGGGAGGATAGGGGAGCGTTGCGGCTTTTTTTGGCCGCAACGCTGGATTCTGTTGTTGATGGTCTGGGCACCCGCGGTAACTTCGCCGCAGCTGAGGCGCTAACGAGCCGAGTTGCTTGTGGAAATTTGCTCGATCACGGTAGCGAGGTGTAGAAGGGGCTGATGGAGCGTGTTTGCGATTGCTCGCATCCCTCCATGGTGCTAGGTGAGAGCCCGGCTTCTTTGATTAAGGCGTTCCGATGCTCTTCGCCGGCGCACCCGGGTTCAGTAAACGCTATCAGAAACGACACCAGGTCCCGAAACGGGTGGGCAGCGTGCTCTTCAATGCATCGAATCGTCAGGCGGTTCTCGTGAAGCTCGGCCGTGAAGTGCAAAAACTCGGCTGTGGCATAAGCTTTGTGTCGGGTACTTAGGTGCGCTAGCGTCTCTGCGATCCAGAGTTCAGATTGTGCCTGGATCTCCTGTGCCAACAGGGCTTTGGCCCAATCAGGTCCAACAATGGCAGTGAAATAGATCATGGAGTGTTCTCGTTTTCGACCGGTGGTCGGTTGATTGCTGAGGGAAGACAGATCGTTCGTCTGCTGCTTCATGTATCTCCGTCGTGCTCAACAGAGCTTTGGGCGAGGATTGGTAAGAACTCGGGGGAGACGCTTCTCCACAGAGTGGCCAATCCCTCGACGGGCATTTGCCATCGGGGAGAAAGTCGACGGGAACGGCGCCCAGGGAAGGGCGCCGTCTGGTCGTTACGGTTGCTCGTGACTCAACGCAAAGTCTTACCTTGCGGCAATCCAATTAGTTGGGTCCGATCGAAGGTTTCGAGAAGTTCGTCCGTGGCGGCGAGCATTTGGCGCTCGGCCAGGAGGAAGGTTTCGTAGAGACGTTGACGCTCACGGTCGTTCCTTCGCTGCTCCTCTCGCATGAAATCGAATCGAGCTCGGAAGTCCGAGTAGATCCAGTCTTCATGAAGGGGAAGCAGTGCGACGTGATCCAGCACAAAGTGGCTAACGGGTCCTGGCAGGGCAGAGCCTTTCAGGTGAGCCGAATCGACACTTAGGATGAGGCCCCGATGCGCACGCAGCAGGTTCTCGTCCAGCTTGGAAGTCCCATATGCAACTGCGACGTAATGCTGATCTCCCACGGAAAATGGGATATCCGCTACGAGACAGTAGTGCGGTTTCGGGCCAGGCTGATGGGGATCGTTGTCGTACGGGAAAAGGCACTTGAGCACAACGCCTCGCGCAATCTGCGAGGCTTGCATCTTGCGTCGCCGTTAGACTGCGGGGCTTGCGCTTGAGTTACCGTCCGTGTCTTCAATCACACGGGACAGTTCGCTGAGGTTGCGAGCGCGTGCAGCTGCGATCTGCATGCGCCACGACGGAATTGCTTCGGCAGGAATGGACGCGTCCATATAGCCCGTAGCACCCGACTTGGTGACGGTTTTCAGAACTTCACGACCATTGGCTGCGATGAACTTTTCCATGAGGAAATGATACACCCGGAACGCGGGTTGCAATACCGATCTGACGTTTCGAGTAACTTTCGCCACAATGTGACGAAGCGGTTGCGATTGCATGAACTCTCCTTGTTGCCACGACGGGCGAGATAAAAGGAGAGGGCTGTAACGCTCTGCTGGGGCGGGGCCAGCGGAACGCATTGCCATTACGACAGAGGTGGCTCTCGCGCGGATGGAGCCTGCCGATTGAACGGCTGAGACGAAGTATAGGCGACTCGACCTGCTGCTGAAAAGTGGGGAGCGCCCCCACGCGCCATTGGGAAAGCGGCGGTAGGCGTCTGAACCCTTGGCAGACCAGTGGGCGGAAACGGTTCTCACCCACTGTTGATGGCCAGCGTCGCCGGCCGTAGGAAAGCTAGGAGCGCCTGCGCTATCTGGCCCGAATATACGCGTCGACAAGGTAGGTCGGAGGATCGACCGGAATCTGGGACATCCCGATCATACTGGGCTGTCGTGGCGCTTCGAGCCTGCGCCCTTGTCCAGTGGGTGAGGCTCCAGCCGCCCCGAGATCAGATTGTGATCGTAGGCTCCCCGCGTTGCGCAGGCGGAATACGCGCGTGCTCGGTGATTACATACTCCGTGCCACCGACGACGGCGGCCTTAGTGATGCCGTATCGCGTGCCGGCGACTTCGACGTCGACGGTCTCGCCGCCGGCGAGGATCGCATTGAATTCGTCTACGAGAACGGAGACGTTTGCGTCGCCGAGGGACGCGACGGTGTTGTCGACTTTCTTCCGACCGAAGATGCCGGCCCGCGACTCGTCGCGAATCCAGATGGTCGAGAATGCACCATCGACCAATTGATTGATGGGCGCAAGGTTGATGAGGTTCGTTAGGGCGGCTACTTGAGGCATAGGGTCTCCCGAAGGTTGGTTAGAAGTTTGTGGTCACCGGTTGAGGTTCCGAATGGGTTGACGTCCGGTAGCGTCAACCAGGATTTGAATTGGTGGGTGAGCCAAGCCGGGCGAGTTCCGTATCGCACGCAGTCTCCAAAGCACTATCCTGAAACTCGCGCGCGACGGACCGGATCGCGTCTGCAAGCCGAAGGCGGTACTGACGGTCGTTACGGCGGTTACCCGCGATGAGGTCAAGGGGCCTCCGGATCTGCGTGGAGGCTCGTGGGGAGATCCCTCGGCTGTCAGTAGGCGGCATGGCGGATGCATCGGCCAGTAGGGCCCCTGATTGGAGCATGGAGTCGACTATCCGCCGTCCGAGTCGGCGCAGGTCTGCGTGGGCGCACTTCCTCAGATGAGGCAAGCGCACAACGTGTGCGCTGTTCTCATACGCGGCTGCCGCTTTGCCGGCTACTAAGCCATGCGCAATGATCCATTTCGGCTTGATCGCGTCGACGAGAAACGGAAGGACGCTTCTCCCTTGAATGGGCGCGGCCAATAGTTCCGCTTGCGTCGCGGTCGCCTCGCCGAATACGTTGGTTTCGAGGCAGCGGAGGGGAGCACAACTTTTTACGAGTACCTCGAGCGCATTCCTTGTCTGGCTGACGACCTGCTTTCCACGTCTTCGACGGGAGTCACTGTAGGCCTGCATGAAGTGATGCTTGTCGAAGCCGGTCGAGTCGTCCCAGTAGGCCCAAAACTGTTCCGTGAGCGACGAAGCAGGGTTTGTGCCGATGATGAACACGCTGCAGGCCAACGGCGATCCATCGCATACAAACGGTCGGATGCGATCGCCAGGGCCGATCAGTGATCGCAGAGCGTCGGCAAAATCGTTGAGGCTATCCATGTTTTCGTAGTCTTCGCGTACAAAGTTTACAAAGGCGAGCTGACTCTGTTCTTCTCATCATTCGGTTCGGTTTGCACTTGCCTTGCCGTCCTCCGGCGCGGGCTGCAACGACGCGGCCCGGGGCCAGTAGACTGCGCCTGCAGCCTTCGAAGTCGCTCCGGGTACCCGGACGACGTAGGACTGGTGCATTCGGGGAGCGCCGATGCCATTGCCAGTGTAAAGCGACTCGAATGCCTCCCGGCTCGGTCGCCCGCCAGGCTTGACGACCTCTACCACAACATCACTTTTTACCTTGGTGTAGCCACCGGCTTGGCTGACCCAGGTGACTTTGTCGCCGACTTTGAATTCACCGACCATGAGATATGCCTCGTTTGGGATGGAGATCTTGCTGCCGATAATACGGGGCCACAACGTTTGTCAAGTCCCTGGGCCAGACTCGACTATCTCGGTTGGGTTTGCGCCATCGCGCTGCGTGGTGTGTCGCCGGAGAAACTCGTACGTCCCAGGAAGATCCAGGAATTGAGATGCGTAGTTCAGTTGGAGGAGCGGCGGTGGTAGCAGCCCATCCCATTTTTCTACGGCCAAGTTCTCAGCGTCGCGGAGCAAGTCAGCAGCGTTAATCGGCTCCCGCTCTAAGAGGTGCGCAAACAGGCGATCGACCTCTTGGATCGACGCGCCGTTGACCGCAACGCAAAGCCCTTCGTTGACCGCATCGACGTCGAAGAACTTCATCATCAGGGCAAGTGTCGCGTGTATCTCATCACCCTGCCACAGAAAGAGGCGCAAGGTCCCGCCGTCAACTGTATAGAACGCGCGGCCCAACCCCAATGATCTGAACGTCTTCCTCGCGCCTTCGAGAAGCCGCTGAGCCGCGTCATCTAGAAAGGGGACGGTCTCGTCGCTGGCCAGGATCTCACGCATCTGCTGTCGAATCCGCGTGTGAACCCTCCCCGGCGATCCGCCGAACGACGGCGCTCGACCACCGCCCGACGGTTCGACCTCGATCATTTTCTGGTCGCTATCGATCCGAGTGACCTTCCAACGTCGGCCTGCAAAGAGGAGGAAGTCGCCTTCCGCGAGCGGCGCTGTCATCGGCAGAGAACCAAGAGTGCGTCCCTTTGACACGAGTCGGTACTCCTCCGGGCTCGAGAAGGCAGCGTAGAAGCTGTAGTGCCCGGCGACTGCTTCTCCGACCGGGCCGTGGAGGAGGAGCCCAGAACTGTCTTGCATCAGGAATTCTTTGGTCCCGAGGGCGCGAAGCACCGTGACGAAGTCCTCCCGTGTAACAGACCGGAACGGTCCACGGACACAGAGCTGACGAAAGGCGTCCGCGGCGGTCACCCCTCCGCGCTGGGCGATCAACGACAACATCTGCTGGATCAGCGTTGAGAGGTGCATTCCGCCAACCCGTGGCGGTTCGACCCAGCGTTGCAGTAGGAGATCGATCTGCGCAATCAGCTGCACCATATCCTCACGCAACCGATCGGGCACGGCGGCGCGGGCGTCGAGCGGCGCCTCGAGCGCGTACCCGCGCAGAATCGCTGGCATCCCCTTTCTGCGCCCTGAACGCCCGAGCCGTTGCCGCAGGCTGGAGACAGAAGGTGCAGGTCCGATCTGCACGACCGATTCGACCGGGCCAATATCGACGCCGAGCTCCAGTGTTGACGTCGCAATAGCTGAAGCGGGTGATGAGGTTTGCTTCAAGGCACCTTCGGTCTCCTCTCGCAGCTCTCTCGACAAGTTGCCGTGGTGTGGCCAGTACTCGGCCGGGCGGCAGTCACGCTCGCACATTGCACGAAGAAGCGATGTGTACTGTTCGACCTTCTGCCGGCTGTTTGGGAAGATCAGGTGGTTGCGGCCACGCAGGTTGTCGTAAATGTGCCGGGCGATCTGAAGCATGCCGGCGCCGGCAGTCTCCATGGCGGTCACGGACTCGCCGCGGCTCGTTCGGGCTTCGATCTCCTCTTCCGAAAGGAGTGGCGGTCCATCGTGGTATCCCTTGACGAGGATTCGGAGCGACGAACTGCTCATGGTGCTCTCGACGATCGTTACCTTTTCGCCTTCGCCAGGCCGGAGGTATTCAGCCGCGAGGCGAATATCGCCAAGGGTAGCGGACAGCCCGATACGAGGGATACGCCGCGCAAGCGCAGTTTCGAGTCGATCAAGAAGACTCTGCAGCTGCATGCCGCGCTCGCTACCCATGAAAGCGTGGAGCTCGTCGACGACTACGTAGTCGAGGCGATCGAAAAGGGCAGAGATTCCAGAGCCCCGGTTGTAGAAGAGCGCCTCGAGGGACTCTGGCGTTATCAAAACGCAGCCGGCCCGACCCTTCGTAAACGCCTGCTTTCTACTGGCGGCCACGTCTCCGTGCCACGGCACAACTGGTATTTCTAGTGTTTCGCAGAGTTGCGTAAGGCGATCCCACTGATCGTTGATTAGCGCCTTGAGCGGTGAAACACACAACGCAGAGTGCCCCAGTGAATCGGGCGCGAGTAGCCGACTCAGGATGGGAAGGAAGGCAGCCTCCGTCTTTCCGGCCGCTGTAGCCGCGGAAATAATGACATCGGTCGACCCGGCGATGATCGGCGGAATGGCCTTTTCTTGGGCATCGCGCAACTCGGTCCAGCCAGCCTGCCAGATCCACTGTTGGATCAACGGATGGAGGAGCTCAAAGCTGGACGATTGTGTAGTCATCGGCTGGCACTCAAAGCTTGAACAAGGCCAAGCCGTCAGCGCCGTCAGCGCCGTCAGCGCCGGCATCGGAGATAGTCTCATGCTCGGCCGCGGCACCGTCGTCCTTCGAGACATCAACCCGGTCGATCAGCGAGTGCCATGGCGTGCCAGGGTATTGCTCGAGCAGCGCGAGGAGGTTGACGAACGAGGTGATTGTCGTACGCGGTGTCCGGAAGTAGGCCTCGCCGATCCGCTGCTCGCAGTGCGCCATAAAAGCGGCAAGACCTTCATCTGGCAGAAGGAACTTCGCTGGGTCGCCAGAAGCGTAAACGAGCCGAATCTTCTCGAGGAGCACAAAGAAGTCTTCGCGGGTCAATGCGCCCAGGCGAAGGACCGGGTGACTGTAATCAACCAGGCCTCCGGCCGAGAACGAGTTCTCAGCGAGGCGGGACTGCAATGCCGCGTAGCTATAGATTCCTCGTCGGGTGTCTAACAGCGAATCCGGTGTGCACCCGAGCAAGAATCCAAGCCCTTCTACCGTTCCTTGGAGGACGTCATTGAGGATGCGGAGGATCTGTTCATAGTTCGCATTGCGTGACTGAGCGTTCGCGAGTTTGTAGAGGTTCACGAGCTCGTCGAGCCCAACGAGCAGGCCGCTATAGCCCGCGAGGCGGACGAACGCGGCCATCAGCTTGATATGGTCGTAGACGGTCGAGTCATCGACGATGGTCCGAACCCCGAGGGCCTGACGCGCGTCCGTCCTCGTGGTGAACTCGCCGCGCATCCAGCGGATTGCATCGAGTTTGAGTGTCTCGTTGCCGGAATTATGCCCGCGCCAGTAGGCAGCCACTACCGCAGCGAAGTCGTATCCGTTGACCATTTCGGTGAGCTGCGAGCACTTTCCAAAGATCAGTTGCTCAGGATCCTTGCTCGTTGCACGGGATTCCTCTAAGACTGCACTGATGAACTTTTCGAGGACACTGGCGAGGGCGCCGCCGTCTGGCTTGCTCCGCGTCGACATGTTCTTCATGAGCTCCGCGTACAAGGAGCGTGCTTGGCCATTGGTCGCATGCAGCCGGCGATCGGGATTCAAATCGGCGCTGATCGCGACCAGCTTCTTTTCGAGGGCGACGGCTCGAATTTGATGCAGGAAGAACGTCTTGCCTGCACCGTAAGGGCCAACGACCACACGAAAAGTGGTGCCACCCGCTGCGACTCGATCGATGTCCGATACGAGCGCTTGAATCTCTCGTGAGCGGCCTACCTGAATGAGGTACTGGCCCGCACGGGGGACTACGCCGGCGCGAAGCGCTTGGATAAGGGCATCCCGGTCGCGGGGACGAATAGTAGTGGTTGAACTCATTGCGCTTCCCATGATGGAAGGTTCCATCTTTCTGGCTTAGGTTTGCTTTGTGGCACTCGGCGGTCGCAATCAGCTCCGCGCGCCCGGCTGTGGTTCGGCAAGTTCAATCGGCATCGCAGTTGGTCCAGCCGACTTCGCACAGGCGATTGCCGTCGACACGTCACCGACCTCGATTTCGAGGAAGCGGACGAAGAAACGATCTCTCACCATCGCACAATCGTAGTTCCCACTGGCGTCTCGAACGATGAATACCTCGTCCTGTCCAAGCTGACACCGTCGTTGGAGATACTCGACGACCGCTCGGATGTCTGCTTTGACGCCGATCGATCCGTGATTTTCATGAACGACCAAGACTCCGTCTTGGCGAGTAAGTCGAATTGAGGCACGCATCGTGCCGTCTCGCTGGCAAGCAATATCGAAGTGCTGTTTACTGGACTCTTGTACGCGATGAACTTTCTCCCGGTGACGCGGATCAAGCCAGTCCGATGATGCCTCGGACAAAGCAGACAGGTACTTGTCGTTGGCATCCAGCCAACGGCCAAGGTCTGGCCACTCAAGAAAGAATGCGGGATTTCGCGAGTGCAGCGTTGCCACGACATTGGCGCTCTCGCTGAGCCGCGTGCTGATACCGCCGGCGTACGAGTCGATCACTGTAGCGAGGCGAAAGAACCGGCGCTGTAGAACCTCCAGCGCAGCCTTCGATTCCTGGTCCTGCGCCTTGTGGTGCTGGATCCACCGTCGGTAGCAGATATGTTGGAGGTACCACATTCTCGCCCCGCCGATACAAACCAACGTAGTTGCGGCGAGAGCAGCTATTAGGGCGTTCGTGAGCATATGCGATTCCTAATTAGTTGCCCGGCCGACGGGACTTGCGGCGATCGCTGACCCAGGTCCAAGCTATCGCACCAACCATCAGCCAGAGTACTAAGGCAATGAGTGTCGCCGCAACGGCTTCGCCGAGAAACTCGCGAAGGACATGCCTCGGCGTAGAGGACCACGCGTCGAAAAGCAGGCGCCAAATGCGGGCGGTCGCGAATGTTATGGGGATGGCAACCAGCAGTAGCACGAGAACGGTGAGACTTGCGGCGACCGGCTGATCTCTCCGATACTGAATTAGCGATTGTCGAGTTCGAGTCCAGTATGAATTCATGGCGATTCGTGAGAAGGCTGCTGGGAGAAGGCGTAGCGGCAATTCAACGAGTCGGCCTTGACAATGGCCGCCTTCATACGGGGTCCTGAGTAGGCCGCTCAGCATCAAGACTCGCTTGCAAAACTGCCTTCATTCCTTCCCAATTCCTGAGGTATGTATCGGTGTCGACCTGTTTCGACAGGAGGCCGACCTCAACTGCCTTTTTCATCGCGGCTTGAAGCATCTTGTCGGTAACTGAAGTCATTTCCTGTCGTCTCTTGGCATAGGGTGGGCGCACACCGGTGACGTCATGCTCTTTGAAGTTCTTCCGCACACCAGTCGACACGAGTTAGCCGCAGGTCGGAGAGCATCTTGGCGATCATAGCGCCATAAAATTGTTCGACTGAATACTGCGTTTGGACGTCTAGTGGGCCGACCACATCGAGCGACGACGAGCCTCGAATTGGGGCGAGGAGCAGATCGAGTGATGCGGTGTATCTACCGGGAAGCTCGAAGCGTGGCTCGAACAACGCTTGCTCGTATGCCTGCAAGACGACGAAGAGGACGTCGACGAGCTTCATCTCACGATGATAGATAGGACCCAGAACATGCTCCCGTAGCGCGATCCAGGTCGTATCACTGCCAGCAGCCTTGACATACCTTAGCAGGGCCTTCAACGTTTGGTTCATGCGCCCGGTCTCCCTCTTTTTGCTCGCTTGATCAAAACTTTCGCGGCCGCACTTGCGACACGCTCGTCACCGTAAATCCGGGTCCATTGTTCCTGTGCGAATTTCCAGTCTCTTAGTTCTGAGCGATACGAAATTACACGGTTGCGGTAATCGCTTAGTAGTTCGAGATCGTGCTGGGTGAAGCTGCGCTCCATCATTCTCACGGCATTTCGAAATCGGTCGACGGCTGCAGTACTCCAGGTGAATTGTTGCAGGAAAGAGTCGCGCAGTATTTCGTCGAGTTCCCACATCCCATCGGTCGTGAGGGGCGAGTGCCTTGTCCAGGCCGTACATGCACGAGCCGCAAGATAGCTTGCCACAAGCAGTGCGAGCGATAGGATCACTGCGGATCTCAGCACTGTCCCCATGCGTTGGGCTGGATCAAGGCTGGCCGCTCGGGCGATCTGGAGGATGTCTGGCAATGCGATGGCGATCGCGCATCCGACGAAAACGATAGCCTCACCTCCGTATACGCCTACCATCAAGCGAGCGCGCACCCGCATGGCTTTCAATGCTTCGGTCGACGGGGCACGCGGCCCGACCGGAATACTCGGCGCGGCTTCATCGTTAGAGGTTGCGATCATAGGGCAGGTAGACGATGCGGACAGACTCTATTTGACGGTGCCTGGACATCTTGAAGCGGCGCGCTCAGCTTGACGTCCTCGCTGACTGCCCCTTCCGACGTCGATGTCCGGGTCCTAGTCGGTTCCAAAATTAGGTTTGACTTTGATCTCTCCGGCGGGGATAACGACGATGCCGCGCTTTTTGGAGACCTCGTTCATCACGGCGTCAATGTTCGCTTTGAGTTTGACGCTGGTTCCTTCGGTATAGCTCGGCCAGGGAACGAAGGGCGCCGAGTAGTCGCGACCTAGTCGGATCGTCTGAGGGCACCGATAGGCCGCGGTGCTTCCATCGATCCGCACGAGGAGCATGTCGGCGTTGCAGTCCAGGCGTTCACCAGCGAACGAGACTGCCATTTGACCGGAGTGGTCGCGATCCCGGAAAAACACGAAGTGGTCGATCGCCGTGAAGGAGACATAGGCACCGCCAACTGCTGCCCAGAGGGAGAAGACGACCGCAGGCCCAACCTCTTGCTTGGAGATGTGTCGACAGTATTTCATGTAGAACTTTGTGCCAAATGCTATCAGGCTCAAAGCACCGAATATGAGGTAGGCAACGGGGCTCCAGTTGAACGCGTCACCAGCAATTCCACCGTCACGGTCGAGAGTTAGTATCTCGGCCCCGAGGAGAAAGCCGAAGACCGCCGCGACGCAAGATAGGACATGGCCGGCCATAAACAAACGCGATGCCAAGGAGCCACGGCCGGCCTCGACGTTCCGAGACGCAAGACGAACGGCCGCGAACAGGTGCGCGTACATGAGGAAGCAGTTAACGAAGAGAAATGGCATGTCGGATCGGTGAGAGAGCCAGCGGTATTTTGCTGTCAAAGGTGGTATATCGGCAGGTGGCCGTCAATTCTGAACGGCCGATGACTCAGCAGTCACGCCCGAACGAGGCTCACCCATTGGCTCTTCGGAAGCCGCTTTGATGGTCCGCCAGATGCCATAGTGTAGATGGCATGGCGCGAGTTGACCTCCGCAATGATGATCCGGTCACCTCCGAGCCACCACTCGCTCCCCGGAGCAAGAGTTGGGCTCGCCAAGCTGCGGCGGGCCTTGCGCCAATATCGCTTATTCGCCCTCTCGAGTTCACGGAGGCGGACGGCATGCCGCTCGTGTGCATTCATGCCCGTGTTGTTGACATCTTGGAAGAGCATTGACTTCCCGAAGAGGAAGACCATTGGCAACCAAAGGGAAGTTGTGATCAGACAGGCCACGACAAGGCCCGCTATGGTGAGAGCAGTGAGCAAGGGACTCTCCTCAAAGGCCCGGTGGGTACTGATGGCGAGAGGCTGGCACATCGTTGGTTCCGCGGATGGAGGCCACGGCATCTGCTCGCTGCTCCGGGGTTAGGACCGACAACAACGCGGTTTTTGCCTCACGGATTGCTCGCGCCGCGGCGGATGTCGAACCAGTCGCCTGGTTGCGGCCGGCGTGCCAGAGGTGTCCGTATGCACGCTTCACAGCGCCAGTCCATCCGGCTGCCTCTGTTGGTTGTCCGACAGCGCCCGTGGAACTCGGCTCTATAAACTCGACATTCCAGTGGACGCAGAATTTCCGGAACTCGTCTTCACCGAACGCATGGACGTAGCCGAAACCTCGAGCAGCAATCAGAAACACCTCTCTGCCGTGGTGAAGGTCACACTGCGTTCTAGCGACATCCCGTAAGGGCTCACCTTCTCCAGTGCGATAGTCAACAAAGCAGACGACACTCGATCGCCTAGCCAATTCCGCGAGCAGCTCATAGTTGCGTGAGCCAAGGTAACCGGCAATCGTGCTTGCGTTCGAATACATGTTTCGCCTCGCGTTGGCAGGTTCGCTCGTGAACTAGGTGCTGCTCGGGGGCGGGGCGAGCGATCAGCCCCGGCTCGAGTTGGTTCAATGGACGATCAGGAACTGGTCGCGGTTTTTCCCAGCGATCCACACGGGCGGCTTGCCACGACCCGTCCAGGTTTTGCCCGAGCTCGGGTCGCGGTATTTAGGAGGAACGGGTCGCTTGGTGTATTTCCGAGTCTTCTTGCCAGTCAGCTCGGCGACCGAAATATCGTAGATGCGCATCATCTCTTGGATATTCTCAACAGCTTGTCCGCGTTCCAGGTCGCGTGCTTCCTGGATTTGCTTTTCCAGCGCTTCACGTTGGGCGAGGAGGCTTTTGTAGCTGGTGCTCATGACTGGGTAACCCTTTCTAAATGGCAGCGAATCAAAGATTGGCAGCGAGCTACGCAGTTTGCGTGCGAACGTTGCCCCTATTTGCATATACGACAATGGCAGTCGATGTTTCACCCCCTCTGGCGAAAAAAATATTCGCGAAGCGGACTAGAGGCTGGAGTTCTATTTATTGTGGGACTCGGTGAGCATTTGACGAGACCCAGGATGGCAACAGTGCAGTCCGGCAGCGCCTATTTTCGGAGGAAGGGTTTTAGATTCAAGATCCGGTCGGCCATCTGCTTTCTCGTTGTATTTTTGGTAATGGCCGACGCTTAGGCTGGGCCGGCTGGCGCCGGCCCGGGAGTCGTTTCAGTTCCGTATAGCCGCTAACGGGCCAGGGTTAAATTCAATCGGATCGTCGCCCTCAAGCAAAGGCTCGTCGAAAGCCTCGAAGGCTGCGTCGTTGATTCTCTCTACAGCGCCGGCTGTCATTACTCCGTGCGCAGCACACGCTGCTGCGAAATCGGCGACTGCCCATGTATCTCGCGCGATCAGCTCCCGCAACAGTGCGCCGTGGCGGCCATCCAGGGTGGGCAGTGCCGAGAATTCCACTTCCGCTCCTGCCGTGGTCGACACCATTTCCTGCGGGGTCTTAGTCGCTACCCCGTCGACGGGGCGCGGAGTTTGTTCGAGCGGATCAGCGAAAATCGACGTAAGGACGTCGTCGACGGCAGCGGTCTCCTTCCGAAGCGCAGCAATACGCTCGACGTCAAGTGCTCCCCGATTGACGCTTGTGCCACCATGAGCCACCGGCGTGTTTGAGCCGATGCTTGCATGAGCAAGGTCATACAGGGATTTGGAATCGACGCCCAGCATCGCAAAGTACTTCTCCAGTTGCCGGACCATCGCAACTTGTTCGATTGCCCCGCCCGCACGGGCTATCTCAACTAGTTCGGAGGCGAGCGACTCCTTGTCCGAAAGGTCGATCAGTTCAGTTTGCTTCTTGAGGGCGCTCTTACCCCGGAAAGCGGGGGCCTCAGGCGCTGTAAGTGCAACCAAAAGCGCTTGCAGCCTGACGTGGGCTTCATCAGGGAGGTCCTCCCAACGATGGATGATGGCGTTCGCCGCGTCTAACGCCGCACTAGGGTTTGGTGCGCCGAAGCGAATCAGGTCCGAGAAGAACACGACGCAGGCGCATCTGGTGTGGTGCTTCGTGTGGAGCGGCAGCAAGTCAGTGCTCTTCTCACGGGGCGCTTCGGCGAGGGGCTGATCTCCGGACCGGAAGAGAACGATTGGTGTCGACGCACCTGGCGTGATTGCCCCATGCCGCGGATCCGGCTCCACTCCGACACCGAGATAGGTCTCAATTTGCGCAATCAGCGCCGATGCCGGGATTCTTTCAAGAACTTGGTCCGCGTTGAGTGGGGCGAGCAGTCCAGACAGAGTGGTCGGCTCAGTCACCACGACCCCGGCGCTAAGATCTGCGAGGATCAGTGCAAGTCGCTCCCAGACGGGACCTGGCCACCGAGAGCAGGGCAACGTCAAACGGGCGATTGGGGCGTCTGCAGGCGCACTGTAGCGGGCCACAAAGCGCGAGTATCTGGCGAGCTCGTCTGCAGCCGAAATGGCGATCGCTTCAACGATTCGGCCCAATCCGGCCTCATCGGATGTTACGTCCGGCAACGGAAGCGCTTCGTGGACCGCACCAAGCGCCATCGATACAGGCTGGTACGACAGTTGGAGGCTCTTAGTAGACAGCGGCGGCGCCCACGTCGCAAGGTTGATCCGGAACTGTCGATGGCAGAGGTCCGCAAAGATGGCTGTGAACATCTCCTGGTGACGCTTCGCGGCAGTCGGTTTAAGAAAGCGACTGTCGTTTAGGTACCAGGCGGTCAGCCATTCAGCCGGAAGCTCATGGCGCTCATGGAATGCATGCGAAAGTGCGTGACGGAGGAGGGCTTCTTTCGCCTGTGAATTCCCGTCCAGTAGGAGAGATCGCGGCGCGAGTTGGCCGCCGCCGTAGACGTATCGGCAGAAATCGAGCAACGCGCGGGCTCGGTGAGTGAAGCTGGCGTTTCTGTACGTTTTGATGAGGCCATCGATCTCAGCACAAATCGCTGGAATTTCGTCGCGGGCTGCCGGATCGGTGCGTGCATCGACCGTGGCCCGGCGCTCGAGCCCGTAGAAGAACAGGTAAACGTAGCCAATGTCAGCGCCCGGATTGCGTCGTCCGCCTGACAACCAATTGAGGTAAGCCGCACGGGCGGTCGGGCTTGCGTTGTCGTATGTCGGATAGAGCGGAAGGTGCCTGATCAAGAAATTTTCATCTCGGCCGACGGGCAAGGATTCGTCGATCAGACTTGGCTCCGCTTTGGTCAGGCCATCGCGACCGGCGCTGCCGCAGAGGTATACCAGACCGTCTGGCAGCGAGAAGTGGTGCACGTTTACGCGCATTCCCGCTGGAACCCAATGCGCGGTTAGTCCTGCAGCTGAGAATGCTCTCGGTGCCGTCCTGATCGAAAAGACTTCTGGTTTGTCCTGGTTCAGATCGGTCTCGAAGAAGTGGTCGGGAGGCATGGTATCCAAAGAGAGCGAGGAAGGGGCTGTGGATGTGCGGGGAGGAGCCGAATTCGCAGCTCGCGGAGCCGCGCGAGGCTTCGAATTCGGAAAAGCGGTGCTATCCGGCGATAAAGGCGGCTCACCTTTCACGGGTTGCTTGGCTTTTCGGTGTTGGTTCCAAAGGGCGCCGCAGCTGAGGGCCAACCAATACCCGATTTTGACGCTTGCTGGCAGATGCGTGAGTTGCAGGACTAGCCCGACAACGAAGAGCATTATGAGCAGCCACCCGGCGCCACCGGTTCCCATAGTGCTCGTGCCAGCAGCCAACCTTGCTTTGCGCGTACGGCGAGTAACTCGACTCATGACGCCTCCTGTAAATGCTCACCATGCGTCCCGTATTCCCTCACCCTTTGGCCCGATGCCCGAGGAGTACGCCGGCAAGCCGACCGAATAGGCGACTGGGCGCGGAATGGGGCGATCGGTCGACGTCGCCGGTAGATGCGACTTTGCCGTGAGCATACTTGCATGCTGGACATGGTTTTGGGGCCGCGGCAATGTCCAGCCGCATCTTGACCCCATCGGCGACCCGTAGGCTGATCACCGATTCGGGTTCGATCCGCGCGTTGCCGAGGACACCTCGAAACCAGTCCCACACGCCAGGATGTCCGAGCATGTTCTCGAGGCCATAGGTGTCTATCCAATCGCGGCAGATGGGGGGGCGCCGCGCGAAGTGGGTACGCACCTTCCCGTCTCGTTCAAAGTAGATGAATACTCGCGGGCGTGGCCATGAATAGCTCGCGCCTAGGTGCCTCTGTTCCCAGCCACGCAGCTCGACCGGATTCAACTGTCTGCCGACGATGCGACGTTGCACTTCTATCTCGACCGCACCGCCTTTGCGCTCAAATTCGTCGAGATCGAGGAGCTCAGCGATCACGGGTACACCATCCTCGTAGCCCCGCTCGTCGAGCGTCACCGCACACACGATGATCGCGTCCCGCTCGGGTACATATAGTCCTAGATAGCCGCACTCGCTGTCAGCGTGGCTGAGAAGGACGGCAAGCCCAGTGCGAATTGCGGCCTCGAGGCTCGACGGTGGCATGCGGGCGATGTCAGTGGCCCGCTCATGGGCGAGGCGACCCAATCGGACGTCGTCGATGACGTGGCTGTAGCGGCTCAACGCGCGATAGCGCCTCTCTTCTCGAATGATCAAACAGTACCTCTGTGAAACCGGAAAAAATGAGTCTAGGCGACGTCTGTCTTAACGGCGGGGGCGGGGAACTTAACGGCAAATGTGTTTTTCCAGTGCCGTCGCCGGCGCAGCGAGACCAGAGAAGATCCTGGAGCGCGGCGCTTTCCCTGCGCAGCAGGAGCACGGTAGCGCCGGCGCATTCACGTCCAGTTCGACAGCGTGCGTATCCGCGATGCGGATAGCGACGACCCGTTCGACCGGTAGGCCGTGTAGCTTCGCCTGCGCCTGGTACCAGTCAAGAAACCCTGGATGACCAGCTGCATTCTGGAGAGAGTGCGTTTCCACGAAGTCACGGCATACCGGGGCATTGTGGAAGACGAGCTGGGCGGGACGTTCGCCTGGCAGGTCGTCGTCACGACGAAACCAGGTAGTCACCCGATAGCGGGCTGTCGGGAGAAAGCCGCCGAAGTAGCGGATCTCCCATGCCCGAAACGAGACCGGGTCGAGCGCCTGGGACGCCGCGGTACGCAGGCGCGTGACTGATACCGGGCCGGCATCATTCTCGAACTGCTCCTTTGTGAGTACCGTGACGATGCAGGGCGATGCTTCCGGCGCGGGATGGTGCGCAAGCACGGCGACGCAGAAGGAATCCTGGTCACGGTTGTAGACCAGGTGGTAGGTGCGGACTCGATTGCCGGTTGTGCTTTGCCACGGCAAGATCACCGCGCCGCCGCTAGCTACGAAGCTGCGCAGGCGCTCGCCATCGAGTCCCGTGCGAGACAAGGTGCGCTCGCACGCATGGTGAGTCAGATGGAGACCGGGCATGCGGGGTCGAAGGTCGCGGCCGATGGCCGTCGGGTTTGCGTAGTGCATGAATTTCTCCGTGTTATGCCTCTCGGCGGTAGCAACGGATTCATGGTCGCGCGCATTTTTTCGATTACAAGCCGCGAGCCCGACGGGGGCGATCCTTCGTGTTCCACGAATTCCGTACGCAATCCCGGTTGTGGTACAGTCCGATCAGCCGTTTGATCGGCATTCCCTCTAACGGCGCACGCCGCCACCCTTCACCTCCATACTCGCTTCGCACGGTCTTATGACCTCGCAAAGCTCCAATCGCTCCTTTCGAACGCCCTCGGTGGCAATAAGGAGCAAAAATGAAATGCAATCTTGGTCCGCAACAGCAGCACGAGCCGTTGGAGACGCCCCCAGCGCTTCGGCCCGGAATCGATAAGGCGATAGATGGGATCGGCGCCCTAGTGCGAATTCCGTTGGATCGCATTCGATTGCCGGCACCGTCGAGTGAAGCGATCGGCAGACTGGCGGCGCGGGTCATTGGTGGACATAGCGACCTTCGGCCCGGGGAATAGAATGTCCTGGAGCCGCCAAGTTACCGAAGGAGATGAGTGCCCGCACTGCGGCCAACGGAGGCTCGCCCAGGTCCAGGAGGCGTTCGTGGGCGATGTGAATGTCATCGGCCAGTGCTTCGGCTGCGACTTTCGGTTTGACGCAGTGGATTGCGACGGTAGTCAGCCTCCGACGGTACGAACCAATCGTAGGGATGGGGTGATTATCACGGGCGAAGGTCTCGAGCGGCATGCCCATTGCACCGGTAGCCTTCTGGTTGCGCGATCGCGCAATTTGCTCGAAGCAGAGAAACCTGCACCGGAGGCTTGGTGCATCTTCGTCACGGACGATGACCTGGTCGTCGTCGCCGGGGACTGTCCGAAATCTCACGTCCTCGACGAGTACGTTGCTGAGGCGCGCGAGATCCTCGATGGCTTGATCGTCACAGCGTCGGAGTTCCTACCGACGATCAGGCTATGAGTGGACGAGCAAGCCAAGTCGAGCCACGGAGCTCACCGGTGATCAGGCGAGGAGATCTTTCTTCCATCTCGCTGAACTCTTGACCGATGAAAGTTGTATGACCCGCTGACGTGCCCACGCGGGTCCGGCGGGTCGAAACGACAGGGCTACGGCGATTGGCTTCGCAAGCTCGAGACAAATCGCAGTAACAAGCTGCATGCCGGCGTTCCGCCGACACCGATACTTTCCGCCAAAGGTTTCAGCCAACGCACTAATGAGCGCTGGCTCGAACCAATCCTCTCCGATTTTTCTGCCCGAAACGGGCATCACCTGGAGAGATCTACAATGAATCACAAAAAGACCGTTGAGGGCGCGCCCTCGGAGCTCATCGGTACCTCGCGCCGCCAGGGCGGGCCGTACGAAGCGCTAGCCGACGACCAGCGGCGTGCACTCGCATATGTCTATGGCAAGCGGGGACTCGACATCACATCCCTAACCGCAGATGAAATGGATGGACTCGCTGAGCTCTATCTGTCAGGGGCCGCCCAGTGCGACGCTGATCCTTCGGCGGTTCAAGTCTTCAGGCGCCGGCTCATCCGCATCTGGCATAAAGTTCATTTGCCGGCATTCGAAGCGAATATCGATCTCTGCGATCGCGTCCTAGAGGTCATCCGGGCAGTGTATCCAGAGGCGTGGGCCGAAATCCGGACTATTGAGGCAACGGCGTGGATCGACGTATTTGTTGATGACGAAATGCTCGGTTCGGTGTGGAGAGACGGTCCGAACCTCGGGGTGACACTGTGGCAGAACCATCTGGACTGGCGCGGCCAGTACGTCGAGCCGGTGGAGGTTCCGACGCCGGGCTTTCTTTCGGTGTCCGCGGCTTGCCGAGCTTTACTTGGGTTCGGGGAGAACAAGCCTGTCGTGGTCCAGGGCGGTATGGACCGAGAGCTTCATGATGATCTTAGTCACGTGCAAGATGTCGGTGGTTTGCACCGGATGTCGATAGTCGCGAGATTGCAGGTGCCGGCCGCGTACGCTAGAAGAGAAGAGAGCGATCTCAAAGCATTCGCAGCCGAGCGGCTCGCGCTTGCCTCCCGTCTTGTTCCGGAGTTGGAGTTTCGCCTCGTTACAGGACCCATGCGGGATACGACTGAAGCGTAGCAGTTGTCGTCTGGAGTCTCTTCCTGAGAAATCTTGAATCACACCCGCCGGGCTGCTTCTAGTGCCGGCGGGCTTCTTTCCCCGTCAACCGGACCGGGAAGGTCTGACCTCCTTTACTCAGCCGAAATCGGCAAAAAGGAGAAAATCAGTGAACAGCGATCTCAATGCAGTAGCGGAAACGTTCGGAGCCGGTGGAATAGCCGACGCGATGTTGCGTCTTGAAACTACCTTCGGCCTCGAGCATCCGGTCTTTACCCGTGGCGACCATCAGCGCGAGCTGTCGTCTGGCGACTCGCGTCTCGACGCGTACTGGGAATGGACAGCTCATCAAGTGGAAGCGGATGACATGACTGTCGAAAGGGCAGTATGGCTCGCGACCGTGAAGGAGGGGGATCGAATCTGGTGGGAAGATCCGGACGCCAGCAGTTCGTCTGACTGGTACACGGTGCTTCAGATCAAGAGCGATTCAGGGCGAATTGACTGTTCGGACGTAATCGTGGTGCTCACTACTACTTCAGGGAGCCTAAGCGAGGTTCATCCGCGGGAACTACACAAGCAATCTCCTTGGGCGAGTCTTCCCGAAGTGCCGGCGAGCCGGCACGCCGCGGCATATCGTGCTCTGAAAACGTACTTTTTCGGAAACGATGTCGTGCTCGACGAAATGGACGATGCATGGCGCCGATCGGCTTCCGGGGATGAATGGACTATGTTGGTCGTCGTTCAGACCCCCGGAGATGACGATGGCCCTTCCTCGGAGTCGCTGTCGTTCACCGTTCGGTTTGCCCCTAACGGTCCGGCAGTGGTCGAGGCATTCGCTATCGATTCTGTGGGCACTGTATGGGGACATCAGTCGGGCACCCATCTCCTTCCCCCCCAAAGAAACGCGGTTGAAGGAAGCTAAAACCGAGGCGATGGTGCTACGCGTGAAGGCCCTGGGGCTCCTCCAGCAAGCGGAAGCGGTCGACGCGCTCAAACCTTTTGTGGTCTTGATTGGTCACGGCGATGAAACCACTGCGTGTCTGGCTTGGAATGTAAGCGTCAATCTGAGGCCGTCTTGACGATCAGAACTTGACCTCTGAGAGGCGCTGATTCGCGAGCACGAGATCAAAGTCGGCGGGATTGAAGCTGCCGCCACACCACTCGAGGAAGTGGTCGTGCTCCTCGTGCGTCGGATCGGTGATCGCTCCGAGGAAGTCGGCATATCCTGGCACTCCCCCGACGTCTTCCGGTGGACACGCATTCTGCCCGTCCAGGCACATCGGCCGGCGCATGTCTGGATCAGGCACCAGCGCCTTCTCGACTTTGATCCGATGCTGCCAGTTGTCACCGTAGTCGTAGATATAGGTGAATGACTTCAGCCCGCCGAGCGCCTTCGACAGTGTGACCCGTGCTTCATTGAGCATTGGTGGATCGCTCTGGAATCCGAAGTCATCAGGTTCACCATAGTTGGTTTCGCCGAAGACGAACTCGTGCAGGTGCCCGCCTTCCCAGCCCATGGCCAGTTGCAGCACGACATGCAGCTTGCCCAGCCGGATCGAGCCGGGAACGACGATTCGTCGCCAGATCTCCGGCTTGATGTACTTCAGCTCAACGCGCAGTACGTAATCGGGCACTGGCGCCTTGACCAGGCGCACGGCAGGTTTGCGGGGTTGGACCATCGGATTGATTCTCAGGCGGCTTGCTGTTCGATGTGTGCAGTCGGCATCAGGTGCCACGGCAGCAACTCGTCGATGCGGTTGATGGGATGATCGGCGATGCGCTCAAACACCGTGCGCAGGTAGGCAAACGGCTCGATGCCGTTCAGGCGCGCCGTACCGATCAGGCTATAGATCACCGCCGCGCTTTGGCCACCGCCGTCGGAGCCTGCGAACAGATAATTGCGCCTGCCGAGAACCAGCGGCCTGATCGCGCGCTCTGCCGTATTGTTGTCCACCTCGACGCGCCCGTCTTCGCAATAGCGTGTGAGAGCGTGCCAGTGCCCCAGTGAGTATCTAATCGCCTTCGCCAGCCCCGACTTCGCCGAGACCAGTGACAGCGTGTGTTCGAGCCAGGCCTTCAGCTCAGCGAGCAATGGGGCCGAGCGCTGCTGACGCGCAGACAGGCGCACGTTCGGCGTCTGGCCGCGAACCTCGCGCTCAACAACATACAGCGCCCCGATGCGGTGCAGTGCTTCTTCGGCAATCGGTGAGCTGTCCAGTTTGTATATGTCGTAGAACTTGCGCCGCGCATGGGCCCAGCACCCGGCCTCGATGACCGTGCCGTCACGATACAGCGCGTCATACCCGCTGAAGGCATCTGCCTGCAGGATTCCCGTGTAGCCCGCAAGATGTTCTCGAGGTCGCTCACCTTTGCGATCGGGTGAGTACCTGTACCAGACTGCTGGTGGCGCGCGGCTTCCCGCAGGGCGGTCATCCCGCACATAGGTCCACAGGCGCGCTGTGCGTGTCTTGCCACGCCCCGGCTCCAGCACAGGCACGGGCGTGTCGTCGGTATGAAGCTTGTCTGCGTCGCGCACGTAACGGCCGAGTGCATCAGACAGCGGCTGCAGTAGCGCCGCTGCTTCACGCACCCACGAAGCCAGTGTCGCGCGATCCAGTTCGATGCCGGCGCGGCGATAGATGCCGGCCTGCCGGTACAGCGGCGTATGGTCAGCGTACTTCGCGACGACGACCTGTGCGAGCAGCCCGGCACCCGCCATCGAGCGCGCTATCGGTCGCGAAGGTGCTGGCTCCTGTACCACTGCAGCACAGCGCGGGCAGCTCAGCTTCGGACGTACGTGACGCAGTACCTTGAAGTAGCCGGGTACATAGTCGAGCACCTCCGAGACGTCTTCGCCGAGCGCGCGCATCTGTTTGCCGCATTCCGGGCATCCGCAGCTCGTTGGCGTATGAACAACCGTATCGCGAGGCAAATGGGCAGGGAAGTGCCGCGGTTTGCGGCGCAGCGAATTGAGGTTCGTAGTAGCCGATGTATCCGCAGTCGCGGCATCAGGCACCTTCGCCGGTGCGGCCATATCTGCTTCAGGAACAGGCAGTTCACCGAGCGCGAGCTGCAGCTGGTCCATCAATTCTGTCATGCGCTCCGATGAGCGGCCGTACTGCCATCGCTTCAGCCTCGAGATCTCGGCCAGCAACTGCGCGATGGTCTCGTCACGCGAGGCAACGATGCGCTTGAGGGCGGCGATGTCATCGGGCAGATGGTTGGCAGGCATGCAGCCAGTGTAAATGAAGCCCACGCGCTTGTGGGTTCCCGCACCCGGCGTTACGCGGCGTGCGTCGGCTGCCACGTCCGCTCTGGATGCCGCCAGTCAATCCCCTCGAGCAGCATCGACAGTTGGGCAGCTGACAGATGGACTGTTCCCGAGTCCGCCTGCGGCCACACGAAGCGTCCTCGCTCGAGTCGTTTCGCGTACAGGTTCATGCCGTCGCCGCTCCACCATAAAATCTTGATGAGGTCACCGCGACGCCCACGAAACAGGAAGATGTGCCCCGAGAAAGGATCACGTCCGAGCGCTGACTGCACCAGCGTGGCAAGTCCGTCCATGCCACGGCGCATATCGGTAACGCCCGCTGCCAGCCATACGCGGGTACCGCCTGGCGGCGCAATCATGCTGGCATCAGGCAGCGCAGCACGAGGCGCAACTGCACGGGGTCCACCATGCCCGTGACGCGTACACGGGCACCGTTCAGTTCGATCTCGATGCCCGACGCTGCCGATACGCTCTCGCGATGTGGCTCGACAGGCCGTAGAGCGAGCGATGCCAGTTCTGAAGTTTCGCCGGTCGGTGCATCAGGTAGCGCTACAGGCAGCAACACCGCTGTGCTGTGCGCCACGCCTTCAAACAGGCCCGCCCGCAGTTGCCGACGCCACTTGAACACCATATTGGGATTCAGTCCGTGCGCCTGCGCGAGCTTGGCCACCGAAATACCCGGCTCGCACGCCGCGACGGCAACTTGCCGTCGGTACTCCGGCGTGTAGTTCGGTCGGCCCTTGCGGTTCGACGCTCGCGCATTCCGTGTGTCCAAAGTAGTCCCCATCACTTGAAGTAACGGACATCACTTTGGACACCGGCTGCAGCTCTGTCCATGCGGCCACGAAATGACGCTTACCTTGGAATCACAACGAGCCAAGTCGGAAGGAGGTGGAGGCTCTACTCGGAGGGGAGCTTGGGACGCGTTGCGGTCATCGCGTTCTGGTCGAGTCCAAAGTAACTCTGGAGGAGATCGCAGGCGTTGCGCTGAACGCTCGAATTCCCGACATTCTCAACTCAAAGATATCGCGGGAAGAGAACCGGGTGTCTCCCACCGTTGCGACGTGATCGATAAATGAGTGCCTAGCCCGCCGTTCTCCCAGAAATTGGGAGTGCGACGGGCAGTCGTTTGGACGGCATATCAGGTACTAGCAATCGATTTTAGGAAGTCCCCGCCTTCCTAAGGTCCCAGCGGTAAGGGCGCCCTGTTTGTGCTTGCGCCGGGGTGCGGGCATACTGTCCCGAAATGCAACCCCTTCTTGGAGTTTCTACGTTGTCTGCCGTTAGAAAGCTCATTCAGAGCGAACAAGTACGGTTGGCGTCCATTGGCAGCGGGGTAATTTGATCGTGTCGCCTGGACAGTTTGAATTGAACGAATCTGGTGTCCCGCAGTATCCGAAAGGTGATGCGCGACGCCTGTTTGTCGTGCTGGCCGCTATCGACTATCTCGAGCGCCCGACGATCACGAGTATCGCGGCGTACACCGGCCACAATAAGGGCACGATAGAGGCGGATGTTGCGAAGCTACGCGACCAGTACGGCGTGAAAATTGACCGAGAGGGGCCGGTGTTTGTCCTGCGGTCATGGGGTGACGTGCTGAAGAAGGCGGGGGTCAGAAAGCACTTGATAGGTTAGATTATCTAACCCATAATTGCCTTTATGTTCGGCTCACATTTGCCGATAAAGAAATGAGCGAGGCAACCGTGAACCTGATCCCCTCAACCGAAAGCATCCACCTCGAACGGGTGGCACTTGAGGCTACCTACCAGCGTGAGGCGTCGGAGGGTGTTCCGCACTTCGAGCGTCTTGCGGCAGTTACCGATCCGGTCATAACACCGTTTGTTCGCGCACTCAAGGCGGAGGGCTTTTCGATCAAGGCTCTTCGCAGCGGGTGCGATGTGTTGGGAACGTGCCCAACGTGCCGGGGACGCTATCTCTACACGGCGATCAAGGACGGCGTCGAGTACTCGATTTGCCCCCATTGCCGCGAGGCGGCAGATCGCAAGCGTAGTTGACCCGCGGTTCTCGCAGGCGAGGGGCTACTGCGGCGTTTCGCTGTTCCGAGGGGGATGTGATAAGCCCGCGGATTTAGACGACCAACCGGGCATCGAGCCATACAAGTTAATTGGCCAGTGCTTGCGCCCCTGCTGCAAGCATGAATGGATCTTCAGAGGCGCAAGAAGTGTCAACGGTATCGAGAGGGACGAGGAAAATCATGAGCAACGAGCATCGCGAAGTTGATTTGCGCGACGTGCTGAAACAGCGTGTCGAGGCGGGCGAGCCGATTTACATCAACAGCCAGAGTAATGGGGCGATCGAGTCAATGATCGAGGGAATAGCGAAAGAGACGGGTAAGCCGGTTCGCGTTGTGCAGATGGTGGAGACGGATAGCACGTCGCTTGAGGGCGCTAGCCTCGAATTCGCGGAAGCTGTGCGGGCGAGCTCGAACGTATCGATCCCCCTGAAGCGCTGAGGGGAATCAAACTGGCGCGCGAGCACCCCAGGCGCGGACTGATAGTCAACGGGGACTGCCCGGGGGTTGCAGCACGGGTGTCTAGGCAAGGGGGAAGCCATACGAGTCGAAGGCATTGCTCCTACTTGACCGTAGGCGATCCAGCCGAAACTGAATAGCTCGAGTCGGAAGCATGCTCATATCGCTCGGGACGGCGTTCAGGCGTCTGCAGCGAGCGTGCTTGCGAGCGAGTTGCAAGCCGTAGGTGTTACCTTTGCGGCGTTGGTCGAATCGAGCGCAGGGGGAAGCTCGCCGCTGCAGTTGCGGATGGGCGCGACATTGGACCGGTCTTGAGGAGTTCAATGAGTTCTATGCTGGGCAAACTGCGTACTCGTAACCCCGAGAACAGGAGAGGATCATGGGATTTCGTTGTCCCGCATGCAGCGCCGGTTTTGGCAATGCACGCGACACCTTCAAAGAGCACTTGAAGGCCTGTGAGTCGGGTCGGGCATTGGTGTCCGCGGTACTCAACGTATCGGAAGACGGAGCAGCTCGGATCGCGCTGGGCGTCGAGACGTACGATACAACCCGAGATGGACATCTCGGCTAGGAGAGTCCCATGAAGCGGACTGTTGGATGTCGGGTTGGTGCTTTGCGGCGCCACTTCAACTGCGCGGTCAATCGCGTAGCACCCGCTGCTGCGTTGCTCTCATTCACGAAAAGTTAGGACCATGGCCGAGAATTGGCGCGAGTTTGACGAAGGTGAGGAGTGGTTTGCCGGACGAGCGCTCTGGGTATGGGCACCCTCGTGGACAGAGGCTCGGCTGCTCAATGCAGATCGCGGTGACGACTTCGAGTGGTTTTACGCGAGTGGCCCGAAGCTAGAAGAAGCAAGCTGGGAGTTTCCTACACACTGCTGCGACCCCACGCCACCGGCGCCACCAACAGTCTGAAAGCTGAAAGAGAGGAGAGAGCGGATAGATCATGCGCAAGGGTACTTTACTCACCGCGGAAGTCGTGGCAAACCTTGTTGCTGACTGCCTTGGGGCAGTCAAGGTGCTCTGCATCGTCGGGAGATGTGGCACTGGCAAGACAATGTCGTTGAAGCGTTGGTCGGACGCAGTTTGCGAGGCTGGTACTGTGAGGGTAGCGTACGTTGACAATCACACCCTCCTTGCGGCAAACACGGTGGGGGTCGCGTTCGATGGAAAATTGAAGAGTGCGGCGCCAGGACATTATCCTATGTTCGATCTCGCTGGCGCCGACGTTGTGATCGTCGATGAGCCCCTTCAGAATCGCGAGTTAGTGGCGCGGCTCTTCGCCCATACTGACGTGAATAAAGGCCCGTTCATGCATCGGCTTCTAGTGCTCCCAGTCCAGGAGGAGGGGGCTCTTGATATCCTTGAAATCCCACGCTCCTCGTTGCGTATGTACTTCGTTGAAGGTGTACGTCTCTGATATAGGGCGGATGACGCGCGAGACTGACGCTCAGGCGCCGGCGGCTTAAAAGGTCGTTGATTTAGGGCGCGTCCGTGAACCCGACGTATGGACGCTCGATCTGCCCAACGCCTTGTCTGCGCTGTATCGATGGACGTCATTGGAGCATTCGGCGGATGTTCCACTCGAGCGACGTGGCCTGCCTCCTGCTCGGTCGCACGAGTGAAGGAAAACGATGCGAGAAATGATGCTAACTATGGCCGTCCAACGGTCTCAGCGTTGGATGGATGCATGCGCGAATCTTGTCGATGGCGTCGCATTCCAGACGACGTTGCGCGCACGTGTGGTCGTCGCGCTTCACCATCTCTGCATTGAACACCACCTCGCGGGGCACGTGTTGGTCGAAAACGACGTGCGAGGGTCGGCTTTCGCTTTGTACCGACCGCAATTCGAAGCGTACGTCCGCGCTAACTGGTATCTCGAGTGTGCAAGCGAGGGAGACCTTGAGAAATTTGTTGAGGGCGAGGAGCCGCCGAGGATGCCCCAGCTTACGGCTGATCTCGCGGTAGCGCTTGGACAAGCGGGTGAAATTATAGGCAGTGTCAAGGCTCAAGCATGGCGATCGATGTGCGCTTTCACCCACGGGGGTGCAGTACAAGTAAAGGCGCGTGCGATCAAGGATGAGATTCGACAAAGCTTCACGGACGAGCACACGAGCAAACTGATCGACTCGATGGCGATGCTTTCGTATCTAGGCGCACTGGGGATCGCAAAGGTTGCTGACGACGGTGAGCTGGCGCAACGACTTTACGAGCGACACCAGGTGATTTATTCGGTGCTGTACGGTAGCCGGAGTTGACTGGAAAACGGAGTGGGGTATGGGACGACTCTACGCAGACGGCAAATCAAAGGCGTTGGTGACCGTAGTCGCCGAAACGTGGGCGGCGGACGAGACAGTTCGGGACTGGCTAGAAGTTGATTGGCTGGTCAACGAACACTGCGACACGCTGGTAATTGAAGGGCATGTCGACCTTTCAGCGGCGGCGGAGGCGATGCGGCGCGAAAGCAGCGGCGTTGTCTTTCCGACACCGCGCCACGCGTGGATGAGGTACATGAAGGCGCCAGACGGCGAGCTTGACGATGGCGCAGGTCGTTTCGGCTGGCGCGGGGAGTGCCGACGAGTTGACCGAGGCGCTGAGGCGGTGACTATATCCGTTCGGAACACCTGAGAAGATCAAGGAAAAATTGGATGAGCAACGATCAGAATCTGGTGTTCAGGGTCGCAGGGCAAGGACCGACGTGGAACGTACTCAACGGCGAAGGTGACATCGGTCATTCAGTGATCCTGGGCAGCACGAGGAGGGGCAAAAGCGCCCTGCTGCAAGCCGAAGCGTACCGGCTCGGTATCTCCTACGAGGAACTGGAGCGCCGTCTTGAACCGACCGCCGAACAGACGGAGATCGCACGAATGAAACAGGAAGAGAAGGATCGTCGCGAGGCTGCGCGGTTGGACGCCGTTCGGAAAGCCTATTGGGACAACACTGACAAATCGGATCCGGACTTGTCGCCGTTGATCAGCGCGCTGGATGGGCTCGTAGCTCATCCGACCGTGGAGCAGCAGCGCATCCTTTTCATGATGTTGCCCGCCGATGTCTTCGGGCAGGGTGTCTCGTGGGGATTCTCCGATACAGAGGTGCGCGGCCGAATCTACGAGTTCGTGACCGAGAACCGCGACGCTGTAGCGGCGGCGGTGTCGGCTCGCTAAGGCCGAAGTATTTATGGCCCATCGATATCAAGTGTTCACGCATCGCGGAGCGGAAAAGCCGAATATTTCCGCGCCGTGGTACTGGGCTGCGTCCCTGTATTCGACGTTCTTCTGTAGCAACGGTGATTACTGTTGCATCGTGGACGCCAAGCGCAACGCGCCGGTGATGGAATGGGGCCGTGCAGTGAACTTCGATACGCGGTCAGAAACGTAGGAAGGTTCGGTCGAGGACTATCTGCGGCCCATAGTTTAGATGGCCGAGTAACGAAAACGCTGGCCGGTGCCGGCGCCGAGGAAGATGCCACTGGGCGCAGCCGGCCTCTGTTCGTTCGAAGGGGGCCGCACGGAAGGCCGCTTCGTGCGCTGGATCGTCGGCGAGTAGCTGGGGAAGATAAGCCGCAGGCACGAGCCGCGGCCAACGGTACGCCGCAAGGTCGATCGGAACTGGCCTTGGAACTGAAAGGAAGAGCAATGGACAGCCCCAACCTCGTTATCGAGCCGACAACGGAGCGGAGTCAGCAACCCTATTGGCCGGGTACTTGGGTAACGATTGTCGAGTTGGAGTTCCAGCACATCATCATTGATTCGAACGCCGTAGGCGACGTATCACGGCTAGGGCCGAGCCCCGACCAACTGCACGAGGGGCTGAACACATCAGTGACGGTCGTCACTAGCAACGGGTTCCTTCTGTGGATGCCGGAGGGCTCCGTCGTACATGGGGATTGGTCCACCGATCAGCAGGTATTCACTCGGCGCGACGGCAAGGGGAATTTGGCATTGTCTGATGTGCGCGCCTGGTCCGCTTTGCCGCAGCCTATAGCCGATGCTTAGCAAGGGAAACCCGCTCCATGACGGAAGAACAGCAGGGTTGCGACGAATTCGTTTCGTTTTCCTCAGATGCGTATAACGCGGGATTTTGTCTCAAGCTGTACATTGACGGCGGCATTCGCTCGAGCGCAGCCCTAGTGTCGCTGAATAAGGCGCTCGACAGGCCGTTCGGCCAGGTTCCGCTAGCCGTCCGAGCTTTAACCTTCGCCTTGCATCAGGACGGGTACCCCGTGGAATGGAGCGTCCGGGGCAATTCGTGGCTTCCGGTCAGCGAGCCTAAGTTCGAGGCCATGGCGCAATATCGCGTGTTGCCCAAACCTGGTATGCCCGAGGCACCTGTAACCGAACTGGATGCGGACGGCTTCTAAGAAGCCGTGGTCCGTTTGCTACTCACCGGCAGTCAATCGTGTTCGAAACGCTCTAGCTTATGCCATCGTCCGATGCAGCAGACTGGTGGCGGCAGAGTTCATCAGGGACGCCTCCTGGATTGATCTTGCGAGCTCCCGGGAGGACGGCGCGCGGTCGAGCCGATGCCGGCAGGCGGACGCGCCCAGTTTTGGTCCACATTCAACTGCAGTCTTCCCATCTGATCGCGTCTCCTCGTATCCACGACACGTTTAATTTGATCTTCTACCTTCGATAGCGACGGGGGAGACAAGCAAATCCAGTCGCGCGATGAGGAATCCATACTCCACACATCTGATGTAACGGCGAGTCGTTTGGTAACTGGACCTGCACGCCGACTCTTGCCTTGATCCAGTGTGTCTACCGAAAGCCACTCTTCGTTTGCGAGTTGCGTGCCAGGAAGGGTGCATTCGCCGTTCAGTTGGCCAAATATTGACCTCCCTGCTTCCGGTTCGAGCAACTGGCAGGCTTGGAGCACCGAGCCCGAATTTCTTGTGGCGACGAATCTACATTGTAGATGCATTGGCGTTGACAAGTCGGATGGGTGGTATCTATAATGTAGACACATTTGGAGCGACGTCATGGAACTCAAGATTAGGAAATGGGGTAACAGTGCGGCGGTCCGGTTACCCGCGGTGTTGCTCGAGCAAATGAATGCAAGCGTGGGCGGTTCTCTCATTGCGGACCTCCGATCCGACGGTGTCCTGTTGACCCTTGCTCGCCCGAAATATTCACTTGAAGAATTGGTTGCTCAGTGCGACGCAAAGGCACCCTTTCCGGAAGATCTTGCGGTGTGGAGCGAGGTGAAGCCGATGGGGCGTGAAGCATGCTGAAGCGAGGTAAGTTTGATCGCGCCGACATCGTGCGGGTGAACCTGACTGCGCCGAGTACTGGCGAGCAAGAAGAGGACTACCGCTTTGCTCTCGTGCTGTCGCCCGCGCCGCTAAATTCGTTGGGCCTGGCGCTAGTGGCGCCGATAAGCCAGGGCGACGAGTACGCTCGTTATGCCGGGTTCGCCGTGCAGGTTTCGGATCCGGACAGGGCGGTCTGCGGTGTCGCGCTGGTGAACTTGGTACGGATGCTCGATCTGGATGCGCGCGGCGCCCGAAAAGTCGGACAGGCCGCTTCGGAACAAGTCGCAGATGCGCTAGCGCGCCTGCAAACAATCATTGCGTAGAAAGGGCTCTATGGAAATCCAGGTCAATCTCTTCGATCCGCCGTCCGGGAAGGTCCGTGGTGTCGTGACGGCATTGGTTTCGATCAAGAGCAAGAACGTGCGAGTGGCACATGCGACGCTGTTGACAGACGCTCAGGCCGATATCCAAGTTTCGGTGCCTAAGCGCCTTAATCTCGCCCAAACCGAAGCGGTGACTGCAGTGCTTGCCGAATTTGCTGCGCGGGTTCGCTCTCTCGAGCCGGTCGATGGCCCTGCGCACGTCTAGGCGGGGGCGTCGATGACGACGAACGAACTCAGCGACTACGATCAGAAGATTCTGGTTGTGCTTGATACCGTTGGCGGCTATACGACGTCGGACGTTGGGGATCGCGTGTGGCCGGAGTTCGGCGTAAACCGGCGAACTGCTTCTGCAGCGGTTCGCTCGCGGCTGCTGGATCTTGAGGCTAAGGGTTTCGTTAAGCGCCTCGACGACGAGAAGCCCGTGTGCTGGGTGAAAGTAGAACAACATCAGCAATGAGCACGGTGTCGACATGGTGTGGTCATGAGGTGAGCCGCACGCCGTGCCGCCCCAGGAAAAAATGGTGAGCCGATCGGGTAGCACTCGTAGTGCAGTTGAATTCCTGATCCCCGGTTGAACCAAAACCGAGTAACGAATATGACAACCGATACGCAAAAAATCCTCGACCGCCAAGTGTACGAGTGGACGAAGGAACTGAAGGACCTAGCGAGCAAAATCGCTGCTGCGAAGGGAATGCCCGCAGCCATTGTGTTGATCACGCCGAAGGATGAGGGCTACTCGGACGTCGTTCCCGAGCTGATCGCCGAAGACGCGTTGCGAGTTCATACGTACGGCTGGACGCAGGGCTTCGAGTTCGAAATCCTCAACCAGACCGACTAGGAGCGATTCGATGGAAGAGAAGCTTTGGACTGTAGCACGCTTCCCCAGCGGTGACTGGACGTACGGCGGCAAGAAGACGGATCCGGCCTATAGCGAGTGCGAGATCTATCAAATTTCGGCGGTAACGCCGAAGGACGCGGTCAAGAAAGCACAGGCGCAGAGAAGAAAGGACGTCAAGCGCGCGAAGGCGAACGAGGCGGAGAGCACTGAGAATGCTCAGTCAAGTTAAGGCGGTGGTTGACCGAGAGCGCCCGGGGCGATTGGCCGAGGACACTGCACGTGCAATTGTCCGGAATCGCTTTCCGGCCGCCGAGTCGTCCTACACCGGTGACGGTGCGGTTGTCTTCGATGCGGTAACCGGCCGCCCGTTGGGTTCCGCTGTCGCCGGCGACTGGGCAGTTGAGTTTGCATGGCTGAACGCGGCTGAGTCGATAGCAGGTGCATAGGAGGGCAAGTTGTGACCCTGACACTGAGCAAGGTTGCCGGCAGCGAAAGGTCGGCACACCAACTTGTTAAAGCCGGCGATACCACGATCGGCGAGATTTGGCGGGAGCAGGTCAACGTCGTAGTGAGCAAGCTCACCGAGCCGCGCCGGATGGGAACGAAGTGGCGGTGGTTTGCGAAGCTCACGGGAAGTGCCGAAACGCTCGGGCGTGGAACCCGCGCCGCCTATCTGCTCGGCCCGGGCTATAAGTCGAAGAACGAGGCTTTGTCGGCCCTTGACAATAGGGCTGGAAACTCGAAATAGGAAGGGAAAGTGGCAAGAACCAACGACGAGCTGAAAGCTCTCATTCGTCCGCTCACCCAAGCGCGTTATGAAGTGGACACGCACTGGGGAATGCTCGACAAGACTCTCGAAGATATGGGTCAGGACTACGGTCTCGATCTGTCTCCGGACTTTCAGCGAGGGCACGTTTGGACGGGGGAGCAGCAACGACACTACATCGAGAACGTCATGCGCGGCGCGGTCCCGACGAGTGGTCTGACGATCCAATTCAACTGCCCGACCTTTGAATCGCTGTTGGTGAAATCCGATGGGGATCTTCCCGCCGGTTTCCAGGTGATGGATGGTCTGCAACGTCTGACGGCTGTCAGGGAGTTCTTGGCCGGCAACGTTCGCCCTTTCGGGCTAACACTCGCTGACCTCGAGGGGACATCGTTCACGCCGCGGGGAATGACGTATCGGCTTCGGTTTGCGACCTTCTGTTTCCAGTACAAACTCGACGTCCTGGATCACTACTTGGCATTGAATCTGGGCGGGACACCCCATAGCGCCGAGGAAATCGAGCGTGTAGTAGCGATGCGAGACGAGCTCATTCGCACTGGTGCGCCGAGTTCGCGCTAAACAGAGAGCCACCGACTATGGACGGGACGTCGCCGGCAATCTTGTCGGCGGATGAATGTGGAGGTTTGGGATGATCTTCGACACGATGAAGCGAGAGCTGCGTGAGCTGTATGACCATGTGAAAGAAACGACCGCATGGGAGACGACAATCGCGTGCGGGAAGGTGAAGCTGGAAGACGTACCAGTTGCTGCCCGTCAGGAGCATCATCGACGTCTCGAACGCATGATCGAGCTTCAGGCGAAGTACGGCTTGTGATGAATCAGGATCAACAAGAGATGACAAGTCTCCATTGCATCGAGGTGTCTGCGGAGGGCGATCGGGTGTGGGTCAACGGGCACGACGGTTCATGCATCGGCCGATTCAGCAAGCGGTTCGGAATCGATGTGCATCGTACTGTTGCCGAGCAGATCGAGGGCGCGGATCAATGTCTGTATTGCACGCATGAGCCCGCCGGTATCGCAGAGTGGGAAGACTTTCGCGAAGCAATGCGTCGCCATCATGGAATTGATGTGCCGGCGAATTCAATTGCCTTTTGAGGCAGGGGAAAGGGGCGATGGGGTTTTGCCTCGATGTTTCGGCGAGAGCGAGAGTGGAGCGCTTTCGGCGGAGCCGTGGACGGTGCGCAGTCCGGTCGCTTAACAACTGAAGCATTCCTTGGAGGTCTGGGCCAACGCTACAACGGTTTCGGCATGGGCCGGGGATCCGAGTGATGCTCGGCATTGCAACCGTGCCTCGACTGGGGGCGACAAGTCTGCGTAGTTCGGGTGCCGTCAAAGGTTTCGGAGCCAGTGAGAGTAACTGGATCATCGACATCTTGTTTCAACCGCGCCCGTAGTAGCGCACCGACGCATACTTTGCCACATGGTCGCTGTGCGCCGGCGAAAAGCGCTAGATTGTGGATACCCGCAACCTGAGATTACGAAAGAGACATGAGTGAAATCCTGACTGACGAAGAACGTGCGGCAATTCGAGCGGTTGCTGCGAAGGACAAGACGCAGCTTGACGCGGCGCGGGCCGCGTTCGATCGCGCAGCGTCAGTCCACGGAGCAGACGCCTGCGTGGAGCTGCAATTCATGGCTGAAGTGCTTGCTCCAGTGCCCGATCTGGTATTGCGATCGCGGTATCGGGAGGCCGTTTTGAAACAACAGGGCTGATCAAGGAGCCTTGCGATGATTCACTGGACCGACGCTCCAAACGGCTCTGCCGGACACATCGGCGAAGCCCTGATTGTGCAGATCCGGCGGCTTGCGATTGGTGGCTGGTCTGCAGGTTGGCGCAATGGGATGAAATGGGACGTATCCGATCAGACGACGCAGATTGCCGAGCAGTCGTCGCGGCACTTTAGGTCCCTCGCCGCCGCGAAAGGTGCGGTCAGAGATCATTTGTTGGCCAGTGGTGTCATCGTAGCGGAGGAACGCGCTACGCCGCCCGTGCTAGGGCGTTGGCGGGAGGTGAACGTTCTTCTCCAGGAGGCCGCGAAGGTGACTTGGACAGCTCCCGGCAGGACTGGAATCCGTACGTGGATCGGCTGCGTTTCGGGGCATCCTGTGGCAACGATCAAGCGACAGCCTGGCCACGTTGGTTCAGCATGTACCGCATGGATAGACGGATGGGTCTGGATCGTTCCGGAGGTGGGCAATCCGTCGCGTCTGATCGACAGCGTTGCCCGTGGTTTCGAATCGGTGCCCGCGGCAAAGAAGGCTATCAACGGTGCTATTAAGGCACATCCGCTCAAACGGTAGGGTGCTTCGTGCGGAGCAACTGTTCACATCCGGCCGATCGGCGCCCGTGGCCATCGGTCGCTTGCCGAGCTCTAGCACCGCCTGACCGCAGGGTGTCGCTGTACGGGCGGGTGTACGGCCTGAGGGAGTGGTGCCAGCCGGCGACCAGGCGGCTTGTTGCCTTGAGCGGGGTTCCATTTTTGTTCGCGGCTCAGCGGTAGGCGAAGAGTGCGAACTGGTGCGAGGTTAGAAAACATGTACCAGATTGACCGTGCCGATACTCGAGATCGTGTCGTCGAATTCCTGAACACCATCGGGATCCCGACACGGTACGTTGCGGGCGCACGCGGATTCATCGAGGGGTGCCGCATCGATCGCGGGACACTAGCCGTCGATCCGGCTTGCCGTGTCTCAGGGTTACTTCATGAGGCTGGGCATCTTTCCATCACACCGCCGATATTCCGGCCGCTGATGGACGGAAACATCACATCTGGGCAAAGAGAAATGTTGCGAGTTTTGGGAGAAATCAACCTGCATCCTGATGACTCGTTGTATCGCGCGGTGATCCAATGCTCGGACCCTGAGGCAACAGCTTGGGCATGGGCAGCAGGGCGCCATCTCGGCTTGCCTGGGGAGGAGATCATCCGCGCCGATGAATACGACGGTGAAGGGGAATCGATCCGTGTCTCGCTCCAGGTAGGTGCATATATTGGTATCCACGGACTCGCCCATGCTGGGTTTTGCTCCGTTCGGTCACGGCCTGGCGTTGTCGCATGGCCGAGCTTGAAATTCTGGACGCAGTGTGCCGAGATGCCGGACTTCAACGTATCGCTGTAGATCGGCAGTTGCAACGGTCCCTGCAGCCGATTGCTTCAGGCCTTTGTGGAGCGAATGGGCGGGACTACACTAACGGCGGTCCCTTGTTTTTGCGAATGGGCCGCGCTGAGCAGATAGAGCTAAGGGAAAGCGGGATGAGTCTCACAGCAACGCAACAAGAGCAAGTGAAGAAGGCCTTTCCGGAGTGTCACGAGGAAATGGCAAGGTACCTCGCGGACGGGGCGAAGGTAGTCATCGGGCGGCAGACCGACGTCTCGGAAGTCCCGCCGTTCGCGATCACCGTCTCCGGCACCGACTTCTGGATCGACTGCTGTAACACCGAGGCCGAGGCAGTGCATTTGTGTGAGTCTTTGGGGCTTACGGTGGTGTAGCGCCAGGCGAGCCAACGTAGGTGCCGCGGCGACGTGTAACGCGGCGCCGACAGGGTGCGCGCCGTACTGAAACAGGAAAATCGCTGGGGACCACCGGTGCAACTCAAACGAAAGAAACCGAACTTCATCCCGCTAGCGCTGCTTGCCGGTGCTGCGCTGTGCATCTATGGCTTTGCGCAGTACATGAACTATCGAGAGGGCCAGCCCGTCGAACGCGCCGAGCCTACCAAGTACTGGAACTGCATTCTCGAGAAGCTTCCTGGTACTCAGAGCGATGTTATCGCGTACCAGTCGGTCAACATGTGTTTCTCTCAGTTTGGAGGGGGTCAGGACGTTGGACCTCGAGACAAGGTTGGCGGCCTGTTCTCTGTCCCACGTGCCGGAGAGTGCATCGAACGGTTCGGAAAGCAGACGGGAAGCTACGTGGCAGCGCAACTGATCGTTGCGGCATGCAACCAGCTGTACGTTCAATAGAAAGTACGTTAGTGAGGAATACATGCATCAAACCGTTCAACTTCCAACGCTTCGGTCGACGGTGGCCTCGCTGGTCAGCTGCCTCGGTGTCACGGGGCGGCGCTATGGAGCCAATGCGGGGTCGGCATAAGGGCGCCACTTGAGGGGCGGCACATAGGCGCCAGTCCAAGGGCGGCGTAATGGCGCCACGTTAGGGGCGGCGCATAGGCGCCAGCAGCATCAGGGCGAGAACGCGGTTCGAACTTTCCGAGTCGGTACGCTCCGTTCTTTTTGAACGGAGCGTCCATGGCCAACAGGAGGTTCGAATTGTTTGAATACCGCCAAGTCCTTGTCCGCATGCGGCAAGGCGATTCTGACCGCGACATCGCGCGCGGCGGTTTGATGGGGCGCAAGAAGCTGACGACCGTGCGCCGCGAGGCTGAAGCGCGTAGTTGGCTGGATCCGGTGCAGCCGCTGCCGGACGACGCTACGATCGCGGGTGTCTTCGGGCGCACGCCGCACCTGCCGCACACCTGTGTGTCGACGGTTGAGCCATATCGCGAACAGGTCCGCGAATGGCTTGCCGCCGGCGTTCAGGGCACCACGATCCATGCCGCCCTTCAACGCAATCATGGCTACGCCGGCAGCTATTGTGCCGTGAAGCGCATGCTGCGCCATCTGGCTGCCGAGCGCAGCGTGGCCACCACAACGATCCTCGACTTCGCACCGGCCGACGCCGCGCAGGTCGACTTCGGCGCGGGACCCGTGCTGACGGTCGAGGGCATTGCGGTCCGGACGTGGATCTTCGTGATGACGTTGTGCTGGTCGCGCCACCAGTATGCCGAGATCGTGCTGGACCAGACCGTCGAGACGTGGCTCGCCAGCCACCGGCGCGCCTTCGAATGGTTCGGCGGCTGTCCCGACCGGGTCATCATCGATAACGCGAAGTGCGCGATCATCCGGGCGTGTCGATACGAGCCGGCGGTGCAACGCTCGTACGCCGCGCTTGCCGAGGGATATGGATTCCGGATCGACGCCTGTCCGCCGCACGATCCCCAGAAGAAGGGCGTCGTCGAATCGGGCGTCAAATACGTCAAGAAGTCCTTCGTGCCGCTGCGCGAGTTCCGGGATCTGGCCGACGCCAACCGGCAACTGCGCGAATGGGTGATGCAGCAGGCCGGCACTCGTATCCACGGCACCGTCCACGAACGGCCGCTGACGCGCTTCGGCGTCGAGCGCCCGTTGCTCGCTGCATTGCCGGACGTGCCGCCGGTACTGTCGGTCTGGAAGGAGGTGGCGGTCCATCGCGACGGCCACGTCGTCTACAAGCACGCGCTGTACTCTGCACCGTTCACGCTCGTCGGCAAGTCGCTCTGGCTGAAGGCGACCGATACGGTCATCCAGCTGTTCCATCGGCATGAACTCGTCGCAACCCATCCGCGGCAGCGGGCCGGCGGTCGCCACACGGTGCGAGATCACCAGCCGCCCGAAGCGCAGGCCTGGCTCGAGCACGATCCGCAGTGGTGTCTGGCGCGCGCGAAGGAGATCGGGCCGTCGTGCCACGGCGTGATCCTCGCGCTGTTCAACGACAAGGTGCTCGTCAACCTGCGCGGCGCGCAGGGGATCATCCGGCTGCGACAGAAAGTCGGCGATCAGAGGCTGGAAGCAGCCTGCGAGCGTGCGCTCGCGTTCAGCAGCGCGAAGTACAGCACCATCAAGGGCATCCTCGACAAAGGCACGGACAGCGAACCGGTGCCGCGTCCCGCGTCGGCCCCGACTGGCGCTTACCAGAACGGCGGCCGCTTCGGCCGTGATCTCCAATCCCTGCTGATCCACTGACACCATGAACCCGAGTCCCGGATTGAATTCCATCCTCAAACAGCTGCGCCTGTCCGGCATCCTCGACTCGCTTGAGCAGCGCAACCGTCAGGCGATCGACGGGCAGCTCGCCTATACCGAGTTCCTTGCCATGCTGCTGCACGACGAGGTTGCCCGTCGCGAACACAAGAAGCTCGGCACCCGTCTGCTGCGCGCCGGCTTCGCGATGGGCAAGACGCTCGAGACGTTCGACTTCGACCGGCTGCCTACGTTGAACCGCTCACACGTTCATGATCTCGCGACAGGCCGGTATCTCGACGAGAAGGTCGCGATCCTGATCGCCGGTCCAACCGGCACCGGCAAAAGCCACTTGGCCCAGGCGCTGGGCCACTGCGCCGCCCGCCAAGGCCGCGATGTGCTGTTCATCTCGCAGACCGAGCTGCTCAAGCGATTGAACGCCGCGCGCGCCACCGGCGCCTATGACCGCAAGTTCCAGCAGTACGCCCGGGTGCCGCTGCTGATCGTCGATGACTTCGCGCTCAAACCGCTACGTACCCCGCAGGACGAGGACTTCCACGATCTCGTCGCGGCCCGCTACGAGCACGCGGCGACCATCCTGACGTCGAATCTCGACTTCGGTGAATGGGGCGCCGCGTTCCCCGACAACCGCATCCTCGGCACCGCCACACTCGACCGACTACGCCACGGCGCCTACCGGCTCGTCCTCGAGGGCGACAGTTACCGCACCCCGAAACCGATGCCAGATCCCCCTCAAAATGCAGTTGCCAAAAACGGCAAAAAACCGCAACCTTGAAACCGTTCGAATCCGCGTTTTACCCCCGGTTCTGCTGGCGCCATTACGCCGCCCATCCCCGGCTCCTTTACGCCGCCCCGCGACACTCGGGATTTGGCTCGTCTTTAACCTGATCTGCGTCGTTGCGGGTCTCCATCCGTCGAGAAGTTTCCACGCGCTCGTTGTCGCGCAGTTGACGGTCGCTTTTGTTGCGAATGCCTATGACGTGCGGATCTTCCAGAGCGTCAGGGCCTTCGCGGCGATTGTTGCCGCAGGGGTCGCAGCAGCCTTGATCGCCGAGTTGATCGTCACGCTGTAAGTCGGGCTCTGTTGAGAGTATGGGGAAGACTATGCATCCGGCACCCGCCTTGGTCGGGCTATTGATTGAAGCGTATGGGCCATGCAAGGGATTTGCAGACTCCTGTAGGACAGCGACTTGGAATCCTGCAGCTGGGCATGCTCCAAGGGGATTCTGTGGTGCAACTGGAGAGCTTGGCGAGGTGCGGCTTGTGCTCGTTTGCGCGGAACCAGGCGACCCGCATCCGTCGGAGTGTCACGAAACGGGCGATTCGGCGGCGGAGCGGTTCAACTCGGTAAACAGCTATGCGTGGTCATGTTTTTCGGCAGGTAAGGACCAGTTCCACCGGAACGTCCGCAGTCTTCTGAACCTCTGCTGGCCCGGCCTTACGTTTGATGAGCAAATGCGAAAGACGTGGATTACCGACTCAGTGCTGTGTTCTGCCGCGCGTGAGTGTGGCCCGGTCCCGCGGGAGATGGAGAAGGGATGTGCAACTAGGTTTTTGATCCCGCAGCTTAGCCAGTTTCCGCGCGCAACCATCGTTGCACTTGGGCGGAAAGCAGAAGGGCGCCTGAGTCGTGCCGGTGTTAGAAATTTCGAATCGGCATACTCGGTCGCACCTCCTGGATGCAACCAGGCTGCGGCACGGCTATCGTGGGAGCGAGTCGCAGAAGTAGTTCGAGCACGGACCGCGCAGGGATAGTCGGCGTAAGGGCAGGCATCGTTTCTACCTTGGACAAAGACGTGAATGAACTTCGAATCGGCAGTCAAGTAGATTGCTACCGTTGGCAGATGGCGCACCTCGAAGAAGGGAGCGTTTATCCAGGGCACCCGTTGGTGCTAGCTACGATCGTAATGTTTGCCTTCGACGACTTTGAATCTGCCGACGAGGCGACGGAGCACGGCTGGTGTCGTGCGTTGGCAGATAGCAGGATTCCAGGTGCCGGCGATCACGTCGGCGCTGCGATGCGCGTGCTCCGGCATGGCCGGGCCGGGTGGGACGCCGACGCTATGGTCGCGGAAGCGCATCGATATTGGGACCGGGGGCAGGCGGGCGGTCACGACAAGAACGTTGCCCAGGGGCGGGCTCAAGCCGAGAAAATCGAGGAGGTGTTTCGAAGGATGGTCGCGACCTGGCTTGACCGTCGGGCCGCTCCTGCGTGACTGGATATGGAATTCGTGCGTGGCCGGGGAGCAACGTGACGTAATTCAGGCGATCAATTTTGGGAATGTGTCGTACGAACCTAAATGGTGAAGCGATGAAGCTGACAACACTCGAGTATCGGCTGACCGTGACCGCGGAAGGCACTCCGCTCGCGATTCTAGACTCCCGGTTGGGTAGCGGTCACGACCTGTCACCGAGCGATCTCCGGGCGATCGCCGCAGCATTGGTGGAGGTCGCCGATGAAGCCGAACACGTGAAGCTGGGCCGCGGCGAGTTATGGAAATCGGGAGTAAAGGAGCTTCGATAAGAGGCGCAGGATAGTATGGTGCACACTTTGACGCTTGACGAGCGAATCTACTTTCGCGATCGCCTTCGGGCTGCCAGATACGCTGCGCTCGCCGATGCAGAGGGTTTTGGCTCAATCTGCTTCGCGGTCGAGGCGCTGGGTGTCCATCTGTCGAACCGAGAAGAGGCCTTGAACAAATACCTCGCCTTGATTCGACCAATCGCTGAGCGATCGATCATTCTTTCGGAGCTGCCCAGGCATTTTCCTGGACTGTTCTCGACCTTCGATGTGCTCTACCGATCGATGCAGGCGGCGCGAAACGACGCAATGCATTCAGGTGTATATGCGAGACACCTCACGGTATCAGCAATTGAACTTTGTATTGGTCTCGAGGAGGCAATCATGCAGGACAACGGGCCCGCTCGCACGAAGGTGTGTGACTTTATGGTCCGCGGCGTGGTTTCAGTGCAACCGTGGCAACCTGTTGCGCACGCGCGCCAGATGATGCTGATGCACTCTTTTACCTACCTTCCCGTTAAGGTGGACGGCGTGTGGATGCTCGTGCCGGAAGTCTCGATGGCGAAGTACTTGCGACGGGGAGGTGACGCTCGAAAGGCGGCGCTGGCGGTCTCAATCGCGGACGCTTGGCATAGAGGTGAGAACAAGCTGGAATTGAAGCCGGCTAAGGTGGTCGATGCAGAAGACGACGTGGATGGATTGCTGGCGGATGCAAATCCCGATGTCGCAAGTCTGTGGCTCGTATCGGACGGACACGATGACCTTACCGGCGTCCTTTCGCCCTTCGAGCTGATGTAAGTTTGCTAAAGCAATGGTTGGCTCACATTCGTACTGCGGTGGATTGTGGACGAGGATAGGCTCAACAGGGGGGCGCAAGGGGGATAGTGAGCAATGAAGCAACCAGGCGTGATTCCAGGGGCCGGCCAGGGGCGGTCGGTGACAGTAGATCACGCGATCGAAGCGATGACGTGCAGCGCGACCGCGACCCGCGCGAGCAAAGATGTGGAGAAGTGGGCCGCCGCCGCGGAGCATCACGCATCAATGTCCGGCCGGGAGGACTTTCGACGGTAGCGCAACGCGCCGCCGCCGCGGTCCGCATTTATCCGCAGCTCGAAAATGCCTGGTGCAAGGGGCATCCCGACGTAGAGGTCAGAGCGTTGCTCGACGATCTCGGCCGACCAGCGTTCCCACCTGCGTGAACGTCATGGGGTCGAGGGACATCTGCGGTCAGATCCCCAACGGGAATGGGAAATATTGCGGTCTGTGCGGTCGCGTCGGACGCTTGTGAAAGTGGATAGCTCTCAGCGTGGGAGGGCCGGGCATCGGGGCCATGGTAAGTGCGGTGCGCTCCGCGGCCGCTGACGAGTCAGGCGTGTGGTATAGTCATTTCCGGCCGTTCGATCGGCAGTCAAATCTAGTGGCGCATGCCGCCAGTCAATTTCTGCATCTGCTCCGTTGGGCATCGTAGTCCAACAGGGCGCCAAACTCCCCCATTTTTTCAACAGCCGATTTCCAGGCACCGGGGAGAATTCATGAAGAGAATTTACGAAGTCTGTATCCGCTGGCACCAGACCGACGGGGAACAAGGCTCGTTCACTGATTCCGTCGAGATACTGTCTCAAGATGAGGCAGTGCGCTTCATCGCGAGGAAGATGGCCACCATGTCCTGCGGTTGCGGCGCAAACGCGACCGAAGAAGAGATTCGCGAGTTCGTCGACGAGGCGGAGGAGCGGGTTGAATATGTGGTTGAACTGAGCGCACGTGCGTCTCGAGATCTGCAGGCGGTTCTCGGGGACGAGTTCGCGGGGCAGCAGCTTGACCCCAAAGCTCTTATTGAACTCATCAAGGAACATCGGGAGCGCGTGACGAAGCCGATCGCCGCGCAGGTGGCTGCGTGAAGCTTGCGTTGCGAGCGTTCGGTGGGTTTGCAACGGAAGTAATTGACGGCAGGCCTGATCGATTCGAGCGCATTGAGATCGAGGGCGTACGGGACGTTGGCGATTGCTGTGAGGTCGACAGCACATCGCCCGAGTACTTCTCCGTCTACCTACGTTACGGGGCGCACAGCGACGACGTAGGGGCGCAATGCGTCGGCGATTTCGAGTCTCACGCGGAAGCCGGGGAGTACGCGATTTCCCTTGCACGTGAGTATGACTGGAAGATCCACGACCGAGCTCAGGTCGCTGGGTAACCTATGAACGCACCTGATTCGCCTTCGACGGCGAGTCAGGTGTCGCTCTGGCTATCAATGATGCCCAGAGCCGTTTGACGCTCCTTCACACAAGCCTGCTACAGGCATCAGGAGCGAACATGCAACCGCAAAATAACGACGACAACCGGACCACCTCGGTACCAATCATCCCACTCAGCTTCTTTCCTTACCCAGTTACTGTCGTGTCGATGACGACCAGCGGCGGGAATCGTCTGGAGGCAACCGGTCTGCTCTTTGAGACCAGCGAGGTCGTCATTCGTTACCCATTCAAGGATTCGTCGGGAGAGACTCTGATGGATCGGTCTGACTTGAAACTGCTCGATATCAAGGCGATCGTCCTGCCGAACGGCGAGGTGATGGAGAGCGACGACTGGACGATGATCGACTCCCCCCCATCCTTCGACCGTCGCCTGATGGCGTCATTCAGTATGTTGGCGGAGGCGCAGTTTTCCTACGGGGAGGGTGAGGGCGAAAACCTCTTCGAGCAAGCCGTTCAGGCTCAGGCGAACACGCAGCGATTGAGCGGTCTGCCGTACGCATATCTCTTGAGCCAAATCGGGGCCGAGCGAGCGGGAATCGATTGGCGTGACGGCTCGAGCGACCACGTGCAGGTGATCCCAAACGAGCGACGCTTTCTGGCGGTCTGGACTGGGGTATTTCGCGACCCTGGCTCTAGGACGGTAGGCGGTAGCTTCTTTACGCTTACCGCCGGGTACGATCACGAGGAACTTGCTAGTATCGACGCCCTTGCTGTCGGACAGACTTGGCAAAGTGACACCTACGGCCTGCATCACACTGTTACACGCGTTGCCGACGCCGATTGAACCGAAATTTGAGTACTCTTGTCGCGCCGCCATCATGGGGGCGCGGCACCAAAATCTGAAGCGGTTCAGCTGGTCACGTAGACCTGCTGAGCGCAAGGCTCACTCCTTTTCCAACAGCCCAACCGGGCAGACAAGGAGTAAAGATGAAGAGTAACTTTGCATACGATGTTTCCCAGTGCCTTCGGCATGCAGTCGAACGGGTGAAGATCGCGAATGCGGAGGGTGATCCGATACTCTCCGCGTGGCTGCCGGATGCGCTGGCATTACTGGAAAGGGCGCCCAAACCTACGCAGGACGGGACGAAAACGGTCTACTGCGTCGCGATCGAAGGTGGCTCTTTCGGCGGCGTGGATTGGTATCACGACGCCGCGAACCGCTCGGATAAGCATCTCGATGCGTATTTCGGGGAAGTTGAACGCCCGTTTCGGTGAAGTCGAACAGGCCAGGAGGGAGGTGCTGCGTTGTGCTTAGATTGTACTGCAGGTGTTCGAGATCAGGCTACTTTTTGATCAGGTGCGTTCTTCTTGCGCATCGAGTCGCCCTTCAATGCAAGCTTGTGAGCCTGATGGACGAGGCGGTCGAGGATTGCGTCGGCGAGAGTCGGGTCTTGCAGCCAGGCGTGCCAGTGTTCAAGGGGCAATTGCGATGTGATGATCGTGGATCGCGTGCCGACGCGATCGTCGAGCACTTCGAGCAAGTCGTTGCGCGCGCCCTGGTCGACGTCCTGCAGTCCCCAGTCGTCGAGCAACAGGACGTCCATCTTGGCGAGCTGCGCGAGCCGACGTGTGAAGCTGCCGTCGCCATGGGCGATCTTCAATTCCTCGAACAGCCGGGCGACGCGCACGTACAGCACGGAGAATCCCTGTCGGCAGGCCTGCTGGCCGAAGGCGCAGGCGACCCATGTTTTTCCGGCGCCAGTCGGCCCTGTCAGGATGAGGTTCTGTGCATTGCGGATCCAGTCACAGCCGGCGAGCGTAGCGACGATACCCTTGTCGAGCCCACGGCTCTGCCGGTACTCGATGTCCTCAACGCAGGCCTGGGGATTCTTGAGCTTCGCAGACTTGAGCAATCGCTCGAGCCGCCGGGTATCGCGCCAGGCGATCTCACGATCCACGACCATGCCGAAGCGTTCCTCGAACGACAGGCTCGTGCTGGCCGTCAGCGCCGCCTGTTCCTCGAACGCGCGAGCCATGCCGTCCAGCTTGAGGGCCTTGAGCTGGGAGAGGGTTTGCTGCATCAACATCGCGACCTCCTTGGGTCAGTGGTAATACTTGGGCCCTCGCACGTTCTCGTGCAGGGGCGACTGCCATTCGGTGGCCCCGCTTTGTGGCAGTGGATGCTTGTCGGCGCCGGTTTGCAGGATGGTGCGCACGGACCGCTGGGTCGGCGCGCCAATCACGAGTGCGCGCTGACACGCCGCTTCCAGCCGCTCCTTGCCGTACTTGCGCGACAGCGACAGCAGACCCAGGCAGGCCCGGTATCCCATTTCCGGGTGCGGACGGTTCGTCAGCAAATGCCTGACGATCGCCTCAGCGCTGACGCCGATCGATGTACCCCAGTGCAGCAGCCGGCTCGGGGTCCATTCCATGTGGGCGCGGTAAGCCGCAGGCATATGCTCGGCCACGGTGGTGTACTTCCCTTGAGCCGACTGCGAGCGTGGGCGGCAACGCGCTTGCCGCCGTGCAGGACTTCTACACCGTAACGCGTCACGCGCGCGTGGACTTCCTGACGCACAAGACTGTGCGGTGCGCTGTAGTAGTGACCGTCTACCTCAATGTGCGCGTCAATGTTGACGCGGCACTTCTGGAAGGTGGCGATTTCGTAGCGACGCGTCGGCAACGGGCGCAGCGCCGGTTTGTCGAGCCGCTCGAACCACTCGCGTCGAGTGCCATCGAGCTTCTTGAACGGCCGCGTATTCAGGTCATTGATCAACCCGGCGATCGCCTTGTTCAGTTCGGCCAGACTGTAGAACCGGTAATTCCGGAGGCGGGCGAGAATCCATCGTTCGACGATCTGTACGCCGACCTCAACTTTCGCCTTATCCTTCGGCTTGCGCGGGCGCGCGGGCAGCATCGCGGTACCGTAATGGTTCACGAAGTCCTGCGTGGTCAGGCCGAGCGTGGGTTCGTAGCGGTCGGCGTTCGAGATCAGTGCCCTCGGGTTGTCGGGCACAAGCAGAGCGGGCACGCCGCCGCAGAACTCCATCGCGTCAATGAGGCCACCGATCCAGTCGGGTGTCGCTTCCGATCGCGTAGCGCACGCATACGTGTAATTCGATGCGCCGAGCACGGCGACGAAGATGTGCGCCTTGAACGCAATGCCGCCGGTGCGATCGAGAATCGGCACCGTTTGCCCGGCGTAGTCGGCGAACAACTTCGCCGGCGTAATGTTGCTGGGGCATCGAGCGCTTCAACGTCTGGGCCCAGTCCTTGTATCGCTGACAGAACTGCGTGTAGCGCAAGGTCTTCTGGCCGGGGTTCGCGCCGACGTACTCCTCCCACAGCAGTTGCAAGGTTACGCCTTTGCGGCGCAACTCCCGATGAATCCAGGCGCAGTCAGGCTCCATGCGCTTGCCTGCGGCCGTCGTCGGAACGGCGCCGTTGACGAGCAACTGCTCCAGCTCTGCCTCGGACAGCGGCTCGATCTTCGCCCAGTCCAGGCCGGCCGAGGCGGCAAGCTGCAAATATTGGGTAATGGTACCGAGCCCGACGCCGAGCGCGCCGCTCACTTGCCGGTGAGACAGATTACAGGTCCATTTCAGGCGAAGCACATCTTTTATTTTGCGCATGGTCGTCCGGTGAGCCGGCATAGTCGGTTTCTCCCAAAAGGAGCAACCTTAACCGCCGGCCGATTGAGCCATCCGCAGTACCGCCAACCGAAACCGCGCCTTTCGTTTCGGCACGCCGAACACACATTTCGGCGCAGTGAACAGCCGTTTCGGCGGGCTGAACACCGATTTCGGGAAGATGAACACGCGTTTCGGAACGCCGAACACCAATTTCGGAATACCCCGAAACTGTTCGACTTCAAGCGAAACGGCTGTTCACCTTCCTCCGGAAACCCTGTTCGACTTCAACCGAAATCCGTGTTCGGCTTCGCCGAAATACGCATCTCGACGACGGCCACGTTTTCTTCGATCTCGATGTTCCGGAAGGGGCCACGAGGGAAGAGATCACTTCGCTCGCCGACTTGGCTGCATGGGAGATGTGGTACGACGTTGGCCGCACGGACTGCCGGCGGGTCCCTCCGAAGTTTCCTAACTACCCGATCGAGGTGAGGTTCGTTTCGGTGTGGGAGGAGGGAACGACGAGGTCGCGGGCAAAGCTGGACCTTGAGTCTGGGTACGTCTTCGCAATCAAAGCGTCGGATCAGGGCGATCAGTACAAGAAATTGTTGGCCGAGACGATTGAGGTGGGCTCCAAGGCTCTTTCGGTTTCAAGGCGGGACGGCGTCCGCTACTTCGTAAGCCCCGAGGATCTGGGCGAGCTGAAGGTGCAGCGGCAGCCCTCGTGCGAGCCCGGTGCCATCGTTGAGGTGGCCTTCCATGGTGAGATTGCCGTCGGAGCGGTGAAGGCTCAGATCAGCGCCTGGAACGGGGCGGTGGTTAATGTCGCCGGCACGGACTACGGTTTCCACCGCCTGCAGATTGGTCGGACGATGACCTCCAAGCTGCTCGCCGAGAAATACCCTGCAAAGGGATCAATGCCTCATCACCTCACGTATCTTCTGTACCAGCTGCGAGAGACCGAAGTTGGCCGCTTGAGCCGTTCGAGCGAGGTCGCTGTTGCTGACCTTCAGGATCTCGATCGCGGCGCGAGGGCCGTGGTTGCCTCGATGTTGTTCGGGAAGTGCAGTAATGATGCGCGTAATTTCCTGCTGAACGACGAGCATTCGCACGTTCGTAGCTGTGCGGCGATCTCGCAGTCTGAGCTCGTGTCCGCAACCTAACCGCACGGCACATAAAGGAGAATCTGGTGACCTACTCTGCAAAAGATGAAGTCGTAGCGATCCTCGCTGGATACGTCACTACTCATCCCGATCTCGAGATGGTGCTGACTGACGTCGAAGCGTGGCGCAAGGCGGCTGAGGTCGAGCTGGCGGCGCGCAATCTGGGCATCGTCAAGGCAATGTCCGTCGAGGCGCTCCATGCAATCGCAAATGGGGACATCGATATGCCGGCCCTCTACGCTGAAGCTCGTGAGACTCGAGGGTCCCCGTAACTCATTGAAAATCAGCTTCACCGAAGAATCGCCCGCCGTACCGGCCGCCTAGGCCGGCGGCGTGGCGTTCAACGGTCGTGTGACTCGGCAAGGCACTTCCGTCTTCCCGAGCAATCCGCTCCCTCCTTTACCAATCCCTAGTGGATAGAAGGAGAACGTAGTGAATCGTACTGCTCAATCGGAATTTGGAGTTATCTCTGTTTCGCTCGACGTAGGTCCGTCGTATCAGGCCTATAGCCGCGGCGAGCGCTGGAACGGCTGGGAGTGCCCGTACTTCACGATCGAAGAGGCGATGAAGCTTTTAGACCATCCGTATCTCCACGGTCTCCGCTACGATGCTGAGAGCGACAAATTCATCATGGCCGATGGTGACGGCGAGGATTTGTACCAGAGGGTCTTTGCTGCTGAGGTTGTGCGTGTCGACGGCAACCCGATCAAGGTGTATGCGATCGGTGCATGCGGGTGGTGCTGGAACAAGGCCGACTGAGAAAACTCTGTATGCAACATACGCCCGCCGGCAATCGAAGAGGTCCGGCGGGCCCTTTCGTTGACTAACTCGAGCAGGTCAACGCAGGCGTCGACTGTAGATTAAATTGAGCGGACTGCCGGCATCCTGTCGGGGCAGTCCTTTTTGATGCACGCGTCGATCGCCTGAACGTGGCGGCCGTTTGAGACCTCAGCAGTAAGGGCTGCAGAGGCGGCAGATGCAACGGCCGGCCGGTGCGCGGAAGTACCAAACGGAAACCCGCGGGCGATCGCCTCGAGGAGGTGCTGATTCACAATCTGAGGAAATTTTGCGCTAGAGGTAGTGGCATCTCAGTTGATGCCAATCTGAGCAGCTGCATGGCAATACCTTCGTGTACGGTCAGCACACCGGCGATTAAATTCGACAGGGTCGAAGGTCATTCTGCAGAGGTTGGCGCTGCGCCGTGGCAGCCCGCCGGCAGGCGTGGAAGGTCTCCGGTTGACAGGATAGCGGGCGCCATGTTGGCGCGCAATGGCCCAAGGAGCATTTTGAACGAGGAGAGGGGTGAAACTTTCCATCGCTTTGCCGTATACATAGGTGATGGCGCCCGGCGAGTACGTTGGGCCAACACAAAGAGTGAAGAAAACGTGAGCGGGATCGAGATGTGCCAAACACCGGGCGACGAGGCTCCTGCATCGAAGAGCTCCTTGATGATGTGGGTGATCTACGACAACCCGCTCGACACCCCGGGGGCATTTGTCGCACGGAAGTTCATTTCGACGGAGCCGACGGGTGAAGTGCGGGCTGCGTTGAAGATTGAGTATCTCAGGAGATTGCTTCCGGACGGCCTGGTTCGAATGACGCCCGACCCGCGCGATGATCGCGCCGTGGTGGAGGTGTGGTTTTGAGAGTGACCTTCACGCGACCGGGTGAGCGAGTCGCGGCGGTAAGAGGTCGCAGTCTTGGCGCCCCGACACCTTCAACTGCAGGCAAAGGGCGTCGAGAACTAAACGTAGATGGGAGGCCGCAAGTATGGATCCAACTGTCTTCGATGCGGTGCGCTTTCTCGTCAACCAGGCACGTCTCACAGGAATTGGGAGCCTAGCGGCTCTGCGCTCTGATGCGATCGCAGCGGGATTCGTTCCCGACGATGTGGACACCGCGATCGCAGTCTGGGCGGGGTACGAGCGCGGCAAGTGCGCGCCGCCAGTGAACGATTAAGTGGACCACGGGATGGATTACAAGGCTCAAATCGAGCGTGGTATCGAGTTACTGATGCTCTGCGGCAATCTGCAGAACCAGAACGATGGCGTCGATCGGGCTCTGCCTTTTGGGACCGGAAAGGGAAGCGTCTATGACCAATTTGCTTCGGACCTTTCCGTTGCAGTTTCATACATGAGCTCACTGTATAAGCTGATTCCCCAGATGCTCAGTCTCGGTGAACTCGGCAGAAAGCTTGCCACTGAAGGGAAGCTATCGGTCGACTATGGTGAGGACTATTCGACGGCCGCGCTCGCATTTGTCCTACGCGAGTACGGAGTGAGCGGCCATCCCGATGCGAATCTAGCTGCGCCGGAATGCTCAGGACAGCGTGTTTCGGACAAGGGGGGATCGACCGATGGCGGGAGCGGTTCATGACCAACTTGTTGTCCTTGGCGCGAAGTGGCAGAAGCGCCAGGGATTCTCCGTTGTGGCGACAGAGCTTGCCGTGAGGGGAACGGCAGAACAGGCTGACGTCATCAGCTTTAGGTCATCCTGCTCGTGCCTGATTGAGGCGAAGGCTTCGCGATCGGACTTCTTGGCAGACGCGAAAAAGCCCCATCGTGCAGCCGGCGGATTGGGTGTGTATCGGTTCTACCTCTCACTCCCCGGTGTGATTGAGATAGAAGACCTTCCACCCCGATGGGGACTGCTCCACGCCGTAGGAGACGTGGTGGTGGAGGTGCAAAGACCGACGGGCAACATGTGGCCGCCCTATGGGGCGTCCACTGGCGACTGGCCGCTGTTTCAGCACCAGCCTGACCAGGCGGCTGAGGCTGCAGTGTTGTTCTCCATTGCGCGGCGGCGTTCTCGGCCGCGCTCGGTGGAGCGATACGAGCGGGACCTGAGGGAAGTTGCTCGGGAGCGTGAGCGTCTTGCCAGGCGCGCTGACGATCTGGAGGCGCAGGTCCGCGAGCTCCAAGCCCTACTCGCCGCAACTCACGTGCAGAACGGTCAAAATCCCGCGCTCGTCGGCAAGGAGATCCGTCGGAGGCTCCCGTCAGTTGGCGAGAGCGAGGGGAGAGTGCGAACCACTGCCGATCAGCCATGATTTCCCGGTTGCTCGATCGGTACAGATTGTCGGGTACGAGATAATGGCCACCGAAATCGATGAGCTGCTTGACGAGATGTCGGAACACGAAGCGCGGGCGCGATTGGGTAATCGATTCGCCTATGCTGTGCGCCTCGGCGTTGCCTACTGTGCTCGGTGCGCGACCGAGGTGCGAGGTGTCGGCGAGCTAGAACAGTTCGCCGCTTACAGGACCGCGATGAAGGTCGCTCGTTTGATGGCATGGATCGATGGCCATTTCGGACCGGAACCGTGCACCTTCAACGGGGATGGGACGCTCACTGTTGCCGCGGTCGCATTCGACGCATCTGGGCGCCGGTTTGTTGAGCGGGAAGTGATCCCGGCGACTATAAGCGCGGCGCGGGACCTACTTGGGTACTGAGGACTATAGGAAGAACGAAAATGCACGATGACGACGCAAAGCGGAACGACATGAATGACGACGGTGTGCGCGACTGCATAGAGTACATCGTCGAATTCAGCGGAATTCGCTTCGAGTTCGTGAGAGTCTTGATGGTGCTCAGCACCGATCTCAGGAATGAAATTCATTTTTGGGGACTGGAAGACCCCGAGATCGCTGCGAAGGTAGTGGACGCCGTCGCGCTTCACATCTTGGATCGACCGTGTGCGACCGTCCGGAATGCAGATGATTTCGAGGTGTTTGTCGCGGAGCTTCAATCGGCTGCACGCGCGATGGGGCTTGAAGTTGTAGAGACGGCGAGGAAGCCGGGCTTCGTCCCCGTGGGAGGGAATTCGAGCAGTAGCGTCGTGCAGCTACACAACACCGTGATTCTCGGTGGAGACCAGCCTTCCCTGATGGACAGGTTGACGAACCAGGAGCGGGCCGATCTGTTCGCGTGGAGCACGAAGCAAACACCGGTTCAGCCTAGCGGCTCGGTGAATCTGATGACGTGGCCTGGATGGTCCGATGTGATGAAGCGTCTCGAAGGCGATTCGAATGAGGCATGGCGTGTCGCGCTCGATGCAGTCGACCGCGCAAAATCAGCTGGGGACAAGGAGGGCGAATAGCATGACGATTCAGGACGATCCGGACAAGAAACTGCCGTTCTGGATGAAGCGCGTAGACGTTGCTGTGGACGGGAAGACTGGGTCCGAGCAAAGGCGGGTTATTAAATGGCACCTGATCACGGTTCCGGTACTTGCATTTGTCGTGCTATCGGTGTCGTTCCGCCTCGTTTCGAATCAGTGGGATAAACAGAGGCGAGTCGACACCCTCAGCACAGGTTGTCTGGCCACCATTGATAAGGCGATGCCTGCCTTCAATGCGCAGTACCCGCACATCAAGGCCAAAGCGACGGAAGTATCGGTGAACCTCGCGGAGCAGCAAGGTGGGGCGTATATCGGCTCGTGCGCTGTGAGCATGGAGTTTCGGATAGGTGATCGGACGTTGGGCAAGGAAATCTGGGGCGTTAGTGACACGGGAGGCGTGCTTGCGATCACATCGAGCTCGTTTATGGGAGACCAAGTTGATCTTCGAGGCAACTAGGTGCTTTGAGCCGCCGGCCGAAGTCCTCTACCTCGGCCGGAAAAATTGAACATGGGCCGAGTGCTTGATCGCCTTGTCACCGTCCTGGTTAGGGGCGCCGAAGTCTGTGACGTCCGTTCCAGCGAGCCTATCGTCGCGGCATGGAAGCGTGCTCGACGCGGGACGTGTGTATTCCTGGTCTTTGGCTTCCTGCTCATGCGGGCCGCGCTCTACATCGTCCCTGAGTCGCCGGCAGCTGAGGCGAGTGCGCTGGCCGTTCTAACGGTGACGTGGCTTTATCGCGCTGCTGCGGCGGTCATGGTAGCGGCAGGTGTCGCATGGGTCATCAGCCTGTACTTCTTCGTCCGCTATGTTTGCATCACGATATGGCCTGAGAAGTTTGCAGACCCTTCAAATTCTCGCTGAGAGCGGATTGATCGCGTGCTCTCGAGGATATTTGAGAAGTGTCCAAAATGACGTTTAGCCGATGGTTCGAAACCCAATTTGGTTGCCCGGTGCCTAGCGGCCTCACGGAATACCTCACCGAGCATCCGTCAGGTGCAGAGAACGGGTATGGTCCGCGGCTTTGGACTGCCGAAGCCATTCAGGAGGAAACGGACGACCGGCAGCTCGCGAGCAATGGCGTATGTATTATCGGCGCAATCGACTCCTTAAGTCACATCCTGTTGCGAGCGCGCGATGGAAGGGTCTTCATCGTTGATTCCAGGGATCCACGGTCGGTGGATGCGTGCTTCACTGATCTTGGAACAATGATTTCGCTTCTCATGCTTGAGTAGGCGCTGCCCGCGTGGCTGGCGGGCGACTTCCTTGTAGTGCTTACTTCGCATAGCTAGGCCTCCACCAGCGCCGGTTGACCGGCTCAGCTTGAGCTATCTGTTGCCGCCATCAAACTTTGCATCGACGAAAGGGACACCCTCTCCTTCGGCATCGATCGCGCAGATTCTGGCAAACGCTGCCTGCAAGAGGATGTCGCGCTCGGCGCCGTGGAGCAAGTGATGGGTTGTTCCGGCGATGCTGAGCATCATCGAGTCGTTGTCGGGACGGGGGCGATCACCTTTCGCTGAAGCGGATTGGAGGCTGGCGGTCGCCACCTGATCAGGAGGGGAAGTGAGAGCAGCTATGTGCCTCATCAGGTCGTCCCGCTCAATGATCTCCGCCACCCGCGGCGATCCGGAATTCTCCATGTGGACAAGGACGTCCACTCCTTCGCGGACGTAGTTGAAGCCACGGACCCCGAGTACTCGGACGAGGAGCGCGAGAGCACTGTCGACGCTTGTGGCATGAAGTGTGCCGATACCGCCTCGAAAGCGCGACCACGAGAGCAGAGCCTTGAGGAGATTGTTCTCCTGAAGATCGTCAACGGCCAGTCGACGCTGGCCGACATGAGGGATCCCGCCCGGCCAACACTCGTCTCGGACGTAGCGCGTCACGTTCGGCTGGTGGCTCGACCCATCGTGAGCGACCTGGGAAAGCGCAAACTCGTGCTGCGGCGACCGGATCGCCATCTCATTGAGGAGAGCGTGAAACACAAGACTCTTACCTGCGCGAACAGCGCCGGTGACAAGAATCGTTTTTTGCGCGCTGAGGCACGTCAACAAGCGATCGCGCTGTTTGGCGGTGAGAATGCCATCCGCCTGCAGGGCAGCGAGCGAACTAGCCATAACCGGAGCAGTCCGAAACACATCTGAGGCTCCAGAGAGGTCAATACTCCATTGCATTGCGTCTGGATATCCGAGTTCGGATAGACGGCGCCGCATGTCCTCGTAGGAGAAGACAAAGAGGCACTGGCCACTTCGTTCCGGGGCGGCAAGCTTTGAAGCGAGAGCAGCGAAATTGCTTTGCCCAACTGCCCGCGCCAGCGCTTCAAGCACGTGGGTGTGCCGAACGGATGGCAACTGCAGGCGGGCGACACGTTTCAGCTGATTGAACGTGTCCTTGGAGAGGAAAACGGATGGCATGACGAGTCCTTTTGCTCAAGGTCTACATACCGGCGATTCCATGCAGACCTGACAAAAGGTCGTCGTATGAAAGAGGAGAAAGCCGCCTGTTTAACCCGCCGGCAGGTTGGGATGGCATCCTGCGATTAGGCTATCAGAAATCGGACGGCGGGGCGAGGAGCACAGGGGCCATGGCGTGGCTCCCTGCCGTGCTATATTCTCGACTGTCGTTCAATCGGCATTCCCCGGAACTTTAGATTCCACCTCAGTCTGGTTTCCCTACCTTCGCGGTTGGAAAGCCAATGCGGCTCGACTCCTTTACAACAGCCCCGTGCGGGCAATTCTAGGAGTAGCCCATGACCAGCAATTTCGATCTTTCCGCAACCGAGTCGGCAGCCACCAAGCATAGTGATGTCGGTTCGGAAGCTCCGGCCGCGAGCATTCCCGAGTCTGTCCAGTTCTACGTCAAGTCCGCGCTGAATGCGTTACGGCGCCACGAGGCCGCCCTCGACGGCGTCCAACGGGCACGTGGCAATGGACATTTCCTGGCGCTCGAACTGAAGGACCGGGCGGAGCAGATTAAGGTCGCACTTGATAGGCTTGCGGAGTTTCGCGCGGAGGCCCTCGAGCACGAAGTCGACGGGAACGCATTTATCCAGCAGTGCGGTGGCGTGCCGGATCTGTCGAGATTCGGATACCTGATGCCGGAGGCGTCGGATTGGTGCGAGCATGAATTCGCGTTCGACTGCAACCTCTCGGCAACGATCCGGGTTAGGGCCGGTTCACTGGAGCATGCTCAAGCGAATCTTCGCGAGGGGATGGCCGCCGCATCCTGCAACGCTGGCGCATGGCCGAACGGCGATCCGATCCTGTTCGAAGCCAGTCTGTGCGTAAGTGCTGTCGTGCTAAGCGAGTTGGACGGGGAGCCGATTGCAGTCAGTGTTCCGGCCGGTGTCGATATCTATCGAAGGCCGGACGCAGAGGGTGCTGCGCTGTTCTTCGCGGAGCTGCTTGCGTCGGTCGAGACGCTGGGCGCGATTGCGGACCAGTACGGACTTAACACTCTCACCGACCTGATGTACCTGCATAACGCCATTCTCACGGGCAACGTTCTCGAGGTATGGCCGGGCGAGAGCGAGGTCGAGAAAGTCCTCCGGGAACTTCCATCAGCCGATCGATGGCTGAGGTCCACCGAACACGGAGGAGACTGGAAAACGCACTGCGTCGCAAACCGCGTCAAGAAGTAGTCCATTGGGGCTCATCTTGTCCGCCGGCCCACTCGTTGGGTCGGCGGGTGGGAGAGACGCTTGTAGGTCTCCCGTGCTATATTGCTCGCAGTCGTTTAATCGGCATGTCTTCTGGGCTGCGCCCGCCTCAACTCTCGAGCTTTTCCGTCCGCCTGGACCGAAAAGCCTCCATGGCTTCTCTCCCTTATCAATAGCCCCTGTGGGCAAGTGGAGATGACCGTGAATAGCAATATCCCCCCGAAACTCGTGAAGGTGCTTTTTCTGTACAGCCAGAGCACGATTCCGCCTGGCTGCCGCAAGGCCCGGACGGAAGTGAAGCGCGACGGTGAAATCATCGTCGAGATTGCCTCTCTGACATCGGCTGACGCCCCTGTTGCCCTCAAAGCAACTGGCAACTCGCAGGGGGGTGACTGGAAAGTGGACTACCGGTGGTTCCAAGGACAACTTTGGGCTGCAGTGAACACCAACATCGACGGGTCACCTTCCGCTCGCACTAGCGGTGGTTCGGACTTCAGATGGCCTTCGATTCCCGACGTCATTGACATCCGACGGGAGTACTTCAACGACTTCAACCTCCTCGGAACGGTGCCGCAATACTCGGTCGACGGTAGGGAGGAGACTCAGGCTGCAATTCTCGCTTGGGCGAAAACCGAGATCGTTATTGACGGGGACACCTACAGGCCGACGTACGAGCGTTGTTATGAGATCGCAACATTCGGGCTTGGTGGCAATTTCGGCGGGACCGCAGTGTTCTCGTCGTCCTCCGGTCGTGGCGGTCGTCAGTTCAGCTTGCTCGAGCGAGAAAGGGTACTCGAAGAAGCGACGGAAGTCGCACGCACCCGCGGCGATACCCGCAGCCTGCCGATGACGGTCAATGGCGACGTCAACTGGGAAGTGCTCATGCCAGAGGTGCTCACTGTTCGTGCCGGCCTCAAGTCCTATCGCGTCCATCTGAACGCCGTGGTACGTGTGCCCGTCGAAATCGATGCTGCTGGCTCCCAGCTCGAAGCGATCGACTTGGCGACCGAGCGGGTAGATCTCTATGGCATGTTCGGCGGACAGCAGTACGAGTACGCAGAGGAAATTGTCAGCGTCCTCGTGGACGAGGTTGGCGACTCGGATCATTTGAACTCTCGGTTCTATGACCCGGGTACGCGCCCGGAGCAAGCAGCGTGGGTTCTTGAGAAGGCTACTTCGTTCCCGCGTGGCGCAGACCTGTCCAGGGAGATCGGATTCTTGGAAGAAGGGCGCGAGCAAGGGTTCCCGCGGTCGGCTGAAGGATATGCCGCACACGCTGCCGTAAAGGAACTCGCGGGAAACTGGGCTGACGCGCTTCGCGATGGCTACAGCGGTAATCTTCTCTCGGACATCGACACTACCGTGGCGCTGCTCATGCAGTTCAAGGAACGCGCGAAGGCAATCCTTCCGCCGCAGGTAACCCAGGGCGCCTAAGCCGCTCCGACGTACGGGGCTCCCACAGCGCTGCCCCAATGGGGCGCGCTGTTGGGACGCCGCCACTGAGGCTTCCGACTCGACCTCGAGCCGAAAGCCACTTTGGCTTGCCTCCATTTCAAAGCCCCACGGGCACCAGGAGGAAAACCTATGACCGACCAATTCGACCGCGATATCCGGCTCATCGACGAAGAGATAGCGAGACTGAAAGAAAAACGCGTGACCCTTGTCCGTGGCCGCAAGAAATGCCTCAAGCTTGGGCAGCACGACGGGGTACCTGTCGGTAGCGCTGGCAAACTTGTCACGCTCGACGGTCGGCCCGTCACCGCGACGTATGAAAAAGTCTATGGAAAGACCGGGCTTTCGAGTGCTACGCGTATGCCCGACGGATCGCTCGATATCGACTACGATCACGAGGGCAGCCGGTGGTTCTTGGACAGCCAGCTCACAGTGACGAACTCGCTCGACGAAATTACATTCCTCGACGAGGACGGTGAATTTGTCGACGAAAGCCAAGTAAAAGTCATCTCTCTCGAGCGTGGCGCCGACGCGGGCGAGGACACCGCCAGCTGACTTCGCTGACTCTGTATGAACGTGCCGTCGCCGTCGTCTCTCGTTGCTTCACGGAGAGGGCGGCGCGGTCCTACTGAGGCGAAAGTCGTTTGAGGGACATTTGCCGTTCGCACGGCAGCACCGCTGGCGCGGTATCCACCATGACCTCCTCCAAGAAGCTTTCCTGTCGCACGGACCGGAAAGTACCTGCTTCTCTCCTTTAGACCGTCTCATCGAGACATCAGGAGAAGAACGATGAATCGCAAGCAATTCAAGATGCCGTTCAGGTATTCAGTCTTCCATGGCGAGGGCAACTGTGACAATCAAACTGACAATCTGCGGGAGGCGCTCCACATCCGCACCGATCTGAGCGCGGACGGGCACCGGCCCGTGTACATCGTGGATAGTGACGGCTGCACGGTCGATGACGACTACACCGCACGGATCTTCATCAACGTACGCCTGACCGGTGAGGCTGCGAGCCACCCGGACGACCTAAACGCGGCAGGCCTGTATCACGTCACCTTCGACTCTAAAGTGAAGGCGCGCGACGGACTGCTTCGAGAGGAACTCGCAGAGCTCGCGCTCAAGATCTTCGATGCGCACCAGGGCATCGAGAGGCTTCCGGAGTTTGACATCGAAGTCCTTGACGCTTTCGGCGTCGTCTTGACTCCCGAGAGTGACTTCGACGATTTCGGGCCGGACTATGGGCACGTCCAAAAGATTGGCGAGCCGCTACTTCAATCGCGTCAACACAAGACAACGGAGAGCTTGATCACGAAGCTCGGAACCGCTCGTCTCGAGAACCAGGCGCTGGTGAGTGCGCTGACTGAGGTCGAAGCGTGTCTTGACGGGCTTGGCGTCGCCGAATCGATCGACACGATTGTCGGCGACAACGTTGACTGGGTAACGCGTGCGCGATACCTGACCGCGGTGGCACTCGGTCGACGCAAGTCCTACCCGGAACGAGAATCGGTGGCGCTCTGGGTGGGCGATCGTTACTCAACGGATTTCGAGGCGTCGACCCCGGAGATGCGGGAGAAGTGGACCCAGGAGTACATCGCGCTGCACCCGTAAAGCGACGGAAGTTTTGCTGCTCCGTGCGGTGGTCACCAGCCTCATCGGCAGTGAATCCCGTCCGCCCGACACAATTCCACAGAAATAATTTTACCGACCACGCGGGGACGCGCTCCCTGCGGGGCGCACCTCGCATACCGAGGAGATCATCATGATTCACGCAACAGAAGTACGCCTGGTTGAAACGGAACGCAGCCCGGGCCGCTTGGTAACAGAGGAGGGGAGCTGCCTCGCCTTGGTCTACCTGACGGAGGATGGAAGTCGGCGCCGAACGCCCGAGAGTGAGGAGTATGCCCGTCGGCTCGTCGCTTGCTGGAACGTATGTGTTGGCATGAGCACGGCGGATATCGAATCGTGGGCGGCCGAGAACAAACGAAAGCGCGCAGACCTGTCGGAGGACGAGGCTCTCGCATCGTCGTGAACTGAAGTCGGTATGGCTCGCGACTTGCAATCGAACTCGCAATAGAAATACCGCAGCATCGAATCTTGCGTCCGCCTTAGCCATTGAGGCTAGCGGACGCAACGATTGGATTCACCAGTAAAGGCGAAATTCCAACACTGCTTCGCACTGTGTTCCCATCACACTGCAGAGCGCTTGAGCTCTCTCCATTTACGAGCCAGATACTGGCAATGGAGAAAGACATGAACCAGCAAACAATCAGTTTCTTTCAGGAAGTCGCCCCGCAGGCGACAAGCGTCGAAGAGAGGATCGCTCGAGCAACGAAAAATATCTCCCGCTTGTTCGTAGAAGGTAAGCCAGCCGTTGTTGCCTGGAGCGGGGGAAAGGACAGCAGTCTCGTTCTCGCCATTACGTTGCATGCGGCAACAACTTACATCGAGACACTGAGGGGCAGAAGGCACACCCGTTACCGACCTTCGGAAAAATGCGACGCCCCTTTCTTGCCCGCGTTGCGTGCATGGAGAGCGGTCCGGAAGTCGGTCTACGTCCGAGCAAGCTTGGGGCGCCTCAGAGACCCTTTCATCGTCGCGATGACGTCGGATACCTTGATAGAGAATCCGTCCGTGATTGCGCACATTCGATCGGAGTATGCGAAAGTCGAACAGTATTCGGCTGATGCTGGAATACGGGTTGAGACACATATTGTCACGCCGCCCCTGTTGAGCACGTGGCAAGTTTCCATCCTGAGTGGCCGGGCGATTCCAAGCTACGCAGGCATGAAAGGTGATTGCACAGTCTCGCTCAAAATCGCGCCAGCGAGGTCCTTCAGAAGAAAGCTGTTTCGGCGCCTGAAGCATGAGGGTTGGGGGACGCCGGTGACGCTGTTGGGCACTCGGTACTCGGAGAGCAATCGACGATCGGCAAACATGCGTCGGCGCGGGGAACGCGCGGACCGACCTGTTAGAAACAAGGACGGAGAGTACGTACTCAGCCCGATCTGCGATTTCGAAACCGACGAAGTCTGGGAGGCATTAGCCTACTACGGGAGCGGTGTGTGGCCGAGTTACTCAAACTTCGAAGACACGATGCGCATCTATGCTGATGCGGGAGGGACGTCATGTGCCGTTGTGGCCGACGCGATCTTTGAAGGGAGCTCGAGTAAATCCGGAAAATGTGGAGCGCGATTCGGTTGTCACATGTGTCTCCAGACTGAGGATAAGTCGCTCGCAACTATGGTTGACTATGACCCGCAGTATGGGTACGCAAAAGGACTTCTCGAGCTAAACGAGTACCTTCGAAATATTCGGTACGACTGGTCGAGGCGCAATTGGATTGGTCGAACGATTCGCGGCGGATACATTGCGATCGCACCGGATACACTACATCCAAGGGTCCTGAGAGAAGTGTCTCGATTCATGTTGCAACTTGATCATGACGAGAGGCTTCGGGCTCATCGGGCCGGGGAGAATCCGCGATTCGAACTCCTCCCGATAGAGATCATCGTTGCTTTGGATGCAATCCAGTCGCTTTACGGGGTTGCGAGGCCATTCAGTCTGTGGGCCGATTTGAGGGATATTCAATCTGGAGGTGTCAGATACGATATCCCAAAGATTGAAGCCGTCCCGGAAACTCCGCTTCCTGAATCCCGATTTTTGTACGTTGGCGAGGAATGGGATGAGCGGCCCGATTCTGCTTTCACTGGGTTACGGGATAGCTATCTGGAGGCTTTAACCGAGGGTGCGTGTCAGCCAGAACTTGTCGAACTTGCGAGTGGGAAGACAGCCTGGAAAGTCGAAACGGGTCAGGCCTTCGAGGTGGATGTAGAAAGTGCCTACATGTTGATGGACTTTGAACTCGAGAGAATGCTCTCGCTCCACGATGGCTACCTGGCTCCGGGTGGAGTAACCTACGGCTACAAGTGGTATCTGCAGTACGGGACGATTCAGTTGTCGCACTCCCAGCAGGCCGAGCATGACGAAGTTTGTCGACGCTCGGAGTTCAAGGATCGGCTTGGGCTTACTTTCGACTACGACCATAACGAGCTCATAGCTAAGTCCGTGGCTTACCGGGAGCTTCCGGAGAGCGCGAAGGCGGCCTGGGTTCACAAGGCGAGATCGCTAAGCAATCAAATGGAAATGTTCGGTCTTGCCGATAATGATTTGGTCGCAACGATCTGATGATCGCCCGCTCTCTTAGGAGAGCGGGTTTTTTTCGATCTTCTTCACACCACCACTGGCAGATTGATCTCGACGTCAGAGTCAGAATTGCCGGTGAAGCGTTCGGCTGCTCCCCGAACATAGTCGTATACGAGTTCAGTTGATGCCCAGCGCCGCCCCTCTTTCTCTGCGGCTAGTCCTGTCGTCATTGACCCACCAAACGGATCGACCACGAGTTGCTCGGCCGCGGTCATGAATCGGATCAGCTTTTGTGCGAGCTTCAGCGGCATCGGTGCGCCGTGCGCTTCAAGACCCAGCTCGCGGGCGCGACGCTTGTACTCTCGTTGACTCGCGCAGGTATTCGGCACGTTGACGACATTGCGCATAATCTTTCCCGCGGTAGGGTTACTGTATGCACCGACAACCTGCCTATGGGCGCCGTCGCTATTGACGCGCGCCTGCTTAACACCACCAGAGGAAACGAACTTGAGGTGCCTCTCGGTATGTGGCTCGAGCTCGCGCCGATTATCCGCTAAGCATTTAAGGGGTTCGTTACAGAACCACAAAAGATACTCGTATCCCGAATGCAACTGCACCCGCCGCTTTGCCGCCCATTCCACAGGGCCGGGCGCCTTGTTGCTCGTCCACACTATTCTATTCATTAAGCGTAGCCCCACCCGGTCACACAGTGCGAGTGTGAGGCGCTCTAGGTAGAGGGACTGGGAAGGTGAGCCCTCTTCAAAAATGTCGGGAGAGACCGACAGAACGACGTTCCCGCCTGGAACAAGATTCTTAACAATCGGCTCGATATGGCGAGTGATGAAGTCGGTGTATTCGGTTTCCGTCGGGCCGCCGTATGCACGATGACGTCGCAGCGGGTAGGGCGGTGAGGTGAGGCACAGGAAGATCGGTTCGTCCCAGGTGGAGAATAGCCTATGCGCGTCGCCCCAGATCGCAACACCAAGGGTCGTTGAAAACGCAATCATTGAGATCTCGGGGCGAATTTTTCGGAGCTTGTGCTTACCTGCCTCCGTCAGTTGCCATACGCCTCGCTCATCAGCGACCCGCTCGAGGAGGCCCTGCGCCTTCAGCGACTGGCAGTGCCATCTTGCTTGCCTTTGCAACACGCTGTGTTGTGTCTGCTTTTCCCCAACTGGGACACGGGCGTTCATTTCCTGGATCGGGATGCCGGCGCGTCCGGCCGCGATACGGTAGAGCTCCTGCATTGAGAGCCGGCCGCTCTCCGGTTGGGCAAATGCGGCGGCGACGTGATCGAACAAGTCAAGCTGGCGGGGCGTGCTCATAGGGCTGATTGCAGGTGGTTGACCATGCCCCTAGGGTAAGTGGGCGGCGAGCGGGTGCAAGCAAAGGGGATGCTAGCTCTTCACAAGGCAGCGTGGAACGGTGGCCTTCAACCTCGACGTGCGATAGAATTCCACCAGCCGTTCGATCGGCATCTACTTCCCCTAGGCTCCGGGCCGGCAGCGGCTGTTCTCGACGCTGCAATCTCAGTTCCTTTCACCACGCTTCAATGAACGTCGTTCATTTAAGCGTTCTCTCATTCTCCTTTTTAACACCGCAATTGCGGAATATCAGGAGAGACATGAATAGCAAAGACCACAAAGCACCGAACGTCGACGGGACTATGTTTGCGGGCACCTGGAATCACATGTTCGGCCCGGGCAGGTTCGAGACCCAATGCCGAATCGTAATCGACGTGAAGGCCCACAAACTCGTCGCGGCGCAGGCGCTGAACGGCTTGAACTGGCTCAACCTGTCGGTGGCAGAGAAGGCAGATCTTTCGGAGTCACTTTTCGAGGGGAACGACGTTAGTTCCGCACCGGCGGAGTTCGATCTCGAGCAGGTTGGGAACCTTCCGGAGTGGGCAATACCTGCTGTCGGTAAAGCCGCTGCAGTTGTCGTTACAGGGAGTACCGACGTCAGATGCTACGGGTTGGCGGAAGGTGAAAGCGCCGACTCGAATGTGATCAACGACGTCCAATCCGGCCCGGCTACCCGCACGATCGAGAGGGCTTTGTGTCGTGGCAAGACTGCGACCGGGCATGAGGAATCGGTCGGGCCTACGGATCGGGACATAGTGGAAGGCGCGGAGCGCATGGCGCGCATTCTGTTGCAGTCCATGGGTTTCGATTTCTTCGGAGAAAGTGTGCGGGCCAGTTCGAACCCTCGCGCCGTAAGAGCGTGGAACGTTGTGGGAGCGTTGCTCGAGGAATACAACGGAACGGACTTGTCCAGCGCAGTTGATGCGCTCGAGGAAGAGGGGTGCAGCCGTGCCCCCGACTGTTCACCGATTGCAGCGTTCGAAGCAGGGGTCTCCGCGGCCCTCCAGGAGGCGAATGGATTATCGGTCGTGTTCAGCTCGATGCTGCAAGATCGGACGCGCCAAAACGCCGTATATCACGCTCATTCGGGTCAGCGGGCAGCAATCGTCGGAGTCGGGATCACGCCCGCCCAGGAATCGGGATGGGACGAGGAGTCCTTGCCGTTCGTGAAGATCCGTTTCCAGGACGGCGTTGAACTTCCGGTGTTTGGCGAGGAACTGTTCAGCCACGACGATCGTTTCTTCGCGTTGTGCTCAGCAGTGTTCGGGGGATACGGCGCGGCCCGGGACGTTGCTGACGGCTTTGCGGGTCCGTATCACCTGGCCAGAGACGGCAGTATCTCCGACAAGGAGGCGTTTCTCGCAGAGCTGAAGGTGATGGGGCCGACGTTCACATGCGTCCAGGCGCCCTGGACACCGAGCGAGTTCCGTGTGGGTGACTCGATCCCGTCGACGAAAAGCTGAGCCAATACTAGCAATTTGAGTTCGCCGCTACTTCCTCAGGGAGGTGCGGCGTCTCCCAACTCCAACTGTTTCGGTTCGACAGGGCAAGCTGCCTCGTCGAGCCTCCGCTCGAGCTTCATTGGTAACCCGCACAGCGGAATGGAGCGAAGCATGAAAGGGAAAAAAAAGGAGTTGGGGGCTGCGCAGTCAAGCCGGCTTGCACCTCAGGGGCAGTTTGTCTTGCCGATTCTGGATTGTCTTGAGGGAGAGGGTGGGCGATCTCGCACCGCAGATCTTTGCGACGCGGTTGCTGTCAAGATGGGGGTTGACGAGGAGACGCGTCGCGAGGTCATTGAAATCGGAGGGAGGCGGTATAACCGATTCGACCACAGAGTCCGATGGGCCCAGCAGCTCGCCCGGGCGCGCGCGCTCTGCGTTCCGGCGGGAAGAGCCACTTGGGAGTTGACCGGGAAAGGGAGAGAAGCGCTACATCGTGCGGCGCCTGGGCTTGTGATCACCATCTTCACAACGGCAGACGGGATTGCCTTGTATGGCCGGGCGGAAGAGGCGGTCGCGCACATAGATGACCGAAGCGTGCGTCTGCTTTTCACATCGCCTCCATACCCCTTGCTTCGTGAGAAGCAGTATTCGAACAAGGCGGCTAACGAATACGTCGAGTGGCTGTTACGCATCGCTGAGACCTGGCCGAGGAAGTTGGCCAGAGACGGCTCAGTGGTGCTGAATCTCGGCGACGTGATGAATCGTGGGGAGCCGACTTACTCGCTCTATCAGGAGCGGCTGTTGATACGCCTTGAAGACGAACTCGGATGGAAGCTCTGTCAGCGCTTTGCCTGGCAGAACCCATCGAAATTGCCGTCGCCGGCAGAGTGGGTGACGATCAAGAGGGTACGCGTCAAAGGTTCGTTGGAGCAACTCTATTGGCTGGCTCCGAACGACATGCCTTATGCAGACAACCGGCAAGTCTTAGTGCCTTACAGCGACTCGATGCTGAATTTGCTTTCCCGGGGCGGACAGCGAAAAGCGACTCGCCCCAGCGGCCACCAGCAGCGGGACGGTGCCTTCTCGATCGATAACGGCGGAGCGATACCAGGCAACCTCCTGACAATGAGCAACACCGTATCGAACGACCCTTACCAGCGTGGATGCCGAGAGGCCGGTTTACCGGTTCACCCCGCCCGGGCGCCCGCTGGGATGAGCGGTCATTTCATCAGGCTTTGCACCGAGGTCGGGGACACTGTGTTCGATCCGTTTAGTGGTTCATTCCAGACTGGTGCTGAAGCTGAGTCTCTCGGTCGAAAATGGGTGGGTAGCGAACTGCACCTCGAGTACATCGCGGGCGGCGCGATTAGATTCCCAGGCGCCAAGATTCATCAACCGCAACTCCTTCACGAGATGAAGCATCCAGCATCGTTGTTCTGAGTGCCTCATCGTCTCAGCCCCCGCTGGCCGCCACGGCGGCCGGGGGGCTTCCCTCCACGCTTTGCGCCGGGTTGTCGTTGCCACTGCGAGTAGGATAAAATCTGGCGTGCCGTTCATTCGGCAGAGCTTTATCTCTCTCGCCTTCCGCCGTCAGGCTGTCGTTCCCGGGCAACTCAATTCTCAAGATCCAGCCGTTGTGGTGAGTTCGACTCACCTGAGCGCTTTGGCTCGTCTCGATTTTCACGGCCAGAACTGGCATCCGGAGATCGTCATGAATGAGAAACAGAGCATGCGTCCGCTTCAAGAAGCACAGGTCCCCTCCCAGCAGCTTGTTGTCGGAGACCCTGCCGACCGGAGCACCTTGCTGGCAGAGCTGCACCTCTACGAGAGTGCCGGAACGGGAGATCCATGCGACCGGTCGGATGGGATCCGTGAGATTCCCACGAGCGGTGGTAGCGAGATCTCCCTTCACGCCGACGCCTTCGATGGCCTTGCAGTTCGGCTCAACATCGCGCCCACGGCTTGCAAAGTGTCCGAGGTCGCGACAACGGAACTTCTCGCGGAGCTCAGGCGGCGAGGGGCCATGACCGGGATCCATGCCGCGATCGGTGCCCTCTACGATCAGCTCGAGCGGCAGGGCCTTTTGCAGGACGACCGCTGTACCCTCAGCTATCTGGCCAACAGACTGCGCCTCGAAGAAGCTCGCGCATCATCCGCGGACGGTGCGCAGGGGTCCGTACGGTTCTGGCAAGAGAAGATCGATCGGTTAGCCTCACGGCCGGCCGGATAGATGGAGCGACCCACGTCGACCAGCAGGTCGACGTCGTCCTTCGATTAACGTTGGGTCATCCTGTCCCGGATGACTCAACGACACTTCCGCATCGCAGGTGACTCGTGGCGGCTGGAACGAAATCAGCCAGATCTCCCTTTTTCCACGCGTGTTACGCAATGAGGGGATGACCATGAAGCAGGAAACCGACGCGCCGAAGCGCGATCTCACGAATCCGGAGTACGTCGCCGAGTTGACGGCTGGGTGGCAGACAGCACCGGTGTCCATGATTGTCATCGAGTTCAAAGGCACCGGTGACCCCTTCTTTGGGGGTAGTGCTGATGACCGAACTCTGGGTGTCGACGGCCTTGTCCGTACGCCCGGCTCGACGATCGCGACCGCGACTTTCACGTCTATTCAGGATGCCCATGAGGCGGCCCTACGAGTAACGAACAGAAGGCCTGGTTCGATTCTAGGCGTGGCGCCGACGTGGCGCTGACCGCTCGAGCACCTGAACCCTCAGCAACTTTCTGAAAACTTCAGCCTGCCGGCGCCCGAGGGGCGCTGGCGACCCCTTGTCGTTCATTCAAGCAGGCTACTCGCCTGGTTGAGCGAACTACTCGTCTCCTTACCAACGCCAACTTCTTGGCACTCTGAAGGAGAAAACCAATGAACAGCCAATTCCATGCGGCGCCGGCGACTGTAGCGGAGAAGGGGCACCCGTTGAACGAGGCGCAGAGAGACGCGCTTCAGCGGCTCAAAGACGCTTGCACAGCGGCCACCGACAGCGACCTTTTCGTAGAGCTCGTCGGTTACTGCACCAGCCCCGACAGTATCAACGACGTCTGCGATGCCTTAGTTGCGCTGGAGGCATGATGTTCGAACGCCTTGATACGACTGTCGGTTCAGGGACAGAAAGCGGCCGCGTAGAAGTTCAGCGGTTTCGGACGCGAGCGTGGAAATATGCACGAGAGTCGGGCGGCCGTGTGTCGTGCCAGTTTGCGCGGATCATTCGCGAAGGTGCTCGCGCAACACAAATTGCGTATCAGGCGATCATGTCGCGATACAACGGGGAACCGATCGGCATCGAATGCAGACAGAGCGACCGCGACTCATGGGCGTTCGTGTTACCGGAGGCGTCTGGCGGTCTGCCCTGGCGAATCCAACAGTTTGATCGCGATGGTTTTGTAGGGCATCTCTGCTTTGACAGTGTTCCTGAGGCTGTCGAGGCGATGCTCGATATGGGATATCGCACGATCGACGAGGGAGCACTGGATCAAGTTGCCAGCACCGACCGGTGGGCACTTGGGGTTCGCCGCTCCGCCATCATGCAACGTCACCAGGAAGGAAAGATCTCGTACGCGCAGATGGTGGACGAGTTGACTGCAACGGTCTAATCGAGAAAGTCCGTCGGCCTACGGGCCGGCGGTGAACCATACTGAAGGTTCGGCCGGCCATCTGGGCTCGCCGAGCTGCTGCTGACTCCTTTTTGACAGCCCACCGGGGCATATGGAGTAGCTACATGACCAGAAAGAATGAAGAGCAGTTCATCAAGATCGCGGCCGACTCGATCGCGAGTCTACGAAAGACTGACGTGTTCCGTGTCCTCGACACGATACGGTGCGACAACATCGACGGGGTGACACGCTCGGACTTGGCGCGGTATATCACGAAGATGCGACCGGACCTGGTGACAGAGGTCGAAGAGGTGATGCGCGACGAGTTCCCTGGCGAAAAATGGCGAGACGAGGATGCGCTTTCGGCAGACGTTGTGCCCTCGTGCGCAGAGGTCGCGGTTGACACATCGATGACCGCATCACGCGTCCGATCGGCAGCTGACAACTTGACGGTTGCGTACATTGCGATCGCGGCACGGGAAACGTTGAGTCAGCGCACTGTCGACCTTGACGGCTTCAATGGGGAACTCGGCTTCTTGGAAGCCGCTACCGATCACGCACTCTTCGTTGACAGAGTGAGCGATTGGTTTGACGGTAGCGGACATCCCGGTGTATTTGCGTACGACGTCGCGGCGCCATTTGGCGCTGCGTTTGCGAACGCGATGATTGAAGGAAGGTCAATGGAGATTGCGCCAGGGCCGCTTCTTCGTGCGGTGATGGTGAGTTCATTCTATGAACCGACGGAGGTCGACAAGGCAATTGCGGCTGCTCGTCTTTGAGGAGCGACGTCGACAAAGCGCCCGCTTTGCAGCCCCGGGCGGGGCTTGCAAGCGGGTGTTTTCGTTTGCTGGACGCGTCGTCAGTCCACTCAGCAGCGTTGGATCCGGGAGAGCGTTTGCGCACCCACTCGACAATTAGAGCAGCTTTCCGAAAAGGAACGCCGCTAGAAGCGGTCCGAACATCGATTGTTGAGGCCTTGCTTTCACGATCTCACGTGCGATGTGAGCGGTGTGGCCAGATATTCTCCCCGAAGAGGCGGCGAGGTCTTGGAGTAGGCCGACTTGCATCGCAAGTAATTTGTCGGTACCCGTTGGGCTCTCAATGCCCGCGAGACTGCAGATCTGCAGAATCTTTGCTTCCACTTCCTCCTTGTTGTTCACCCTCTTGAGGTGCTCAAGGAAGTCGAGCATTTGCCCGCGATTTGGCTCGCCAAGCAAGAAGTCATCGACCAGTCTATTGAGTGTGGCGGATGACCCACAGATCTCTCTCGCGCGCGCTATTTGATCTTGGCCAGCCGGCCGAATCGAAAGATCAGACAGTACCGGGTCACTCATTCTTCTTTGATCTCCAAGGTTTCTCGTCGCCTAGTCAGGATCTGCTCTTGACGATGATGGTTTCACGGGTGCCATCCCTGTCGCGTGGGTTGGCACTCAGCGATCGCTCACAAGAAATTGTTGCGCCTTTCGGAACTGACACGCTGCCGTCGGCGCGATGCCGAATGGCCTTTGCGTCAACTTCACAATGGCGCAGCCCCGGTCCTTGATCGATCGGCTGCTCCGCGGGAAGATGCTGCTTCAGCACCACGCATGCCGCTGCGAGTAGTAGCGAGATAGCAAAAGTGATGAGCACTCTCGTTCCCGGGCCTCCCATTCGGTGATTTTTTCGGTCTTCGTTCATTGTGTCGGGTGTGACGGGTTGGGTACTCTTCCTTCGGGTGCACTTCAGATGCTGATCGCTTCATGATGCCAATCGGCTCTTCAGGGAGTCTGCCGTGCTCTCGATCGAGCAATTGCAAGCCGCCATGCGAGGCTGGCTAGGAAGAGGATCGCACCGGCCGCCGATAGACCCACCGTCCAGCGCTCCGCAGACACATAGTTGGCATACGCTGCCTCGTCTCTCGGAAAGACAAACACCACCAGGTCTTTCCGAGTCCAGGCCGATGTCACTGTGGTGCCGATGCAGATTGTCATCCCGAGGAACATTCCAGCGTTTAGAAGGCGGCGCTTGAGAGTCCCTTTCATTTCCAGGCTCCGTTGAAATCGCATGAGTTGGTCCTCAACCGTACGCCCGCGGACCTGAGCGGGGCTAGGAGGGCAGACGCGTAGCGGGCATAGACGAGTCTAGAGGGGTAGTCCGTGGGAACCCCTGAAGCGCGTTGGCCTCCATCAATCGCGATTACGTGGGGCAGGTCACGATGGTTCGCGCTTCGTCGAAGAGGGGCTTTTCGGCGTCGCCCGCGGGTACGAAGTGCAAATTCGAGTGGACAATCTTTTCGCACTTGCCGGGTTCGAGCCGGACGAGCTTCACACCTTCCCATGCCTCGCCCGGCACCAGCGCGTTCGGCGAAGCAGACGCGAGATACCCGACAGTTTTCACCTCGCTCATCAGTACAGTCGGCTCCGGGCCGGCGATTGCGATGGTGGTTGTAGCCATCATTATGACTGCAAGGATCGTTTTCATGAAATCACTGCTCCTTATCTACCGAGAAAGCCGAGTCTCGAGGTTACGTGGGACGGACGACATCACGTCCACATGTATATACGGCAATGGAGCGTGATGTTTCACTGGGCTGAGAGAAATATTTATCCTCTGAGCCGCGCGAAACTTTTCCCGTTCGAGCCCGGCCCAGATGGTTGGATCAAGGGCGTGATATATTTCAACTAGCCGTTTGGTCGGCATGCGCCATCGAAATGGGTGAAAAGGCCCGTTCGCCTCTCCGACGCACTACTAGCCCCAGTTGGCCGACTCAATCCCTTTCCGCCCTGTTCTGGGATCAAGACGGGAAGCTACAAATCAAACTTCTGGTTCGGCAGAGCAGTGCCTCCGCCGAGCAGCCCCCTTTGCAACGCCCACTAGGGCATAGGGGAAAAACGATGGATCGCAATATTCTCGTCACCGAGCCGCAATGGAACGCGTGCCGCGTCGTGTTTAGTGTTTCGCGAGACGGCTACCGGACGACGAACGTCGAACTCTCGGGGTGCTCGGCGTGCTTCGACCGAAGCATTGGTCTTGACGAGCAGGCCAGCGCTGCAGTCGCCGAATGGATGAGTCGACAAGAGCGAGTCCACGGCTACCGCTATCAGGACGCAAAAATCACGTACATCGAAGTGACAACTGACGATGGCCGGTATCTAAACGCGACAAAGCGCGGCTGGGACGTACTTGTTGACGCGCACCGCCGCGAGGCGATCGAGCGGGCCGGCTACCGTATCTGCAACAATGGCCTTTCGCACGGCTGGTACGCGCTTCCACCTGGTGAGACGGAGTACAAGAGCGACGAATGCGGTCACAACTATCTCGGCTTCTTCTCGTCCGAAATGGACCTTCTCCTGGAAGTCTTCGAGCTGATCTCGGTGTCGACGACCGCTGATTGATCTTTCACGCAAACCTCAAGGTGATCCTGCCGCTTTCTCCTCGGAGAAAGCGGCGGGCGCACTCGCATTTCTGTTCCGCCGGTCATCAGTCCGGCCGAACATGCGTTCATCTCTTGATCACTAGCCCAAACGGGCATAACGGAGTTGAAATGGTTAGCGCAAATCAATCGGAGCTCCCCGCGGGCGTCAAGTACGTCGTGATGGATGAAAATACCCTCGGCTACGTCATCGAAGGGAATCGGAACATCATTGGCGTCCTGACCGGCAGCGTCATTCGAGGTGGACGGAACTGGCTAAACGGACCGGCAGTCGTCTCACCGGGGTTCACGCGGCTTCGGCCGGCAACCGAGGCAGACTTCGATTTTTATCGAACGCACGTTCCCTACGACTTCAAGTGGGAATGTGGCGCATGTGCAGCCGACCGGCATGACGCGGGACAACGGGTGCTCAATGAATATGTATGGCCGACGGACATTGAGGTGATCGGGCCGCGCGAATGGAACCTGATTTCTCGCCAGCATCTGCAGCGGTTCGTCGACGTCTGCTACCTCGGGACTGGCGAAACGTCGTGCGACTCGGACCGGCTCAAGATTGACTTTCATGTCAAGTTTGACAGTAATGGCGTCGTGACGGAGGGGTTCGCCCTCGATATGAGAGGCAGACCCATCGGCTCACGTGGTGACGTTGTCCGGCACGTGGAACGGGGCGGTGAGGCAGTGCGCTAAGCACGCGTCTTGGCGGCAGCTATCAGGTTGGCAAGTCGCCGATTCTGACTGGTACCAGCCACTAGAGAACGGATTACTCACAATCGGCCCGCCACATCCCTTTGTGGGATGTTGGCGGGCCTTTTTTATCGTCGCGTGTTCCTTTCGTCGACTGTTGTGAGAGCCCACATGGGACCTTCGGATACCTCGCGATCTCGCCATATTGACGCCCGGCCTGTGCGAAATGCGGCCCCTGGCCTCAAGAAAAGCATTGGATTGCCGATATAGCTACACTGGATCTCCCGGCGTCACGTCAGCACGATCCGGGCCACGTAAGAGGGAGGACAGCGTTGTCGGGATAACTCGAACGTCGGCCGTCGCCGCGACGGTGGCGTTTATCGCGTCGGCGCTGGTTTTCGCCCAATCGGGTCCTATTGAGAGGATGGGCCATGAAGTTGGTTGAAGTTTCGCAAGATGGTGCGGGAGTCCTGTCGACCGCCAGCGCCTGCGCCGATGGGTTCTTCACTGCAGGGATTTCGGCGGCCTGCGTCCTCGTGTTCTTCGGAACCGAGCGGTACGCCCTGGTTCACGATACAGGGCAACTTGCACTCCCACAAATTGCGTCGATTGCCCGACGGTGCGGCGTCATCGTCGAGGCATACTCCGCCATAAATCCGCTATTGGTCACGCGTGAGGCGGATGACCTGCATGATGACCGGCGGGGGCGATTGAAGAACCTGTTGCGACTGAAGCGGGGTATGACAAAGCTGGTCATTCCGGACGGGAACCTGGTGTGTTTGAACGACAGAACGATGCTAGTTCGTAACGAGGTGATTGTTGCCGGCAAGCCAGTGTTCGTTCGGCCGCCAGACGGCGACGTCCGTAAGCAGATCAACATCTTGAATAACCTGTTTGCGAAGAAGAATTCGCAGAGCCTGCCCGTCGACCTGCAGTTCGAGATCGATCACTACACGACTGCGCCGAGGCTTCATAAATCTGAGACTGAAATGCTGGCGATCGCCGAGGCAAAGCTCAGTCAGGGCGACTCGGGCTACAGCCAAATGCTAAAGGCGGCTCGCGAGATATTCGCGAAGCGGCCGCAAGAGTGCAATTCCGCACCATCGCTTAACTTGACGAACTAGGACAACGAATTGGAACAGTCGTCGAAGAGGGTTCTAAGCGTCGCGAACAAGCTTTTGTCGGTAAGGGGTGCGATTGACATCACCGACAGAGAAGGACGGCTCGCGTATCGAGGAAAAGGGCAGTTCGCAGCGTTCTCGCCCACTTGGCGCGTCTTCAAAGGCGATGAACAGGTTGGCACGATCCGTCGTCGGCTCCTTTCCTGGGCGCCGACTTGGGACATCAAGGGAGAGCTGGGCACCTTCCAAATCAAACGAAAGCTTCTCTCGTTCACGCGCCAATACTACGCTGTTGGCGGTCCCGGGGACGGATCGACTGTCACAGGCAATCTCTGGGACTTCAAGTTCCATGTCAGCAGGCGCGGAGCAACGCTCGCGAAAGCCCGCGGACGCTTGATTACCATGCGAGATAGGCACGACGTCGAGATTCACGGAGGCCCGGAACTGTTCGTAGTGTTCACAATGCTCGTGCTTCAGATGGACCGACGTGATGAGCGCCGGAAGGAAAAGCTGGACCGAGAGTAAGCGGCGGCGTCCTATGAACGATTGTCGGGGACGGGCGCCAGCCAGACGACAGCGAGTGCCATACAGCGGAGCGCTACAACCTGCAGGGCTCCGGCGCCACGAGGTTGCTAACTAATACCAATCGTGACACGAGAAGCGGAAGAAATCAGGATGACCACACTTGACGATCATGAATCCGGCCAGCGCGCTTTCGCACCCTCTGATTCGCGCGAAGGTGACCAAATCAGATGGCTTTCGTTCCGAATGTATACATGGACGTTGATCGTCGGCGCACTGTTGTACGTGGCGCTTGAGCTTGACCGTAGTCTTGCGATCGCCAAGGTAGGTTTCGTAGTCGAAGGAAGGCACTGGATCCGTGCGCAGTTCAAGGATCTGGACGCCGTCGCAAACATAGAGCATTTGCTTTTCGGACTTTGTTGCGGCTTAGCGGGATTTCTCGCTTGTCACACGTTGCATCATATGGACCCCGCTTTTGCGACTGATAGTCGGCGTCGCTCCAGAAGGTTGGATGTTCGCGCGCTTGTCGCACGGCGCTTTCCGACGGCTGACCGTTGGCTCCGAACCACGGGTCGGACCATCGGGCGGTGTGCGCCGTCGCGAGCGGGCATGGTGAGGTTGTGGCAAGGCAGTGCGGTCATTCGCCTCGGTATTCGCTTGGTTGGATCGGTGGCCGTCGTTGGCGTCCTGTACACCTTTCGCAAAACGGCCTACAGCGCTATCGATATCGTCCCAGCGATTTGGATCTTTGCCGTATGCATGTGGATCGTCTGGGGGTGGCGCCACCTTCTGCGGGCCAACCGCACCAATCCTGAGTTTGTGATGATCGCATTTGGCTTCGCTGTATGGTTCGAGCTCGATCTGGTATGGAAACTGGTTCAGCTTGGACATCAGAAAAATACCGTCGCCCACGCGGCTCGCCACCTGACGTATAGCTTCGGCGCATTCGCTGCATCTGTCGCTTTGTTTCGACTCGTCATCATGCGCCGGCTGAACCTTCGATTCAGCCTCGGGCGCCGGCAGCAAAACCAGGTGCGGCCGCAAGCCTAGTAGGGGTCCTTGCCCCGGCTGGGTGAATCTAGGCCGCGCAGAGGCATGCATCCATCGAAGCCGGTGGGCTTGAACGGCCGATCTAAACTGCTATAGTTGCAGTAGCCGTTTATTCGGCATCATGCCTCCAACGCGCAACGGCGCCCATCTCTTGCTCCGCCGGAACCCTTCCGGCCGAGCGTCCAGCTCTCTTCCTGTCAATCGCTCGTGATCGAGCAGAAGGAGAGGCCATGAAGAGCAATCAAGTACAGCAACTGTATGCAAGCTCGTTCGACCCCGGTGTCTTGTCCGCGTTGGCGCGCAACAGTCTCGAGGCGGCAGGGCTACCCAGCGACTTTGAGGGGTGGCTGTCTCAGGTTGAAGAGAGGATCAAGTCCTATGCGAAGCGCACCGCGTACGCCCCCCATTGGGTTCAAGGGCGAACTCCCGATGAGGCGGTCGAGCTCGTAGCAGCCGATGAGGCCGCAGAGGAAATAGCGCGAGTCGTCTGCGAGCTTACGGACGGGGCGTACCTGAAGCTCTCGCCGAAGCACCTGCATTACGGGCCCAGGTACATCAAGGAGCGGGTCCTGATTCTGATGCAACAGCGGATTTGACGCGAGGATCAGAATGATTTCAGCCAGCTGGGTAATTCGAGTGAAGGACACGCAGTCCGTCCTTTTTGAAACATACAACACGCAGGTGGTCGAGCGGCTCAACACGGTGAAGTACGAGGCGGTGCCGATTCTCATCTACCTTGGGGAGCTGAACGCAAAAATCAGGAACCAATGATTCTGGTCACGCCGCGCATCCTCTCGAGGATGCCGGCGCGACCGCTCTACGTTCGGGCGTGGTATAGTCCTCGAGCCGTTGATTCGGCAACACCCCTCACCGATTATCCTCGTCTATCTGTCCTCAAGCCGACTCTGCCAGGAGTTCCAGCCTCGCTGAGTACTTACTCTCTCCTTTGCAACGTGCCAAACTCGGCAAAAGGAGAAAATCAATGACTTGTAAGAATACCGTGAGCCCAAATTGGGAGCGCATTGGCGACGTCGCGGTGGACTCAGGCCAAGTGGTAATCATCGACCCAAGTTACATCGATGGGGGCGGCGGCTGACGGCATTTCAGAGAAGGTCAAGATACGAGCGCTAGGGCCCGCGATTCCGACGACAGACTGGCGGCCTCAAACGCTCCGCCAGGCAATGCCTTGCCGAGTGGTGCCGCGGTTTGTCAACAGCCCTTCCTGGGCATCGCGGAGAATCACATGGACGTCAAGAGCAAACCAACCCGCGCCGAGCGCGGCGGGGCGGTCTCATCGCACGAGACTCGTACGGCCATTCGTGTCACGTTCCACCTTGTCGTGCACGATCCGATCGCCTTTCGAAACGCGGCCTACAGAAGAGGGCTCAAGGACGGCCTCCAGAAAGGGCATGCTGCCGAGTATCGCGACCCGGCACGAGTCAGCCTCGGCCAGTGCGCGCTCCTGATCTTGGATCCGGGTGTGACGCCGGATGGGGCGAGCATCGAGAACTGGAACTCAGATCAGTCGAGTTCAACATCCTAACCAACGCAACAGACGCCGGCCCGATACGGGCTGGCGATACCTCATTTTGTTCACCCGGCCTCGCGTCCGGCTGAACTGCATCTCCTTTGTGACCAGCCCCAAGTGGCATCTAAGGAGAAAATCTTGACCCGAAATCCCATCATCAATTCGACTCTCGCGCACTGCATCGACGAGACATGGCATCTGAGCGCCGAAGCCGCGCCGGCAGTTCCCACGATCAAGGCCTATCGAGCGCACGTGCAACAAGCGTACGGTCACCTTCGCGGCGTGAAGTTTGCCGGGCAGGGTATCGATTACTCACACTTCGTGCGCCTCGACGGCAGCCTCGTGCCCGTGATGCTGAACCATGACTTGAGCACTCGGTTCGTCTTGTGGGCAACGGCGAATCAGCCGATCGGTTACGAACGCCCGACAGTCGATTCGTCCGTTCAGTTGCGACTCGTGCGTCACGACGGAAAGGCAAGCATTCGCCTGATGCTCTATGACGTCCTCGGACCCGAGGGGCGCTTCAAGCGTCTGGGCGCCTACGTCAACGATGCCGACAACACGAGGCACACCATCGACATTCCTCTGGTTGACGACGCCGCTCTCGAAAAGGCAGTTTTCTACGGCGTGAGCGATTGTCTTGAGAAGATCGAGGCGCTCGAAAGGCGTGTGGCTGGACTTCCTGCTGCCGCCTAGTGCGGACCGAATGACCCACAACTGAAGCGTCCGTCGTCACCCCTCGCATGGGGTGGCGAGTGGTCGCACGTTCAGCCGGCGAGAGTGACGCCGGCTGAGCTTCGCTCGCTCCTTTATCCGTCCGATAGGGCACTAAGGAGAGAACCTATGAAAGACAAAACGCCGCTTCGAGGGGTGGAGATCCGCAAGCTAGGGAGCAACAAGGGCACGCCCCGCCTGTGGATCGAAGGAGGACAAGCAAGTCGCGCAGGGTTTCAGCCCGGGATGAAGATAAGCGTTACCCTGGACGAGAAGAAGTGCATGCTCACGCTCGAAGCGAACGAACAAGGCACGCGTGTGGTATCGAAAAAGGTTGTGGGCGATCGGGAGGTGCCGGTTATCGACATTCAGAACGAAAGCCTTCTTGGGATCTTCGTTCGGATGGGGCTCGCCGCGGTGCGGATCGTCGTTCAGATGCGCCGCATCTTCGTGCTGCCTGTCGCGTCCGAGGTCCGGGCGAAGGAACGTGTCGACCGGTTACGGGAGAAGCTCAAGGGTGACGAGCCGCTGTTGATGGGCTCGTTCTCATCGGGAATCGGAATTCTCGATCGGGCCGCCCATACCGGGTTGGCGGAAGCGGGGATCCGAACTCGCCTCGCGATCGCGAATGAGATCCGTGAGGATTGCATGGAGCACGCACTCGCGCACAACCCGGTCTTCGACGCAGAAACAGTGCTGCTAACTGCGCCCATGCAAGAGGTCGTGTTTGATGGTTGGGTGATGTCCCTGCGTATTTCGGCGAGCGTGATCAGCGATTTCGGTTGAACGTGATCAGTGGTTCCGATTGATGGTGATCGGTCGTTTCGGTCGAAGGTGATCACTTATCACCGGTTTCCGAAACGAGCGATCATCTTGCCGAAGCGGGTGATCACGTTCCCGGAATGAGTGATCAGCGAACCGAAACAGCTGATCACGCGACCGAAACGGGATAGCCGTTCCGGCTCGGCGGTGGTGTTGCGCATGTGATCAACGACGGGCGTTAGCCTTGATCCTTTTTAGGGGACAGGTTGATGCCGGCACATCGGATGAGCATGCGCAAACTGAAGGAAGTACTGCGGCTGAAGTGGGCGTGCGGCCTGTCGCACCGCCAGATCAGCCGCGCGATCGGCATCAGCGTCGGCGCCATCTCGGCATACGCCGCCCGCGCGAGCGCGGCGGGCCTCGACTGGGCTACCGTCGAACCGCTCGCCGACGACGAGCTCGAGATCAGGTTGGACCTGCCGGAGGAAACCGCGGTCCCGACCCGCCGGGTCGAACCGGATTACGCGGCGATGCACCGCGACCTGCGCCGCAAGGGCGTGACGCTGCAACTGCTCTGGGAGGAGTACGTCGAGGCTCACCCAGGCCAACGCACCTATCGCTATACGCAGTTCTGCCAGCGGTACAAGGACTGGGCTGCGGCGCTGAAGCGCTCGATGCGCCAGCAACACCGCGCCGGCGAGAAGCTGTTCGCCGACTTCGCCGGGCAAACTGTGCCGATCCTCGGTCGCGACGGCGGCATCGCGTTCAAGGCTCACGTGTTCGTGGCCGTCCTCGGCGCCTCGAACTACACCTATGCATGTGCGACGCGTTCGGAGGCCATGCCCGACTGGATCGGCAGCCTGATCGACGCGTTGGAATTCTACGGCGGTGTCCCCGAGCTGCTGGTGCCCGACAACCCCAAGGCATTGATCGCCAAGGCGGACCGGTACGAACCGGTGCTGGGCAACACCACGCAGGACTTCGTGAACCACTACGCGACCGCCATGTTGCCGGCGCGGCCGCGCAAGCCGCAGGACAAGGCGAAGGTCGAGGTCGGCGTGCAGATCGTCGAGCGCTGGATCCTCGCACGGCTGCGCAACCACCGCTTCTACAGCCTGGCCGAGCTGAACAAGGCGATCGGCAAGCTGATCACCGACCTGAACCGGCGTCCGTTCAAGAAGCTCGACGGCAACCGCCGCGAATGGTTCGAGCGGCTAGACCGCCCGGCGCTGCGCCCGTTGCCGACACGCCGATACGAGATCGCGACCTTCGTGAAGTGCCGCGTCAACATCGACTACCACGTCGAAGTCGATCACCACTATTACAGCGTCCCGCACAGCCTCGTGCGCCAGGAAGTCTATGCCCGCGTGACGCGCCACGGCGTCGAGATCTTGCACCGCGGCAAGCGCGTTGCCGCCCACGCCCGCAGCCGACTCCGGAACAAGCATACGACGTTGCCTGAGCATATGCCGGCGGCGCACCGCGCCCACATGGAATGGACGCCAGGCCGGTTGTTGAACTGGGGCGCCTCGGTCGGTCCCGGTGCCGAGGCGATCGTCAAACATCTGTTGACCAACCGGCCCCATCCCGAGATGGGGTACCGTGCCTGTCTCGGACTGCTGTCGCTCTCGCGCAAGTACGGCAAGGAACGGCTGGAAGCCGCCTGCCAGCGGGCGCTCGTGATCGGCTCACCGACCCGCCGCTCCGTGCTGTCGATCCTCGAATCCGGCCTGGACCGACAGCCGATGCTCCCGATTCCGCCCGCCGAATGGCATTCGCCCGATCACGAGAACGTGCGCGGGCCCGAGTATTACCACTGACCCAAGGAGGTCGCAATGTTGATGCAGCAAACCTTAACCCAGCTCAAGTCCCTGAAGCTCGACGGCATGGCCCGCGCGTTCGAGGAACAAACGGCGTTGACCGCCAGCACCAGCCTGTCGTTCGAAGAGCGCTTCGGCATGGTCGTCGAGCGCGAGCTCGCCTGGCGCGATACCCGGCGGCTCGAACGGCTGCTGAAGTCTGCGAAACTCAAGAATCCCCAGGCCTGCATTGAGGACATCGAATACCGGCAGAGCCGCGGCATCGACAAGAGCGTCGTCGCCGCACTTGCCGGTTGCGACTGGATCCGTAACGCGCAGAACCTCATCCTGACGGGGCCGACCGGCGCAGGCAAGACGTGGATTGCGTGCGCGTTCGGTCAGCAGGCCTGCCGACAAGGCTTCTCCGTGATGTACGTCCGCGTTGCCCGGCTGTTCGAGGAATTGAAGATCGCTCACGGCGACGGCAGCTTCACGCGGCGGCTCGCGCAGCTCGCCAAGATGGACGTCCTGCTGCTCGACGACTGGGGGCTGCAGGATCTCGATCAGGGTGCCCGAAACGATCTGCTCGAAGTGCTCGACGATCGCGTTGGCACGCGCTCCACGATCATTACCAGCCAACTGCCATTGGAACACTGGCACGCTTGGCTTCAGGACCCGACGCTCGCCGACGCGATCCTCGACCGGCTCGTCCATCAGGCCCACAAGCTGCCGTTGAAGGGCGAGTCGATGCGAAAGACCAACGCCAAGCAGTCCTCCGCATCCTGATCGTGATCACCTTCGCTATAATCCATTGACCGCGCAACACCACCTTCCAAACTGATCACGTTCGCCGAAACGCCTGATCACCATCACCGAAATCCGCAGATGTCCCAACTCCCGAAGCTCGACGGCCTGGTGATCGGGATCCCGTGCAGTGGGGCGTCGAACGCAGGACGAACAAAGCGCAAGCTTCTCTTCCCCGAGTCACATCCGGACGTTGGGCACCTCGTCGTCCCGTTCCTGGCGGCCGTCGCGCATACGTCTCCGGCATTTGTCGTAATCGAGTGTGTGCCTGGCTGGCTGAATACCGCATCTGCCGCGATCGCACGTTCGATGCTGCGGGATCTCGGGTACGTTATCCACGAAACCGTACTCAACGCGGCGGAGTGGAACATGCTCGAGCATCGAGAGCGGATGTGCATCGTCGCCGTTACGCACGGGATCGAGTTCTCGTTCGACCACGTCGAACGTCCGGAACCTCGAACGCGAAAGCTCGGCGAAGTCATGGATGTCGTCGCGCTCGATGACAAGTGCTGGTCTCCGCTGCTCTACCTCAAGGCGAAGCAAGAGCGGGACGCGGCCGAAGGGAAGGGGTTCAAGATGACGATCGTCACCGACGAATCGACAAGGGTCCCGACACTCAACAAGACGCTCGCGAAGCGGCAGAGCACGGGGACTTTCATTCAGCATCCGACATCCTCCGATCTCCTGCGGATTCCGACAGTAAGGGAGCATGCTCGCTGCAAGGGAATCTGGGAAGATCTGGTGAAGGACGTAACGCAGACCTTTGGCCATGAGGTCTGCGGCCAGGCGGTAAGTGTTCCGCCGTTCGTCTCCGTGTTTCATGCACTTGGTCGCTCGATGCAAGTATTGAAGAAAGCGGCGTCCGTAACCTTCTCGGCTTTCGTGCGAGGGGAGACGGTGTCCGCGTAGTCGAGTACATCTAACGAAAGTGGAACCCGCCTCGCTCGCAAGAGCGACGGCGGAACTTCCACGCAAGGTTCTGCTGGGCATGTGGTCCCGCAGAGCCGATAGCTCCCTTCCTTGTCACAGCCCATCGGGCAAAGAGAGGAAGTCATCAATGAAGCGAAACCCGATCCACCAAACGCACGCGCCGATCTCGTCTCACCAACGAAACCAACTGGCGATGGACGCCACCGATGTACGCGCCACGGCGACGCGGAAAGATCTGTTACTGGACTGGCGGGAAGAAGCAAACGAGCTTGACGCCGCCCGCGAGCATTTCGACCTTGGATGTTGGCTGTACTACTACGCCCCCCGCATACGAAGGGCGTCCAGCTTTGACGATCGCGTGGATTGTGCACGGCGCCTCTTCGAAGCCGGCATTTTCCGACCCGGGTATCAGTTCTTCACCATATTTGGGTTTGGGGAGCGCGAGTTCGATAGCGTCTTTGAAATGGGGGACGCAGAAGCAGTAATTGAGCAGTTGAGGTCGCATCTCGAAAGCCCACGCATACAGGAAGCCTTCAAGCGGTACGGGTGGCCTGTCGAGCGTATGCAGCAGAGCTTGTTCTAGTCGCCTGCTCGGACCAACACCGGTAATACGTCTCCCGCGACATGCCACACGAATCGGTCCGTTGGCGGCCGCCTTGACCGGCGGCGCGCTTTCGTCACCGTCTCAGGTGACGCGTTGCAGGAGCCTCGACACAGGGTTCCCTTCGATCCACAGCCATTTAGCAAGCACTGGAGGTACTTATGATTCGCAACTTGAAAACCGGCGAGCGCGGGGTATCCGCATGAAGAACATCTCGGCGGACGACCTTGAAACGATTCGCGCCAGCATGCCCGTTACCCTGCAGGGGCGCGTGTTCGTAGACTCGCTTGTTTGCGGCTTTCCGCAACTCGGCATCTTGCACCAGGGTCGAACATTTACCGCACCGTCCTTCGACGTCACGGACCCTGGCGGCGTCGACCCCATTGAGTTCAACCTGTGTCCCGAAGAAGTGCGGTTCATCGCGGCGACGAACGATAGGCTCACAACGATCTACGCGGCGACATAGAGAAAATCCCACCGCCGGCACGATAGGGCTGGCGGTGAACCAACGTGGTTGGGTGGGCACCTTGAGCACGTACTTGCGCCCTTGGTGCCACACCTTGTCCAGCCACGATTCCATATGAAAAGGAAGGTAAATCATGCATCAACAATCACCGACCGTTTCCATCAGCGACCTTGATCTGCCGGAAGTTCCTGGCTCACTTCGTGGACGCCTCGAGGTCGACACCTCAGCAGAGGGCCATCCTCAAATCGGAATTGTTCATGACGGAGTTCTTATCACTGCTCCGTATTACGACGTCGGGATGACCGGTCATGCAGATCCGAGCGAGTACGGACTCTCAATTGCCGAGGCGGATTTCCTCGTCGCCGCGAACGAGAGGCTGACCGTGGAGTATGCGTCGAGGACCCCGGCTGCCGACGAGGGTAAGTGAATCGCCGGCAGCTGAAATGCTCCTTGTCTGCTTTGCAGCAAACATTGAGAGGAAGCCTGCTACTCGTCCATGCGGACGGGCAGCGGGCGACCTTGAGGTACGCTGCCGCGCTGCGCACAGGTTGGCCATCGCAACGAAAAGGACCTTTTCGGTGGTTCGATTCGCGGTTTGACTTTCACGACCCGTGTACGACAATTGCTCAGCGGCCCCGGTCGGCCGCCACCATTCCATTCATCTAGGGACGTATCACGATGCCAACGTTTGAAACTTTCCTCGACCAGATGAAAGCTGCCGGAGTCCAGATCCTGAACGAAGGCGCTTTGACGACAATGGCTCGCCAGGTGTCCGATTGGCCGGCTGTTGTTGCCGATGTTGCGGTGAGGGGGCGCAAACAAGGGATCATCTTCGAGCGGGTCACCGCCGATGTTCCGACCGACGACGGTTTGGAGACCATTCTGAGCGACTTCAGCTTCACCCCACAGGAGGCCCGCGCTGTCATTGACAACACGTTTCCGATGGGTGCGATTGCTGGCGTGAAGGTGTAGAGCATGCTTGATTTGCGCCGCGCCATTTCTATCACCGTGGGCACAATCGTGCTGATCGGATTCGGGTCATCGGTGGCACGTTTGATCGTCAGAAGCGATGGCCTAGCGGCCCGGCAGCGCCTTGAGATCGTCTGGCCTGACTTCGCAAAGATGGGCGATCGGGATCGTGCGTTGCTGGCCAGCCTTGCTCTGGCTTGTAAGCTGAAAGACCGAACCAAAGACCCCGCAGCGGTTCTCGAATGCTTGCAGGAGGGGGTGGACAGCGACAACCCGCATTTCCCATACGGGATGGACCGGAACCAGGTCCAGGCTCGGCTGACTGAACTGATCCCCCAGCGGTCGAAGGAAAGACCAGCGTGAGTGACAACCCAAGCCAAGGCGGTAATGTGGCAGATATTCTGCCAAAGGCGGTTCAGTGGGCCAAACAGGTGGCCGAGAAGGGATTGCTCGCCGGTCGCGGGCTTACTCCTTCGGAACTCGTCGACGCGAGCCAGGTTGGCGTAGAGGCCCCAGAACGTGTCCGCCTGGTACTGGTCGACGAAGTGCCAATGCCGACCGATCCTGTTCTTCGAGAAATTGCGGTTCGAACAGGCCTGTTGAGCTCCCGCCTCTCGGGCCTGACGCTTGGCTATGCAATCTTCATCGTCCCCACGCAGCTCACTCGCCGCTTGCTGACGCACGAGTGCCGCCATGTCCATCAGTACGAGCGTGCCGGTTCGATCGACCAGTTCTTGCCGGAGTACCTGCGCCAGATAACTACCTACGGCTATTCGTCGGCCCCGCTCGAGCTCGACGCGAGTATGCACGAGCTCCCTTGAAGCATCGCTAATCCGCCAGGTACAGCGGTAGAGGGTATCGCGTTACTTTCGCGGCCTTACCGGTCGACCGCGGTGCCGGCGCAACGAGTTCTGCGGGCATCCAGTACCAACCTCGTTCCAGTTGGTCGAGGAGGTCAAAGTGCTCCGACTCTAATGCGAGGCACGAGCCAGATCGTGATCCGTTCACTGCGGCGAACAGCTGCCACTGCGAGGGCCATTGATCGTCACCTTCGAGGACGAATCGAAGGACGTCGTCGATTCGGATTTCGTAGGCTGTCGCTGAAACGGGAACCGCTCTGACACGCGCCGCATAGGGATTCGCGGGTGCTCGGCGCGACAAGGGAGGAAAAGGTTGGCGCATAGCCGAAACTCCAGAGAGCGATATGTCTTCAGTGTCGCCTTCGACCTTGGAGACGCAAACCGGCGGGCAGCGGTTGGACCGCGCGAGTGGGGAAGGGAGGATAGCATCGCTGCTCCCTCCCTCATGTTCCTTCGAGGTTCCACTTCCTACTGCGTCAGTGGCGGTGTTGGCCGATGTTCAATGCATCCACAACACGGCGGTACCGTTCCAAGCTGTCCAGGACACTCTGCGTCGCTACCAGCAGTGCTTCCGTTTCAACCCGCAGTGCCGAATGGCACTCCGGCAGACTTTCGCTCAGTGTTTCCAGATAGGTTGCGTAGGATTCGATATGGCCGTCGATCATGCGCATACAGCCTCCACCATTCCGCTTTCCTGCGCCGAGATCCACAGTGCGGCTCGGGCGAGAGCAATGTTCACTCGCTCGATAATTCCCGCGCAAATCTCCCCGAGCGTGTCGCCGTAGACAAACGGCTCCTTATCCCGGAGGTGGCTGGTTGACTGAAACGCCCAATGAGGTCCGGTATTCACCCAGAGCGTCGCGGAGTACTTCTTGCCCGAATGACGACGATACCTCCGAACCGTGCCGCCCTCGAGATACAGTGCTTCCGGCATGAAAAGTCGAATTTCAGCCCTGATGGTTGTCTTGTCCGACAGCAAGTCGTCGGGCGACCTGCCCTCGATAGCGTCCCGGCGGACGAAGAGCGACGCGCCACACGCGGTCGACCGGACCGGACTACCTGAGAACTTCAAGCGACAGTCCGAAGCCCACCAGGAGTGCCCTGCGGGCAAGGTAACGCCAGCTTTGATCCTGTCATCTGCGAGCAAAACTCGATCGACGATGAGTCGTTCCAGTTCGGGCATCGTGTGGACTCGCGCGCTCGATACTTCGTTGCTGTTCATATCTTCTCCAATTTTTGTCCGATTGGACTGTAAAAAAGGAGTGGGCAAGAGACGGCTCTGTCTCGAGCGGAGGCTATACGTTAGGAAATGCGGTCTAACGTAGAGCAGGGTTTGCGTGTACAAGTGCGCGCGTTCCGATAGCCCGTGAATGGCGTGCACATGGGCAAGCGCCATGGTTGATATCGGCGCCAGAGGAACCGGTGACCGCCGGTGTAGTGGCCCCCAACCGGAGGTCCGGACGAGAGTGGCTACCGGGATTGGGACGATGGAGAGACGCCGGGACATGCGGGTGCATGCCCGGCGCCTGGATGGTTCGCGTCAGCGACCGTCGTTCGGCAACCTGAAGTCCACCAACAGACCCGGGCCACCGTTGTTTCGAATCTGGCGAAGCAGCGGGCCTTCCGGCTCGCGCTCGTCGCGTCCGGAGTGCCAGAGGTCGATAAGTTTCTTCTTCCAGTAGCGGCCGTGGCGCGTTGCAAACGTCAGAAGCGCATTGGCCTGCTCTACCGTGAGTGATGCCTTCTCTTCCTTCATGATTCTCTCCTTCTTGCCTTTAGGCGGGTGAAAAGGAGTTGAGGGCCTCTGAAGGCCCGGGGGCCTTCGGAGGTTCGGGGGGCGCACATAGCTGAATTGGCGCTCGTTCCCGAGTTAAGAGGTAAGGCTATCTGGTGTGATCAGAATGCAAGCCTGTCCAGTCTTGGGATTGAAGTAGGCGTTTGCCGACACCATCACCGGATAGCCGCTTTCGAATGCATGGATAGCCAAGCGGCCACCGCGGTGGGGTAGGCCCGTCCGCATCACCAAGCCGCCACCAACGCTAGCGTTGGTCTGACCGCTGGGTCGGACACCCTTCGGCCCAAGCAGGCGCTCCATCATCCCGTCAAACTTTGCGTTCATGACTTTCTCCTCATTGCCCGTCTCGGGCTAAAAAATAGAGGAGGGGTAACTCTACGCTGCCGCAAAAGGCATCGGAGAATATGGCGAATTAGGTGTGCGACCGGCAGTCGCGGTGACTAAGCAAACCGAAAAGTTATTTCGTTTGCCTGGCGGCGCGAGGCTCTGACGCGTAGTCAATGCTGAGTCGGGGGCGGCGGTGCTGGTCGAACGACAGGCGTCGAACATGTCGGGAAACCCGGTCGGAGGCCCTTGCTGTTGATGGCAAGGTCAAAGCTCGTCGCCACCATCGCTGCGCAAATCGGGTGGTCGCTTCAGGGACGCCGTTTGAAGTAAATTCGAGTGCCGATTGAACGGCTGGCAAACAATACCACATCCAGCCGTTCTAGCGATACGGTCAACATCTCACTGTCATTGTGCGCGAGCGCGTTTCGAACTAGGAGCAACGTCCGATGGGGCCCGCAGCGACTAGCCAACGAGAGCGACTTTCGCTTGCGCGAAGAAAGTGGGATTGAACGTGTAGTGCAGGAAGTCTGGGTCGGCGGCTGGCACCAACACTGAGGAGAACACGGAGACGGTTGTCTCGCCGCGCCGATCTGCAAGTTGCGCTCGCAAATCGGTCAGTTCGCTTATCGCATGATCAACGTCGTTCGGACCGAACTCACAGCGGTACTGACTGACGATGCCCATGTCACGCAGCACATCGAGCACCGGGATACGCAAGCTATCGTGGCTGTCAGAGCGCTCCGCTGTCATTTTCGCGTAAGCCATGCGCGCGACTGCAGTTGTCCGGGGCATCAGGTTCTTTTCTGCGTTCAGTAGGCGCCGAAATGAGGCCATCCGGCTGGCTACGAGACCGTCGATGTCACACATGAAGTGGACGTCGTCCTCGAGGTTCTCGAACGACAGCGGAGCAACGGCTTCCTTCACATAGCCCATCTCGACCAAGCGAGCGCGCATCTCAAAGATGTCGATGATGCGAGCAGCTGGGGCATCGTCGGACAGGCTCTTCAGGTGGTGGGTAAACGAACTCCAGGTGTAAAAACCTAAGCTCTGTGCGATCGCCTCAAGCCGGTGGCCATAACGTACGCCGGGCAACTGCGTAGTGGTGTGGGATTTGAGAAGCGAAAGGGAACGAACGTCGAGATGAACGCGGGTCATGGCCAATCCTTTTGTCAGTGGTCTGCGAACCGGCGATTACTCGATGACCAGTCAAAAGGTCGTCCATGGTGATACGAAGAACCGCCTGTTCGACCCGCCGGCAGGTCAGGATGGCATCCGTAGACGCAAGTGTAGCAGAGGTCGCGCTCATGCCAAATCAAGGTCTTCGGGCTGCTCATACCGAGCAAGTTACGTCTCACAGCGTGGTCAGCGTTTGGGTAACTGACCGGACTGACGATCGTCATTTTTTCCGGTCCTACGATAGGCGCTTGAAAATCGACGATGCTTGTCCACCCTTGTGAAATCGAAGTATCATTCGCGCAGGCCGTTTATTCGGCAGCATTCAATTTCTGGCTCTGCATGCGTCCACGACGCCCCACCCGCAGAGTTCCAGCGAAACCATCATCACACGCACGAGACCGGACGTAGCGCATTTCCTGCGCTGAACCTGCGTTCATACCGTCTGCGCTGCGCATGTTCGACGTCGCTGACTTCCCGTCAAGGCATCAGCCTTCACGGGGCGAACGGCCCCAGTCGTAGCCTCACGAGGCTACAAGACCACGGAGAACAACATGTGCGAATACGGATCGAAGCGTTTGTGGGTTGTTGCAGTGCCGGCTGATGCAGGTGTCAAACCTATCAGCCTGGTGTTCTTCCAGTCGGAGGAGCCTTCTCGAGCGCAATTGCTGGAGCGCACCGGTGGTGCGGTGGAGATTCCGGTGGGGGCCATTTGCGCCCTGGACCTCACCACCGCCGTGAGCCATGACCCGATGAGTATTGCCTGCCTCGACGCGTGGGCACGCATGGTTTTGGCTGAAGGGCTCTCGGTGCGCCCACTTGTCGATGTATCGGCGAGTGCATTTACCATTGTGCCTAGCAAGCGGGTGCACTACGGCACGAAAGAGCAGTACTTCGACGAAGGGGGGTGCCTGTTAGGGGAGATTCACTACCGCGGTGACGGGGAACCACATCGTTGGCTCCTCGATCGCCGGTTCGCCCGCTGATTCTAGCCGACACCACGTCCCAGGCTCGCCACGTCACTGACTGGCGGGCCTTTTTCGTCAAAGCTCTAATACGCCCTGAGTGGGCTTCATCACGCGCGCGTATGCGCGAGGGAAAAGACGTTCCAGCTCAGGGTAGGCAGAGAGAGCTGTCGTTGATGGCAGCGGCTGATGAAGCCAATGCGGAAGGTCGTCCTCCTCGTTGCTGTACAGGGCGTTGTTGACGGCCCTTCGGTGCGCTTGGCGCAAGCCATCCTCGCCGAGCTTGTCGACAAAACCGATACTCTGACCGCGGAAGAGAACGTCTGCTTTTCGGCCGTGACTGATCAGCGGCACGATGACTGCTTCCGCCGTGAACTGATTAAAGCTCACGAACTCGGCGCCATTGGTGGGTGAGTAGCCTTTGCTGTTCATGATTCTCCTCTGATGCCGCAGTGGGCGTTGATAAAGGAGATGGGCGTAGCCTCGGCGACCGAACGGCCGGCGGGGCGCAGTAGAAGCCCGCCCGGTTGAACCGGGCGGGGGACGTACAATCAGTGTGGCAAGTAGATCGATTTCGCAAACCGTGGGTATTGTGCGAGGTAGTCCCGCACTAGCGCGACCGTCCTGTCTTTGCTCACGAACGGATCGAGCAACCCGAGCGACAGTTCGATCACCCTCTTACGGTCCTCCAGCCTCATCACATAATCCTTCTCGGCGAATACTGCCAGCGCTGGCAACTCACCCATCGCTTTGATTAATGCGCTCTCAGCATTCACGAGCACATGCCGGGCCTTGAGGAGCGGGCAAACGTCCGGATCCTCGCCCTCGACGGTAATCTGCGCGGCGGCGCGAGCCTTGCGACACTCAGCAAAGAAAATTGCTGAGTCAGCCTCACCAAGTCGGTACGACAGGTTCGGATCGAGGATGATCTCTTCCGGTTCGCTGCGCACGGTCCGTGCGGCCACGAAGCGGTACTTCTTGAGAATCTCCGTTTCGAACCCGATGACGATCGAGCGGATCTCCCGTTCGCTCATTTCGGCAGCGAGGTGTGCTTCCGCGGCTGCAATCATCCGGTCGGTCGGGGTGAAGGCGCTATTTCCCATTTGATGGTTCTCCTCTTGGTGCCCTGAGGCGTGAAAAAGGAGCGGGCCACGGCCCTGGCGAGCGGCGCTCGGCAAGATCTGATGGCATTGCGAGAAGATTGAAGGGCGCCCTCGTCGTGAGCGCGCCCGATTCCTTAACTCCAGTGACCTGCATCGTTGTGATGGTGGTCAGCATGCCCCACGTACGAGTCCTCGCACGATGAAGTACTCATTGAGTCGTCTACCCACCGATCATGGTGATGGTGATGACCATACGAAGTGTCGTCGTTCTGGTCGCAGCTGCAGGGAAGATAGTTTCCACAGCGGACACATCGGTCGAGCGGATCCGATGCGCTTTCCGTTTGAGCGGTTTCGTTGCCAGCTCCAATAAACGCGATCATAAAGAACGCAACTGCGCCGGCGATGATCAAGATCGTATTCATGCTTTTTCTCCCGGTGCCTCGAGGGCGTGAACAAGAGAGATAGCTTTCCTCGCCATTGCGGACCGGTGGTCAGCGATGGATCGAGAGCGCCGTACCCGGATGGGGTAACAGCGCTGCCGATTGAGCTCTATGCAACTACCGAGTCGACGTCGCGCGACCACGGTTGATGACGGGCTTGATCGATAATGAAGTAGCCCATGTGCCCTAGCGTTTCGAAAGCGTCGTGATACTCCCTTTCGGGCACAAGCCAATAGGTTTCGGTCCCGGCGTGCTCACCGCACGGCGATCGCCCGCCAAGTGTAGCTACCAGTCCGACCATTCCCTCCGGAACCCGCTTGTCCCAACTTCCGACCGCGGACAGGACGAGCAGCTCGTTTCGATGCTGCTCAAGAAACGCCTCGCGGCGGCGCGTGTAGCTAGTTTCCGGGGACAGCCTTTCGCCGGTCCACGCCTCCCAGATTTCCGGCATCCAGTCGATTACCAGCTTGCGTGCCGACACCTGCGCCTCGGAGTCGAAGTGGTGAGGAAAGGCGAGCGTAACGATCGCTGACTCCTGGTCTTCCTCAAACCATGCACCGCCGTCGCCATCAAGGTGAGCAGTCGGCCGAAGCCCGTCAGGCATTTCGGCAATTCGACTGGCGGAGAGCCAGTAACCTCCATAACTTGCGGTCGAGTAGCGAACGATGCCTTCATCGATCACGCGGGTCGACTGCGGTGCTCCCCAGGGGGTGTGATTCGGGAAATCGGTTTGATTCATGGGTATCTCCTTCGCTGCCAGGTTGGCTGTTGAAAAGGAGCGGGCGCGAACCCTGAGGAATCGAGCTCTTCAGGGCCTAGGGCGTCGATCGACACCTTCCCGGGAGAAGGTGTCGGCCAACGTAGCTTGAAGGTTCCTTTCTATGCGGCTACCGCAGTGCTGAGCCCGCGGATCATGGCTTCTGCCTTGGCGTACCCGTAGAGGACGATGGCGGTGGCGACGATCTTTGCGCGGGGGCCGCACGAGATGTTGTCCTCAACCCACGTCTCAGCGCCAACCATCGCGGATTCCTGATCGGAGATCGAGTCGCCGCACAAGTTGGATGCCTTGCTCCCGAGATATGACTTCAGCTCGTCGACGATGTCCCACCAGGTGTCCTCGTCGAACAGCGTCACGTTGCCGCCATTCGTCAGATGGGTGAGAAGCTTGTCGACCCCACCGTGCACCATGACTTGGTCCAGTTCCGTACGGAACTCCTGAACGGGGATCAGTTGGTCGCTGAACACGACTTCGTGCTGCGAGCCGGCAATGCCGAAGGCTTGAAGATTGCGGTTCATGGTGCTCTCCTGGGTGCCACGATGTGGCGGTTGAAAAGGAGAGAGCGCCTTGGACACTGGGGATCCGTTCGGGTATGGGGATCGCAGTGCCGGGTGGAGTCCGACGCTCAACTGAACGACCTTCAGTTGAGTGAGGAGCCGAAGAAGGATTTGATGAGGCTGGAAATGTGCCGACCGAACGGCTGAAAGAAGCTTACCTGAAGGAAGCGGGGTGCCGCAAGAATGACGTGAGGCCGCGTTGAGATTCCAATTAGCCGAGTTAAGTTTGTTCAAACAAACTTGCCTCAAACCGGTTGGAGCTATCATGGGTGCATTCTTAATAGGGCGCCGCGATCGTTCGTTCGCGACGTCGGTTGAGCGGACAGGGCGTCATCCGGCTGGACTTCTGAGCTCGCACCCGGAGCGATCTTTGCCCCAAGCGCCTGAAGGAACTGAACGTCGTTGAAATGGAACCGCAAAAGCAACTGAGGGGTTCGCGCGAGTTTGTCGAGCCTCTCCGGAGAACATTGCACCAGGGCTTGCCCAACCTCGGCGGATAGCTCGAACCCGCGAGTAGCAGCGGCGAAATCCTCACGGAGCGATCGTTGGAGGAGGGACAGGTACGATCGATTCAGCCCGTGAATCTCGCTGAGTAACGTTGTGTCTTGCAGCATGTTGGCTCCATCAGCGTGGCCATGCTACGCACGATATCCACGAGTTGCGATCAAAGGCACACCTGCCGCCGAACCAAGAGGATATTCGAGCGCCTGGACAAAGCGCCGGAGAAAACGCGGTTAGTCCGAGGCCCTTTCGAGATAGCGATGGCCGCTCAAGTTGGCGCGGACTGCTCGAGAATCGATAGCATGCGCTGCGCCGCCTCGCGCTCGGCCGCCCGCCGGTTCAGACCGATACCGGTCGTCCGTTGGCGGAGTGTCTTGACCACGCACTCGCTCTGATAGCGGCGGGGCTGTTCATGATCCAGTACCGCGATAATGCTGTAGGCCGGCACAGGAATGTGCCGCGCTTGGAGGAACTCCTGCAGGCGCGACTTCGGATCCTTGCCAAAGTGTTATTCCCCCCGACTCCGAATACATATTTCTGTCGAGCGCAGCATCGAGGGAGCGCGCCCGTTCCTCGGGCGTGCGTAACTGCTGTGCGGCTAAGACAGGCCGACCCACGATCTGGCTCCAGGAGTACTGTATAAATATACAGGTATTCTAGCCCAAGATTTCGAGTTTGAGGGTTGGAGGGCGGGTTCAACTTTCTTCCCTCCACTCGCTATCTACCGTCCCTAATTGACCATCAAACACCGTGGCCGCATCGTTTCAAGATTACTTGAATCTTTGAATCGACAGGTCTATGATGCCGCCATGGACTCGAACCTCGTTGTACGCGCGCTCGGCGCGCTCGCTCATGAATCGCGCCTGGCGATCTTCCGCGCACTGGTTGTCGCGGGCCCCGAAGGCATGCCGGCTGGTGAGATTGCTCAGCAGCTTGGCCTCTCGCCGTCTGGCTTGTCGTTCCACCTTAAAGACCTGTCGCATGCGGGCCTCGTCAACAGCGAGCAGAAGGGACGGTTCATCTTCTATTCAGCCAACTTCGATGCGATGAACGCACTGCTCGGGTTTCTGACCGAGAACTGCTGTGCGGGCGCTGACTGTTCCGTTCAAGCTGTGTCGCAGTGCCAAGGAGCTAAATCATGAAACGCATGCACATCCACGTTGCTGTCGAAGATATTGATGCGAGCACCCGGTTCTACGTTGCCATGTTTGGAGGCGCGAAACCGACGGTATCGAAGTCGCACTACCGCAAATGGGAGTTGAGCGATCCGAAGGTCAACTTCGCTATTTCGCAGCGTGGCGTAAAGCCCGGCATTGATCACCTTGCATTCAGGTCGAATCGGACGAGGAACTTGCCGAGATGCGAGCGCGTTTCGCGAGCGCTGAATTGCCTGTCACGAATCAGACGGCGACGACCTGCTGTTATGCAAAGTCGGATAAGACCTGGACCGTGGACCCACAGGGCGTCGCATGGGAGACGTTTCAAACGCTTGAGCACGCCCCTGTTTATGGAGAGTCGCGCGATCGTTCGCGCGAAGCCCGCGTTTCTTCAAATGCCTGCTGCGCCGGCGCAGATCTCAATCGGAGCAAGACGTGAACGACAAGACCTACAACATTCTGGTCCTTTGCACGGGCAACAGTGCCCGAAGCATCATGGCCGAGGCGCTTTTAACACGCTAGGCAAGGGTCGATTCCACGCGTTCAGCGCAGGCAGTCACCCGTCAGGCGCGGTCAATCCGTTTGCGATCGAGCGCTGCGAGTCGCTGGACTACGACACGGCCGGGCTGCGCAGTAAGAGCTGGGATGAGTTCGGTGCACCCGACGCGCCGCAAATGGACTTCGTGATCACCGTGTGCGACCAGGCGGCTGGCGAGGTGTGCCCGATATGGCCCGGTAAGCCGATCACCGCGCACTGGGGTTTTGAAGACCCTGCCGCATTCGTGGGCAGCGACGAAGAGAAGCGCGCGGTCTTCACCAAGGTCTATCGGCAGATTCTGACGCGGGTGAGCCAGTTTGTGAACCTGCCGTTGCACGTACTCGATCGCAATGCCGCCCAGAATGAAGTGCGCGCGATTGGCGAACGTCCCGCCGAGGAATCCAATGGGCAGCACTGATTCGGTCGCTCGCGCGAGCCGTCCGGTCATTGGCTTCTTCGAGCGATACCTGACGGTGTGGGTTGCGCTGTGCATCGTCGCGGGCATCGCGCTGGGCCAGTGGTTGCCGTCCCTTTTCAGGCGATCGGTCGCATGGAATTGGCGCAGGTCAATCTGCCGGTGGGCGTGCTGATCTGGGTGATGATCATTCCGATGCTCATCAAGATCGACTTCGGCGCGATGGCGCAGGTCAAGGGCCACTGGCGCGGGATCGGCGTTACGCTGTTCGTGAACTGGCTCGTCAAACCTTTCTCCATGGCGCTACTGGGCTGGATATTCGTGCGCCACGTCTTCGCCGCCTGGTTGCCCGCAGCGCAACTCGACAGCTACATTGCCGGCCTCATTCTGCTGGCTGCCGCCCCCTGCACGGCGATGGTGTTCGTCTGGTCGCAGCTTTGCAAGGGCGATCCCTATTTCACCTTGTCGCAGGTGGCGCTGAACGACGCGATCATGATTGTCGCATTCGCGCCGATCGTGGCACTGTTGCTTGGCCTGTCCGCCATCACCGTTCCTCGGAATACGCTGATCGCGTCGGTGGGTCTCTACATCATCATTCCAGTCGTCATCGCGCAGTTATTGCGTCGCGTGCTGCTCGCGAAGGGTGAGACCCACTTCAATCGCACGGTGTCCCGCCTCGGGCCTTATTCGATTTGCGCGCTGCTCGCCACGCTGTTGCTGCTGTTCGCGTTTCAGGGGCAAGCAATCGTCCGGGAGCCGCTGGTCATTGCGATGCTCGCAGTCCCTATTCTCATTCAGGTGTTTCTGAACTCCGGGTTGGCCTATCTGCTGAACCGCAAGCTCGGGGTCGCGCACTGCGTGGCGGGTCCGTCCAGTCTGATCGGCGCGAGCAACTTCTTCGAACTGGCCGTTGCTACCGCCATCAGCTTTTTCGGGTTCCAGTCTGGCGCGGCGCTGGCGACAGTCGTTGGCGTACTGATCGAAGTGCCAGTCATGCTGCTGGTGGTTGGCGTCGTGAATCGCTCGCAGCGCTGGTACGAGACGGCCTGAGGAGCGAGTGTGAGCGCCATAATCATTGCACACGAGACCGTCGGAAGTGACGTCGGTCTGGTCAAGGCCCTGGTCCGTGACGGCCTCCCGGTCGATGACCTCAACGAACCGCAGCGCCGCTTTTCGGGTTCACGACGCTTGCCGGTTCGCACGTCGGATACGGCGGCTTCGAACAATACGGGCGCGATGTGCTGATCCGCTCGGTGACAGTCGAGCCAAGCTGTCGAAGCAAGGGCATCGGCCGGAATCTCGTTGCGGTGCTGCTGCGTCAGGCCTTCGACGCGGACGCCAGAACTGCGTGGCTCCTTACGACTGACGCACAAGCCTTCTTCGAGAAGACCGGATTCAACCTTGTGAGCCGCGAGACCGCGCCTGCCGCGATCCTCGCCACGCGCCAGGCCGTTGAACTGTGCCCGGCCACAGCGATTTTGCTCTCACGCCCCATCACCCCGTAGCTCTTTAGCCGCTTCCATACGATGTCCACCGATCTTCCGAACGTCAGTCTTTCTCATCTCGACACGCCCGATCTCACAAAGCTCGAACCCCGGACGATCTCGGATCATCCGCCGCGCATCTTGCTGCTCTACGGTTCGCTCCGTCCGACCTCCTATAGTCGCTTGCTGACACTCGAGGCTGAGCGCATCCTTCGCAAGTTAGGCGCCGAGACCAGAGTGTTTGATCCACATGGTCTGCCACTCGCCGACAGCGTGCCCGCCGACCATCCGAAGGTCCTCGAATTGCGCGAAGCGTCCATCTGGTCCGAAGGCCAAGTTTGGTGCAGCCCGGAACGACATGGCGCGCTGACCGGCGTGTTCAAGAACCAGATCGACTGGCTGCCGCTCGACTCCGGAAGCATCCGGCCGACGCAAGGGCGAACACTCGCGGTCATGCAGGTGTCGGGCGGCTCGCAATCCTTCAACGCGGTGAACGCTTTGCGCGTGCTCGGCCGCTGGATGCGCATGGTGACCGTTCCCAATCAGAGTTCGGTAGCCAAGGCGTTCCAGGAGTTCGATGAGAGCGGTCGCATGAAGCCCTCGTCGTACTACGATCGTGTGGTCGATGTGATGGAGGAACTGTATAAGTTCACGCTACTCGTGCGCGACCGCTCAGATTACCTGACCGACCGGTACAGTGAGCGTAAAGAGAAGGCTCCGGCATCAGTTTCCGTCCTCGCCAATGCAGCCATGAGCCATGAGCACAGCGCACAGAACGCCGACACCGACGACAGTGAAGTCGAGTAACTCGACGGATCGCGCCGAATCGCTGGCCACCTGGGCGCTCGCGCTCGCCCAACTGGTGTCGTGGGGCTCGGTCTACTATTCGTTTTCGCTGCTGGTCGTACCCATGGAGCAGACCATGGGCTGGAGCCGCACGTCCACGAATGCTGCCCTCTCGCTCGGACTGCTGGTCTCGGGTTTCGTGGCGTATCCGGTGGGCAAATGGATCGACCACGGGCTCGGACGTCGAATCATGGCCATTGGATCGCTGATCGCGGCCGCCATGCTTCTGATGTGGTCGGCCACATCGTCGCTCACGATTCTCTTCGTAGCGTGGATCGGCTTGGGCCTGTCGATGGCTGCGACCTTCTATGACCCGCTCTTCGCCGTGCTCACGCATCGCTATCCGCTGCGATACAAGACCAAGATCACACTGGTGACGCTCGTTGCGGGATTCGCGAGCACGGTTTTCATTCCGGTCACGCAGTTCCTCGTGGATCTGGCCGGTTGGCGTCTCGCGCTCGTCGCACTTGCCGCGTGCAATCTAATCATTTGCCTGCCGATTCATGTCTTCGCAATCCGCTCCTCACGAATCGACCCGAACGCTGCCCAGCCGAGCGCGGAGCGCACGGCGGTCGATGCTGCGGCAACGCGACGTGCACTGCGCACGCCTACCTTCTGGGCGCTCGCACTGTGCTTCACAACCTACTACGCGACCTTCGCCGCGCTCACATTTCATCTGGTCCCGTTGATGGTCGAGCGCGGCGTCACCAACACGGTCCTGGACATCACCATGGCGCTGATAGGACCCGCGCAAGTCATCGCCCGCGCGGTCTGGTTCGCATTCGATCGCAAGGTCACCATCACGACAGTTGGTTTCATCGTGGTGACACTCTTTCCCGTCTCGACGGTCGTCCTGATTGTGGCTGGCAAATCCGCTGCGCTTTTGTGGATCTTCGCGCTCTGCTATGGCGCCGCCAACGGAATGATGACGATCCTGCGCGGCACGATCGTCCAGCAGTTTCTGTGGACGGAGGGCTACGGCGCGATCAGCGGCATGCTGTCGTTTCCGTCGAACATTGCGAAGGGCATCGCGCCCATCGCAGCGGCCAGCATCTGGGGATTGACGGATGGATATGTCGCCGTCGAATGGACGGTGTTGCTTGTCTCCGCGCTATCCGCCGTCAGCTTTTTTATCGCAGCGAAGTGCGCGTCGGCACGTCCCTCTTATCGGTGAGTCGATTCGGGAGCAGCGATGACTTACAACGGTCAACGTGGTGACTTAAAGCGTGCGTAGAGTGTTTGCTTTTTCTGTCGAGCGATGTTCGTCAGCATCAAAGCAAAGGTCCTCACGGACGAAACCGGCGTCTACACTGAGATCCCCGCCCTGCTCGCCGCGACGGGGATACTCGAGCCGCTGATTGATTATTTCCTGCATAGAAGCCACGATCGCAGTCTGGAATGGATGCGCAAGGTGACGCGATCGGTGCGGCTCTTTCTTGAGTACATCCAACTCAACCCCGCCGAACGCGACCCTCATCGACTGTTTCAGAATTTCGCGAAGCGCCTGTATACAGGAACGTTCAATCGCGAAACAGGAATCGACGCCACGGGCCTTTGCTGGCCGCCTCGCTCGCCGCACGACGCGGCACGCATCATCATCCATTTGAGCGACTTCTTCAATTGGTTGGGCGAAGTTCGTCCTGAAGCAGCCAGCGTCAATCCTCGGTACGTCGGCAGCACGTTCGATCGACAGATCGATGAAGCCGCTTACCAGTATCGTAGAAGCAAGGCCTTCCTTGGGCATACGTGGGCGTCGAATGCCACCGCGCGCGCCACAGGATATTGGCTTCGCTACCGGAGAATCCCGAAGGTCGCGCGAGGTGAGCCGCCAGCTTTTCCAGAACGTCACTTTGAAGCGTTGCTCTTCAAAGGCTTTCGCAACGGCGATCGTTACGACTATCGTGGCATCTTGATCACGCTACTGCTCCATGGCGCGGGATTTCGAGAGTCGGAGCCTTTTCACCTTTACGTTCAGGACGTATTTCCAGATCCACAGGACCCGCGTCAAGCCAAGGTCCTCATCCACCATCCGCACTACGGGGCCGCGCCTGCTGACTGGTGCGACGAGCGAGGACGACCACGTAAATCGAACCGAGCAGAATACCTCGGCCAGCGCTTCGGCCTTGTGCCGCGTACAGACTTGATGGACCGTCGGCATGCTGGCTGGAAAGGCGGCATGCACGACGGTCCGTACTACAAGCAGGCGTACTGGTTCGTGCCGGAGTACGGCGAGTGGTTTCTGGAACTTTGGCATCGCTATCTGAAGCAGCTTGCGCATTTCGATCGGGATCATCCGTTCGCTTTCGTGAACCTGCGGCGCGCACCCTATGGTGCGATATACACCCTCACGCAGTACAACAAGGCTCACGCGGCCGCGTGCAAACGCATTGGCCTCGAAGTTGGCAAGGCGCTTGGCACAACTCCGCACGGGCACCGACACGCCTACGGCCAGCGTTTGAAGCACGCGGGAATCGACAAGCCGATGATTCGCCGCTTCATGCATCACGCATCGATCGAGAGCCAGGAGATCTACACACAAGCAAGCTTTAGCGAAGCCCGAGAAGCACTTCAGCAAGCGGCGCACCGGCTGGATGGACTTCTTACGACGCCTCTGTCCGATTTGGTCCGTTCATCTGACTAGCCACATCTCCACGTGACCGAGCAAACACATGTACAAGACCTCTCCAACTAAACCCAAGGGGCGTCGCAAGGCGGCAAGGACCGAGCGCAGCATGCGACGCGATTCGGATGCAACCCTGACCTGGGTGGTGGAGTTCTATCCAGAACTTGCAGCCTGGAGAGGCTTCGCCTTGGAGTGGCTCGGTGGGGAAACGCATGGTCTACACCAAAGGCTGCAGGCCCTATCGACTTTCTTCGAGCGCTACCTCATTCTGCAGAGCCTGCCGCTGGACCCGAGTGTATTCCTGGCGCAAACGACACAGGTTCCAGAATTTCACCGAACGGCGTGTCCTGACTCTCCTTGGGGCATCAGCGCGAACAATCTTATCCACGCTTTTCTGCAGTTTGTGTTGCTTCGGCATTTCAGTCAGATTGGTAAAAACGATAACGCCGTATTAATGCAGGGCTATCACAACCCGGTACGTCGTATGTCGAAAGCGGGGTTGCCGAAGCGCGGCGAGAGCGTTTATTCACCACTGCCTTATGGCTACATCGACCAACTTCGGCAGATGCTGGCGGCGGGACCCCATTTTCGCGATTGGCAATGGGCACATGGTGCGCTCGGGAGCAAGATCGGCCATATGGGTGCGAGCGCGCCTGATTGGCTCGACGTGACTGAAGACGAGATTGATCGCGACGATCCGGATTGCGTCTGGCGCATACGTAAGCTGAGTCGAAACTATCGCGGTGGTCAAGTGTTGCAGATGTGGAGTCCAGTCCGATGGGTTGCACTGCTTGTGAAGCTTATCTTGCCCTTACGAACTAGCCAGGTCCGCGTACTTGACTCCGGAGAGGCAGACACCTGGCGCTATGCGGCAGGACGTTGGGAGCGAAACAGCAGCGAGATAGCAGAAGGAAGCGAATCTCGGCCGCTACAGCAGGGTGTGTTCCGGCGCGACTATGATCGCAACAACAACGAGAACGCACTGGCGATCCTCTATATCAACACGAACAAGACCGCCGACGTCTCTAAGTCAGGGCCAGAGAAGGGCTATTTACTGCCATGGACGCACGGCGGGGCGCTTCACCAGAATGTTTTCTACTGGATCGAGAAGCTGCGCAACTGGCAAGAGAAGTACAACCCCATCTCGCGTCGGACCTCATGGGCAGAACTTGATCGTCGACATATCATTGCCAAGACTGATTTTCAGTTGGCGCGCTATCCTGACGCGTGCTTTCTCTTCCGATTGCCAGAATATCCAACGGCACGAATGCGTAACTTTCCGCTTCAGGATCAGGCGCTCAATTCGTGCTGGTTCTATTTGCTGAAGGCATTCGAATCACGGCTCGCCGGGCGTTCCGAAACTCACCACAACGGAACACCGATTCGGCTGCTGCCGCCCCAGTCCAAGAAGAGAACGTTGTTCCCACTTCACAGTTTGCGAGTCTCCCTTGTCACTGCACTGGCCTTGGAAGGACAGGTGCCGTTCCCTGTGCTGCAGAAGCTTGTCGGTCATAGCCGGTTGGTCATGACCTTGTACTACACCAAGCCTGGAGCCACCCATATTCGCGACGTCCTCCTCGATGCGAAGGCTCGCCTGGATGCAAATAAGAATGCGAGCATTCAGAACTTTCTGCTCGATACCGCACACGACGAACTTGTCCGAAGTGCGATCTGCAATAGTGTGAGCAGTGTTTCAGATGCAATCCCTGAGCATCCAGCGGCAAGAAACGCGTTGGGCTGGATGCCAATGCACCACGGCCTTTGCCTCGCTGGAGGAAACGCCAGCGATTCGATGGAGAATCGTTCGATTGGCGGATGCCACAACGGAGGTCCGATGGTTTTGCCGGGGACTGCCGTTGGCAACGCAAAGCACGCTCCCGTTCCGGGAGGGAATCGCAACTGCGTTCGATGCCGCTGGTTCGTGACGGAGCCTCACTACCTTCCATCGCTCGCCGCGCACTTCAACACGATCGCCTACCATTTCGACGAGGCCCGCAATGCTTGCCTCGCGAATGAACGCGTGCTTCTTGACCTAAAGAAGCAGAAGGCTGACGCTGAAGACGCTGGCGAGGTCTTCCTTCATCTCGATGCCTTTCGGCAAGCTGAGCGCGTGTGGGAAGGATCGATGAAGCGATTTAACGACTTCGCGGAGGATCTCACCGCTTGTTGGCGGCTCATTGAGCGCTGCAAGGCTGCGCTCGACCGGGCCGTCGAAGACTCTACTCAACTAGTGGCGGTGGGCACCGCGAGCGATGTGCACATCGCGTTCGAAGAGACCGAATCGGAATTGCTTCAGCTCGCTGGAGTTTGCGACGATGTCGAGCTCTATCCGGATCTCGATGCAGGCAAGGCAGTATTCCGTCGTAGTCAGTTGCTCGATGCCGTGCTTTATCGCGATCACCTTGCGCCCGTCTTCATGACGCTGGGCGAAGAAGAACAACTCCGCGTTGGCAACGCATTCATGCGCCGTCTCGCGCGGCAGATGAACCCCGCTAATCCAGTGCTGGGAACGCGGCAGGTCATCAACCTGATGGACGCCGGCCGGAGTCTCAGCGAGCGATTTGGCATTGATTTCGCCACGTTTCTGCCGGAATGCAATGCCACCGGCATGCTCAAGCGCAAGCCTCAACGAATCGACGAGTCGCAAGCATGAACAGCGCGACATTCGACCACCCGAACGTGCTTCTCGGCACGCTGCTCGCCAAGGGTGGTCGTGCCCATCGGCTTGCTAGGCTAAAAGCGCTGCACGAGATTTGTCGCAGGCATCAGGAATCAGGCTCGCGCGATTTTCTCTCTCAACCATTGGTCGCCCGGCCGAGGCGGAAGGCGTCCTAAAGGGACGCGTCCTCTACAACATGCAATCGGCAGACTACCGCGAGCTGATTTCGGCCTGGGCGACGTATGCCGGGCCACCGACACTTCGACCATCGAAACCGCTGGCAAGCCACGAATACCTCATGCGTATTCACGACCCCGCGATCCGCTCCATCATGCAAGCAATCATCGGGGAACGAGACAAGCTCCGGGCCGAGGTCAACCTTCTGAAATCCAACGCGCAAGTCGTCGTGGATCGACGCCCAATCGGTGTGCGCGCGTCAGGAGACGCCATCGCGTTGCCAACAACGACAAACGGCCACAACGCGCAGCTCACTCCTTCAGAACGTGAAGCGCTGGGGAAGGCGGTCTCTGCCGACTACCTCGAAAGACATGGCTTACACGAAGGCAGCCATGGCGAGATCGTGAACGAACACGGTCGGACAGTGTTCGATGTCGGCTTCGCGCGTGCAATACGAAAGATCCTCGGAGCCTGAACAGCCGATAACCGAAACGATGTATTTCGATGTATGCATACATCGAAACGGAGAGTCCTTGGCGACCCCACCGCAGAACGCTTTCACGCTTTTCGCCCTCAAACTATGTACTCCACGGGTATAGGTCCAAAGCGCCGGATGTCGATCGTGTCGAGAACCGGCGTATAGATCCTGCGGACAAGCCGCTCGGCCGGAGGGAAGCCGCCATCGAGGAAAACGCCACCCAGTATTGCCTCGAACGCATCGGCGAGAATCGACGGACGGCTGCGGCCACCAGCGCTGATCTCAGCTTCGCCCAACTTCAGCCAAGCGCCGAGATTCAAAGCAACGGCAATTTCATGGAGAGTCGACTCGCGAACCAAGTTTGACCGGATGCGGGAAAGCCCACCTTCCGAGAGTCGGGGAAAGCGCTCGTAGAGAAGAGCTGCTACGGACCCACTCAGAATCGAATCCCCAAGGAATTCGAGGCGCTCATTGTGAGTCTCGGAAAAGGATTGGTGGGTCAGTGCCAGCTCGAAAAGCGAGCGATTGCTGAACGTATAGTCCAGAAGCTGTTCGAGGGCATTGGGGTTCATGAGCGGAGTATAGGGGCCGGCGAAAGCCAGCCCCGCATGAATACCTGCAAGGGGCACCGCAACATTTGGCTGGAATAGACGGCAAACCCGTGGTCAGCGGAGGAGCCGATCTCCCAACGGCCCGAGCCACGCGTCCTGCGTGCCGACTGTCGAGCGGATCACCGCGGACTCGAGGAAGTCGATGAAGCCAGCGCCTTTCACTGTTGCAACGTCCCAACTCATATCGCTCGCGCCGCGCTCTGTCGATGCATGGGGCCAACATAGAGTCATCGCGTCAAGCCGTACACCTCGGTCCTTGATCAAAAACTGCATCACTGCTGCCCGCGCATCCGGCATGACGACAAGCACGTGGGCAAAGCCAGCCAGCCTGTCGGCGATGTTTTGCGCGTCGGACTGGCTTCGCCCTCCTACTGTTGGGCTAAGAAGCAGAACCGGGAGAGTTCGCGTGGGGGCCACGAGCAGGTCAAGCACAGGCGTTACATCACTTGTCGTGACGTTCCGCGATCGCGATTGAACCCGGGTCTTGCTGTCAATGAACGCGCAGTTCTTGACGAGCGCCGCGATCAGCGCGGAATGCTCGACCGGGGCAACCATATTGCGACCAAGCGCGACACTTGCGCGAACACCAATCAAATCTGATTCGCCATCGTCCGAGACAAACACCTCGGTTCGCCATACCCGATTTGCTACCTTTTGATCGATGCTATCTCGACGCATCAACCACAGTCCGGTGTCGCTTCCTTGGAGTACAGCGACCGCGCCGCGTCGTGATTGAGCCGAAAAGGCCTCCCCGGACGCCGCCGCAGGAGGAAGCCGACTCCAGTCGAAGGATCCATTAGCTTTCCGCGGGAGAGTCGATCGCAATGCAATCTCTCGCGCCAATGCGCGACTCGCAGGCCCATAAAGGTGACTTCTAAAGCGGGCCTGATAGAGCGGAAAGAACTGTTCAGTTTCGCCCATATATAGGATTCCTATTCAATAGAATGACCGGCACCTGTACCGGTGCTAATCAGGCTACGGGCGAGGGAGTGCAATGCAAACGACGGTCGTCCTGGGAGTTTGCCTGTCCGAGAAATGACTGCGGGCAGCCACATGAATGGCTGCCCGGCGAGATATCGAAGACAGTGCTGCGGTCAGATCGGATCAGGGTAGCGACGATCGAGGGGACCGTTGTCGCCGAAGGCGTCCACACGAGGGGAATGCCCGTCTCTATATCGACGGCTGCGGCTCCCCCCGGTGCAACCCTGGTCGCCGTCACAAGCGACTGAAGGCACCTGCTCGCCAGTACCATGCCTGGCCGCATTGAGCGGTTGCCGGTGCCGTTGTGTCGACGGTAAGAACGAGTGGACCGCCTCGCGAAGCAGGAGATCTTGAACCGACATACGGAAGAGGCCTCCGAAGAGGCTTATGGCGACGAACAGTAGGAATGAAATTCGGAACATGCGGACACCGGATACGTGAGGACGATATCCGAAGGCTATGGGGTGACAGGTAATTAGCAAGCCGAGGGGAATCATTGGGCGCAGTCTGGAAATGGAAGGTGATCCAGCGAGCCTTTTGTCCACCTCGTGCGAACGCGAGATGGCACTATCGACTGAGGCTTGGATCTCCCCGCATTGGATCCGCGCCTTCCGTAATGCTCCGTGGTTTAACTTTCGACCAGCCATGCGCCTCCACCCCGGGACGCATGGCTTTTTTTTCGGTCGCGTCAGACCGCGACAGGCTCAGAATCGGTAAGCCGTGGATATTACTGGAAAATTCCATTCACGTGCGCCACGTTGCGGCGAGGCGAAAATCAGACGGAATGGGATTACAGGCTGAGCGAGCGGAATGTTGGTGCGGGGGTAGGGTGCTTTTTAAGCGAATGCACTTGCGTTTCGAAAGAGAATTCCGTGGCTGCGCCCTGTCTCGGAGAGGGCGTGTTCAATTCGATGGAGTCACGGATGTCATTTTTTAACTCGACCAATGGTGCAATCTTCATCACGGCGATGGTGATTTGCACGGTGCCCTGTGCACAGTCGCTCCCTTCGGCTGCTCCTGGAGCCCCGTGCGCCACTCCAGGGATCGCGGCCACCTACGGTGCTAATGGGATGCTTCTCTGCAGTGCCTCTCTTACCTGGAAACCCGCCATCCGGGCATCGACCCCGACGAACGATGGTGGCCTCGTGTCGATTGTCGGTCAGCGCATGAATCGCGCTATGGCCTCGATCGTTGACGGAACGGCTCAATTCGTCCACGACATGCTGTCGCCTGGCTCGAACTGAACTAGCTCAACAACCTCCCTCACAAACAATGGAGATCCTCAATGAAGAATGACTTGACCGGCGCGTTGACCTTCGCCGGCGAGCGACCCGCATCAGCGTCAAAAAAGGCACTTTCTGAGCTTCGGGTGTACTTCCGCGGTGGGCGCGGCAAGCTGCGCATCCTCGGGTTCATCTGCCAGATACTCGTCGCGTCGACGGTTGTATTCGCTCTTATTTCGCTGATCGACCTCGGGAGCGTCTTACTGCACGCAATCCTGCTTGTGACAAACTCGCAGATCGTTGGCGACGACTATGCGCAGCGCTTTGTGATGAACCTACCTGCAAAGTACTTCATTGTCGGAGCGACGGAAGCCCTTATCCGGCACGTCCCGTTCAACGCTGTCGCATCACTCGCGTTCACTGCAACGGCCGAGATCTACTGCACAAAGCGGCGGGCAAGTCGCCTCATGCCGCCCGCGCAAGAGTTCCTTCAAAACTAGACGCAGACGCATTGGGGAAGGGCAGGCCGCTATTTGTCGTCAGTGGGGCCGACGGTCCTACGTGGCCTGTCATCCGGGGCGTTTAACCGCAGCCAGCCAAGGAGCGAATCGTGGACTGGCGCCCGCCACCGCGCGAAGTTACTTTAGCGTGAGCCAAAAGATCCCGCGCGCCTTGCTGGTTGCGGCATAGAGATCCAGTTCATGCCGAAGCCACTCCCCGTGCCGATTCACCGTCGCGATCGCGAACGGTCGGCCCTCTTCACCGAGATGTTCCATGATTGTCCGCCACGCATTCGGATCGAAGCTGCGCGGGCCAATGAATTTCAGGGCCATATCACCCTGCAAATCGTCAAACGTAGGCGAGTAATTCTTCGATGCAGCGCCTTTCGCGTCCGGCCCTAAAGTTTTTCCAGAAACGAACGATAAAACAGTATTCGCGCCGGAGTCAGCGGCTCCCGTAACAACGACATTTCGGCCGAGTTTCATTGCCCTGCGGGCCACAATCCCCCAGAAAAGCAAACTGGCCCACGACAGCGGGGAAAAACGACCTTCCTTGTGGCCGTACCCTGTGCGCGTAACGTCGTTCTTGCGCAGGGGAAGACTGTTCCAGTTTGCCATGGCATTAGTAGGTGGAGAGATGAGAGCTCGCTCCGAGGAGCAGGTGGGAAGCAGATTTGTAGACCAAAAACAGCACTACGGACGCGATGAGTATTCGGACAATGCCGAAGCGCGTGCGGCGACGGCCGCCGTAGTAGTGGTGATGGTGGACAGTTCTTTGGGACGATCTTTTGCGCCGCATGGTGCCTCGATTTGCCCTTCTGGACTGCAAAACAAGAGCGCCTCAACAAATGAAGGCGGTCTGTAAGGTGGGTTGATTGACGGAAGATTTTGCGCTTTCGATCAATGCGGATTGTGAGGTGTTCCGATTAGATTTTTCGCGCAAATTAAGCGCGAATAACAGCTTTTTTTTGGATGCGTTTTCATTTGCAATCAATGAAAAATTGTTAAGATAAGTGGGTGCTCCAAACACCTTCGTGCAGACGAAGTCGTGTCAGGTCCCTCAAACGGGGAGAGGACCGCACAGGGGTGGGAGTGCTTGCAACTGACGAGCGATCCTGAGGGTGGTCCGGTGTTTGCCAGACTGGTTCGTCAGCCATGCCGAGTTCGGCTGCCGCGTATGGCGATGCATTGTGTATGACGAACAACAGTTAGACCACGACGAGCCAAAGAAGAATGGAACACCGAGTCTCAGATCTGAGCAAGGCGGAGCTTTGCAACCAATTTGCGGACAAACTTCCCAAGTTAGTTAAGCAGGTTTGCGGAGGGTTTCGCGAGACCCTCGACGACCGTATGCAATCGGCATGGACCGAGCTGATTTACTACGCCCAGAACAACCAGGACCTCACGCTCGAGGAATTCATCCCGCGAGCGATGGCTCGTGTTCGCGGCGCCCTGATCGACGAGATGAGGGCAGACGATCCTCTCACTCGCCGGCGTGTGGTCGCGAAACGGATCGACGCGGCCGCCAGTGTCGTCTCTGGTAGAACGGGGGCAAGGGCCACAGCGCGGGAGCTCGCACAAGAGCTCGGGCTGTCGGTCAATCAAGTGCACGACTTGATATTGCGAGTGCACACCGAGGCGACCATCTACACGACACACGAACTCGAAGAATCGGAAATCGCGTGCTTTACAGACAGCGTCCTTGATTCGCTGATCGTCGAGCAAACGGTTCAACGCCTCCTCGAGGCTATTGAGTCGCTGTCGGAGCGGGACCGAGAAGTCATCGTGCTGCGCTACTACCACAACCTGTCGAACCGCGAGATCGCAAAGCGACTGAACATCGGCGATAGCCGCGCAACTGCACTCCACCATCGTGGTGTCGAAAAGCTGCGCAAATTTCTTGTCCCTGCCTGACGTCGCGTTCCGAACGCTGCCATCGATCGGCCGGCTCTACGCGCTGCGCACTCGCGCGGTTACCGAGCCAGCTGATCGCTCTGCATAGGCCGTTTTGTCTCCCAAACACACCTCCCGAGTCCAGATTCCAGAAGCCGGCTTAACGAATGACTCGACGCCGGCCGAACCTACGGAATCGCAACACCCGATTGATCGCACGCTTGAGAAGGTGACATCGCCAAGTGCAGGGGATTCTGCTGGGCGAACGCCACTGCGTAGAGTTCTCCGGCATAGAGGCCCGGACTCGACGCGATAGTGTGTTCCAGTTCGGCGATCGCTGCATCTGCGTCGGTGACCCCCGAATAGACCAGGAGGCCGCGGAAGCAGATCTCCGCGATACCCGCTCGCACGGTCATTGATTGATCGTAGCGCTGAGTCCGCGCGGTCGCCAACCATAACTCCCCCGCAGCCTGAGCGAAGGTTGTTGCGGCCGCTGCGAGTGAAGTCCCGTTGCCATAAACTTTGGTGACATACGCAAGTACACGTTGACGTACTGCGGATTCGTCATCTTGCGGTGTAGCATGTGCCGGCGGCAGGATGAATATCGACATCGCGGAGGAGCAGGCGAGGACGAGCCTTTTCATGCGGCCTCGCGAAGAGTCGGTTCCCAGCGAAATGTGCTCGCTGCGTTGAGAAACCGATCAATTCGCGCCCGGTCTGCCGCGAATACTTGGCACAGCACCGGGAATGCTTCTCCAGTCTCTCCTCGCAGCCAGATCTCGGTTTGGGTTGTATGCATCGAGCGGAGGTGCGCACCTTGTGCTCCCTGCGTCGCGAGACGCCACGAGGACCGCTGCATGACCTCACCGAGTACCGGAGTATCTGGATGAGCCGGCAGCCGGCCCCCCTTATGCTCGGCGACCGCTTGTCTAAGCTGAAGGCTGACCTCAATCGGGTCGAGTTGTTGCTCGCTCATCATCACCAGGACAACACGTGCACGCTCGACCATCTCCTGCTCGCCAATACAGGGGGTAAGCGTGAGGTTGAGCGCGAGTGCGGAGAGGCGGGCCGATTGTTCGTGGTGCGGAACCTGAAAGGCGTCCGTGATCATGCGTTGTACCTGGTCTAGGTGTGGTTCGGGTGGCGCAATCTCGCGCCCTCAAAACTCATTACGACAAAGGAGGTAGAAATTTTGCCCCCTAGACCCGAATAAAATTGCTTCAATTTGTTTCAGCCGGACCTTTATGGAAGCCGACAACCATGAAGGCGTCGTGCGGAACGTGCATCAGCTGTCCTCGTGGAAGGATTGCAGCGAGCTCTCCGTTCGACTCGACGAAGCACGGATATCGCATCCCGATGTAGGCAATCGGATACTGTTCAGCCGAGATTCCCAAAGGAGCAGCGGGAACACATGTCCGCAGCATCAGCACCGTTGAGGGCACCCTTTCGCCAAACGGATAGGCGTTGGACCGGCGAACAATGGCAGGACTATCGGTTGGGGCGATCGCGAACAAACTTTGTGGCTCCTGTACGAGGTACGGTTACTCGAGGATCTGGCGAACGTAGTGGACGGCCGCGATACCTGCAAGTATCAGGGCGCCACCAAGCATGATGAGCATCTCGTCCGACCAAGTCATAAAGATTGTGTCCAGAACGGTTGGCGTCCCGGTCGCACGCCAGAACACCTCCAGGGCAGTCATGAACGCCGCGCAAACAATCGACGCGCACACAACTACCGCGAGTAGCCTTACAAATAGCGTGATTGGGGGCTTCGCGGTCTCGGCGGGTGGAGAGCCGCGACGACGCAGCAGTCGCGTTGATCGATTGGACAATGGACCTCCAGTACGAAAAGGGGAGCTGCATAACTTCCCATCCTAGACGACACGCCCGGGAACGACGAATCGAAAGCCGACCGAGGAGGGGATACGTCCAATAGAGCGATGGTCATACCAGCTGCCTTGAGTCTGCACCGGATGCGCCCCGATGCAAATGCTATGGTAGGTTGCGCTCCCTCGTAACCCATGATAACTTCCGCTTCAGCCGTTAAGTCGGCACCTCGTTCACTGGTGTAGCCCTCGGGCCCTCTCACACCATCAGGCCCCGCGCGGCCTTCGAAACTTCCCATTTTCGACGCCGGTAGTTTGCCGGCATCCCGCGTCATTTCCCAGCTGTTTCCGCGGCCATCTGCCCCGCAAACACCTAGCGGAAGCCCAAAATGCCACCCGTTCGTCCCTCGTCTGCGATGGCCTGTGGCCAGTCCACGTCCCGGCCACTTCCGAACTCGCAGGCGCTCCGTTCCTTTCACATCGCTGGATTCCAGCAGAAAGGAATAACCATGACCCGAAATAGTGTTGCTACACCGACCGATCTACTCATGCCCGGAACGTGCGTCTGGGCTGTACGGATGCATCCGCTTTACGACGCGGTATGCGAGGTGAGGGAGGTTTCAAACGGCCGGTTTGAGCTGTATCACCACTACGGTGAAGGTTCGATTCCCTGGCGAGACGACACCGCTTCGCCGGCATTGCGAAAGGAGGATGCGATCGAAACTGTCCGGACCTACCAGAAGGCATTCCTGGGGAACTGAGCTTCGGTTCTACACTCGGCCGTCGATCGGCACCAAGCTATTGCTCGCTTGATTAGACCGTTCAGCGGACGCTGCCCATCTGGGCACGTCCGCTAACTCAATGCGGTCGGCCACATTCAACGCTAGCTAGTCGACCGCGCACGTTTGGCTCTATCTAACGAACTGCGGTATAGTTGGCTCAAGCCTGACTGCAGGCAACTTTTTTTCAACGCGTAGTCGCGCACCGGGTTTCTCCCGACCGAAATTTCAACTGGCAACTCCCCAGCACGTATCCAGTGTGCCGTGAATGCGTTCACGCCACAGCCCCTTCTATCGAAAGTTGGGGCGTGCTGATTTAACCCGCCGGCTCTCTGGCACAACATCTTGATCATCAATCCCACGCGGAGCCATCCGTTTGGGGTGCTCCGTACTCAACTTGGATGGAGCACGAAGAATGAACACTACCGCAATCGAATTTGCTGTCGCAGCAACCGCAAACGTCGAAGCCAGTGTGACCGTTTCGGTGATCGCGTGGAAGTCAGCTAACGGCTGGAGCTTCGAATGGTTCTACTCGGCCTTCAAGGCAGAAGGACTGTTCGAGCAAGCAAAAGCCGATTGCGAGGATCGTCACGAGTGCAGTGCCCGCGTGGTGCTGTGCGACGTCAAGGTATCCTCGTATGACGCCGCATCCACTGAGATCGAGGCTCAGCTCGAGGAGATCCTCTCGCGCTCAAGCATGTATCCGGCGCCCGACGCTCGGCTCAAGTCCGACCGTACGCTGCATTAATCGAAACCGAACGCGCGGCCACACAGTTTGTGTGCCGCGCGTACCTCCCTCATGCCGTGGCAACCAGCCACCGCATGCTGTACGCAACGGGCGTTCACGCACCATTGCGATGACACTCCAGTTTTCCCCCGCCGATTTCGGCATTTTCAACCCGGTGTGGGCACTCCCACCGTGGCGTGCTCCACCAGCGAAACTGGAGCATGTCATGAGCTCGCAACCCATCCGTCGCGCAAATCAAGCACTCGAAGCAAAGGTCCTTTCAGACTACCGTCGCTGTCTCGGACGAACTGTTCGCGTGAATCGAATTGTGGTCGAGGAGGATGGACGGTCGGTGTATCGAACGTTGTCCCGACCGGCGCTTGTGGAAGTGACGGCGACCGATGCCGATACGATCCTGCAGTACTCCACATCCGACCGCATCACCCCGCAATGGAACGTCAGAATCGTCGAGATCCATGACCCGGTACCGGACAACGCGCGCTTGCGAGTATTCGGCACGACCCGTCAAGCGAGCGGCGAATCGTTCATTGGCGATCTGACGGTCATCCCATTGACCGCGGTGCTTATGGCAAAATTTGCCACAATCATGGCGCAATGCTTCGTCGGCACATACCGGCAGCTGTCGGCGTGAAGCAACCGAAAATTGATGATGACCGAGACTCCACGAGGAAAGAAATGAGCGAACAAATCGACGGTCTGTCTGCCCATGTCGACCGACTTGCAGCTGCGAACTCGTTACTGCGCGAAGCCCGTGATCGAATCACCGATAAGCCGTGGGACGACCAGACCCTTCTCCACGCACGAATCAGTGAGTTTCTCGGATTGCCGGTGGAGTATCCCGACCAGGTGGCACAAGCTCGGGCCTCGCAAGGCAGCGACTTTGAAGACTAAGCCGAAAGTCCGCGGAAGGGTCGCCGATCCGTGCGGACGCTGAAGTGCCGACTGAATGAACTGAGTATCCGGGGGCGCCGCCTCCGGTGCTCCTCTGATTCTAGCTTGCGTGAGATCTCGCTCACCCAAGTACGCGACTCACTACTTCACTCCACGCCAAACACAAAGGGGCATCCGATGTCACATCACCACACCTTTGACCTCGGCAATCAGATTGCCGGCGCTCTCGTACGGGGTGTCATCTACCAAGGCGAACGTCGCGTCTTCCATGGGATGAGTACCCCGGCGATGATCGCGGTCGGCCTTTTTATTGTCGTGCTCGTAGCTATCGCAGCGAGACGGAGATGGTTCTGACGGCCGGCCCCCCCTGAGCTCACGGTGGGGGCGCCAGCAAGCGCGGAGGGTGCTCGAAGGGGCCGACTCTTCGGGGCGGCCGTTGACCCCACACATTCAACTGTCAGGAGCCGCGCCCGACTCGACGCGGCCGACACGTGCAAAGCAGTTTGGTGACCATAGCAACAACCCTTCGCACTCTACCTCAGAACTGGCACTGCAGACATTCAGTGCTTCGGCCGCCGACGTCGCGCCGCACTTGCTGCAAGCCCTGGTCGGCAAGCCCCCGCTTTCGGCCCGAAGTTCCACTTTCTCTCCCTCGCTCTTCAGTACGCCGGTCGGCGACGACCGAGCAACTTAACCACTGCGACAATCAGGATCCCAATCACGAGGATCTCGCTGAGCGACATTCCGCGAAGCAGGTGCCGCTCAACCGCGTAGACGACACCACGGACCGATGCAGCTGCGATCTCGTGCCCAATACTGAAGTGATGATAGCCCACGTGTGCTCCTGGAATTCGAGTTAAACATGGTCTGAGCATCCATCCGAAGTGGGAGATTGCAAACCGACGTCTCCTAGGAATTGAGCCTCGAATGCATCGTCATTTCATCGTCGTGCGGCTCGCTGGGTCGTCACACTTTCGTATCAAAATTCTGTCGGAGCCAATTGTGAGCCAGTGGACGAAGGGCTGGAAAGTGCCGGTGATCTCGGCTGCGGTAGGGGCTCTGGTTGCCGCCGGGTTCGCGGTATGGAGCCACCCGCAGGATTCCTATGGCCGGACTGAGTCGGGCTATGACGTCGCCCGAGCGACCAATATCTCGAAGCCGATTCTCACCGATGTCCGCCGGGGAGCCGTTTCTGAGTTCTTTTACTTAGGGTGCGAATATTGCAGGTCGTTCGAGCCGCTGCTCGAGGCCTGGCAGGCAAGCGAGGGAAGGGCGACACAGATCAACCGCGTACCCGTGACGGGTGGACGCGCGGACCTGACCAAACAAGCGACGCTCTTCTATGCTTTAGATAGTGTCGGCGCAGTTCCCCGAATCCAGGAGGCCGCTTTTGAGATTATAGCGCGTCGACCGGACTTTCCCTCGTCGGATCGGGAACTGGCAACGTGGGCCGCCACGCTGGGTATCGATCCGCTGCGGCTCATTGCGGAGTATCACGCGCCCGGGATGCAGGCACGCATCGACGCCGGCGACAGAGCGTTCCGTGCGATGGGATTTGCCACCGTTCCCTCCGTGGCCATCAATGGCCGCTTTGTTGTCACGTCGTCGACATCCGGCGGCGTCGCGAATATGCCGCGGGCTATGACTCAGGCTCTTCGCGCCGGCGCGGCGCAGGGTTCCTGACGGGTCAGGATGAGAGGTCCGTTTCCCGCGGAAAGCTCTGGGGATCGATAACCTGCACTCGCAGACGGACCTGCTGAATGCTTAGTGGGTCTCTGCCACGGGGGTCAAACTGGAAGCGCCGGTGATCAAGCATACCGAACGCGCTGTCGACCAAGGCTCGATGGAAGACAGTTTCGATGGGGACCCCAGTCTTTTTGGCGAGCATCTTCGCGAGCTCGAGCGTCGGTCGATTCATTACGACCGGCTCTTGAGAGGCATCCAGCCGGAGAAGGCGAGTAATCTGGGCGATGTCCTTCTGCATGAACTTGTAGCCAAGCGACGTCGCAAGCTCGCCAATGCTCTCTCGCGTCAACGGCCGGCCGCCGCTCTTCGCCCGAAGGTTCGCGAGCACGTCATCCGTGATCGCAGTCGTTTGCCGGTCGACGACGTGTTGGTACAACCCGATCATCTGGCGATAGTTGAGAGAGAGCCCGAGCTCGGCAACCACCTTTCGAAGCTGCTCTTTGGTCGGCTTTCGACCTCCGAGTTGCGAGCGGACCTGATCCAAGAGCTCCGCACCCGGCACGATTGGCGTGCGGCGCAAAGCCAGGGCAAGGCGGTTGAAGTCGGCGGCGCGGAGAACTACACCCAACGATCGTAGCTCTGCACGGATCCGTCCGTCCGGAAACCCCAATGTCGGGTCAGAAGGGTCGCCGAAGCGCTTCAGGACCATTGGCACAAGGGCGTCGATGTCAACTGCTTCTGCAGGGCTTGATGATGGTGTCGGCATATCGTGCGGGGTTTTGGAGAGACGAGGGTGGGCCGAGGCGGATGGCACACCGCCCCGGCGCCAGCTCAGAAGGATCCTGCTGGAGCTCGTAGAACCAGCTTTGCGGCATGCTCGACGTCCGACTCGCGGATATCCGAGGTGGATTCGCGCAGTCGACGAACAGCTGCAGAGTCGATCGCCTTCTGAATCACGGCATCGGCATCTGCAATCGAATGGCCGCTCAGGACGCTATCGAGCAGATCCTCGATCGACGGGCCAATCGCCCAGCCGTCAAGCGCGGAAATCTTTCCTCGAATGTAGGCGCGCATGTCTTCCGCCTCCGGCACGTCGAACACGATCTTCTCTTCGAAACGACCACCCCGAACCGCCGCGCTGTCGATCCGGTCGAAGTAGTTCGTCCCGGCAATGAAAAGCAGATCCCGAACACGGCCGCCAGCGCCGTCGATAGTCGTCAGGATCTTCTCCGTCAGCATCCCGTAGTTCGAATACTGCCGATCACGCAAAATCCCGTCAGCTTCGTCGAGAAACACGATCGCCGGGCGAATATCGCGAGCCTCCCTGCACAGTCGATCCCACGAATCCGGCTTCGAGACGATCTCGGCACCCGTGGTCTTGAGGAATGCCCACTCCGCTTGCTTCGCGAGGGCCATCGCGGCTTGAGTCTTGCCCGTGCCAGGAGGGCCAACAAAGATGAGACCCGTCGGGAGCCGGCCACCGACCTTCTCGAGCGAGTATACGTTCGCCATCTTGAACGCCATGTCCTTCAGCAGGCTTCGAGACTCCGCCGGCATCAAGATCTCGTCGATGCTCTTCACATTCTCGGGAAGCTTCCCCTTCCTGCCCTGCACCAGCCGAAGTGCCCGCATCCCGATTTCGAACGTAATCGGCCCAGCGAATTCCCCGCCACGCCGCATCTCACCGATCTGCTGACCGACGGCGGTCAGTCTCGCGGCACTGTAGCCGGCCCAGCGTTCTGCCAGCATCGCGACTACCGACGGCTCAGCCACGTCATAACCTGCGGTACTTCCAATTGCTCGCCGCAGAATGGCCTGACGAGCCTCCTGATCCGGTGCCGGGATTTCGACCTTGAAGTCGAACCGGCCTTCGCGCGTGCCGGCGCCGTCCAGGTCGTCCAGATGGTTTGTCGCAGCGACCAGGACGATCTTCGAGCCTCGCAAGTTCACGATCTCGGTGAGCATCGTGTTCGTCAGGTCCCGATCCATATGGTGAGAGCCATCGCTTCCCCGGTCCTTGAGGAACGAATCGATTTCGTCGATGAAGAAGACGCCGATTCCCTCTTTACGCGCCGCCGCAAACGCCGCCTTTACCTTCTGGACGGATTCGTTGACCCACTTCGACGCGACGTCACCATATGCGATCGAAAAGAATGGGACGTTGAGCTCACCTGCCAGCGCTTCAGCAAACATCGTCTTGCCGTTGCCCGGGTCGCCGAACACCAGAATGCCGTTCCGCGGGTTAGCGCGCGCAGCGGTGACGTCCTTGGCGGCCGAGAGCAGCCGGGCCTTCGTGTCCGCCATTCCCACCACGTCGGCGAACTTGTAGCGAGGTGTCCTCATGCAATCCGAGAAGTCGTAGGACGGCTCCGGCGGCTGTGCAGGTTGGTTCTGTCCAGGGGGCGGAGCCTTGCCCTGTGACTGAGCAGCCGGGGCCGCGGACCGGAGCGGCTCTTGGGAGCGCTTCACACCGCCGAAACCAGGCGCTCTGAGATTGAGCAGTACCGGCCGAATCCTCGGATGGGCGAACACGGCGAATGTCCAGACGCCCCACAGCGTGAGCATGTTCGACCACTCAGCGTGGGGAAGCGTCGCAACAGAATAAGCGCCGACCGTCACCAGAACATATGCGAACACGAACTTCAACGGCTTGTAGAAATCCGGAAGGGTGATGAGCAGCGGGACAACGATCGTCGCGAACGTGAGCTTGTCGATGTCGGTCGGTGATGCCAGGCCTCCGTGAGGAACGTGCGAAAGCGCTACGACCCAGATGCACATGCCGATGAGACGGATCAGCCAGCCGGCGGCCACCAGCGGCAGAAGCGGATTCATATTCACCTCTCAAATCACGGCAGGCCTGATTGCCATACCGTTTGCATATCTTGATTGTCCGGTCATTCCGCCAAATGCAAATCGGCGACAGGCAACCCTTATGTGAATGGTAACGGCATGCATTCGTATGAACTTGAGGGCCAGTTGCACAATCGGAACAACCCGGCTCCCTCGGCACGAGAGTTTGCACGCACAACCACTTCAGGTAAGATTCGGTCATCCATCCATTGGATGGCGTCCTCTTTCTAGCAGCCGCGCTGGCGGCATCAAGTGAAAAGTGGAGGACGAAATGGAAATTCCCGTTCCTGATATCGGGAACCGTTCGTACGAACGGATCCTGAAAGTCATTCAAGTGAAAGAGGTTGTAGGCCCGGGGCAGGTCACGAAGTTCGTGTCCGCCAGGCACCGGTGCCGCGATCCGATCAACTCTCCCGGCCAAGTGTTTGACGTCGGGCAGCTGCAACAGCGCGATCTCCGCGAACTCAGAACGCAGTGTCAGTTCGAGTATCCGGACTTCATCGTGCGAACCATCCTGAACTCGCCGCAGTTCGATTCCGACGAGGCGAGAGTTTTCCAGTTTCACCGGAAGACATCGAGCTCCCAGATCATCTACGGCACGGTCATCACCGACAGCGAATTGAACCTGGTCGACTACTGCATTGGTGGTCCACGCCTCGAGCAACGTCGCGCCGTCCTTCACATGCTCCTACGTGCTCTCTGCACGCCGCGCTCGATCGAAGTGCGGTTGCATTAAATCCCTCGGACTCTTCCCGCAACAACCGGCCCGTCCTGGGTCGGTCTCTATCCTGGAAACATCATCATGGCAATAGCTATTGGCTCCGCCTACGTGCTGTGCATCATCCGGACGCAATGCGCCTCCTTGGAGGCCCGCCTCTTCGTCCGTCGTGAGTCTGATGCGTCGCCCGAGTACTTCTGGCGTGCGGGCTCGTTGGCACCGGAATATGCGCCCTCGGCGATCGCAGAGGGAGAAATCAAAGCGCAAAGCGACGACGTTGCAATCTGCGAGTTCCAGACGCTTGTCCTCAAGGGCAAAGTGACCGGTTCAGACGGAAAGCCGTTCGGAGTATCGCGGGTCTTGGTTCAAGTTCTCCCGAAGATCACCGAAGGCCCTTTCCCGGGGCAGCTCACTTTGGCGCCGCAAGTTTCCGCCAAGCCGCCCGCGGCCGCGGTTGTGACTTCATGACAACCGTTGCCGAAGCAATCCGTAGAGCGGACGCAACAGGAGATGCCTACTTGATCCGCCTTTGCCTTCGCTCCGGTGAAGACCTTCGAGGTGCCGTCTTGGGAGCGTCGCAAAGCGACCTGGTGGCCGACGAGTCTGTAGCCCTCGACCTTTGGCATCTGGATCGCGCCGACCCCAGCGGTGAAACTCGAATTGTGAAGATCGATGACGTCGCCAAACTCGAGGTCGAGTGGTAGTCCCTGGCGATTCGTTTGGATCGTCGACAGTAATAGATCTACATGGCAGGCACCGGAAACGGTGCGCTGCCATTTTTTTTCTGACGGGCAAACGCCCAAGCAACTCTGGAGAACATCAATGCATAACATCACGATCACCGAAGCTGGCCGCGCTGAAATGGCTTTCGCGGGAGAAACGCCCTGGCACGGTTTGGGGCAGCAAGTCCAGCCCAATGCTCCGATCGAGCAGTGGCGCCGAGACGCGGGCCTCGAGTGGTCGATCGAGCGTCGGCCGGTCCGATTCGACACCACGGAGGACGGTGCTGGCGAACCGGGAAAACTTGATGGTCACGACGTACTCGTACGCAGCGACAACAAGAAGGGCCTGTCAGTTGTGACGAAGAAGTACCGCGTCGTTCAACCCGACTCGGTCCTCGGATTCTTTCGAGGGCTCACCGAGCACGCAGGATTCCAAATCGAAACGGCCGGATCGCTGCGGGAAGGAAGAATGATCTGGGTCTTGGCAAACACCGGTCTGCAGGAACAGATCGTCCCTGGCGACAAAGTTAAGGGGTACTTGCTCCTTGCGACGTCGTACGACGGATCGATCGCAACCACTGCGACGTACACCAGCACGCGTGTGGTTTGCAACAATACGCTCCGGCTCGCCTTAAATCGTGATCTCGAAAGTCATATTCGCATCCGGCACGACTCGGAGTTCGATCCCGATCTCGTGAAGTCCCAACTCGGATTGCTTGCCGACCAGTCGTGGAGCAACTTCGTCACCCGGATGAAGACGCTCTCCGGCGCTAGGATGGGAAGCGCGGAGGCGGGCATCGTACTGGCGGGTGTGCTTGCGCAACATCAAGCGGCAACCGCATCGACCGCGGTGACCGAAACCCGGGGCTACAAGAAGATCATGGAGCTCTTCAACGGTTCAGGTCGCGGTGCTGAGATGTCTGGCGTCCGCAATACCGCTTGGGGCTTGGTCAACGCGGTCACTCAGTATGTCGACTTCGAACGAAAGGCACACAGCAGTGCTACCCGGCTGAACAATGCATGGTTCGGCACCGGGGCGCGATTGAAGGATGACGTTGTCACGGAACTGCTTGACCTCGTGCAATCCTAAACCACCACTTTCCCTCCCGCCCCAAAGGCGCGGAGGGATCCCCTCGCTCGTTTCGCCGGGCCGCTAGTCCCTGCTGAGCATTTGCTCACTCTCCTTTTCATCGCGCTTGCACGCAATCTGGAAGAAAGCTGTAACGACGGTTCGTGGATACCGATCTCGTAGCGCCTCTTAGGCAGAGCGCCGAGGGAATGGAGCGACCGCGTCGCCGCGATGAGCGCGGCCGATAGGTTCACAGAGCAATGAACGGTTGGGTGAACGGCCGCCTGGCCCACTCGAGCCCGAGGGTACTTCGAAGTCACTTTTATGTAGTGGTGGCTGGGGCCAGGCGGATCGCAAACCAATGATCTCGCAGGCCAGCCAGCTGGCGCACGCCGACTAGGAGCGCACCGGCTGGCTCGTCAGATTGAGGCCACCACCTGAGTGTCGCAGCATCAAGGCAGTCACGAATCCTCTTCCTCGTCTCCATCCTCGGGGGAGTCATTCATCAGCCTGGTCTTGTTCGCGGCGTCGACAGCAACATCGATGTCAGTCGCCGACTCCCGATACACCCACCGCGCTACGTTGGCGTGGAAGGTTTCGACTTCATACCACGGTAGCTTGACGCCGGCGACCGTCCTCTTAGTAACGCGCACCGGAAAGCGTCGATCATCGCTCGCCGGCAAGAAGTGTACACACGAGGCCACCGCTGGGACGATTGCCTTGTCTTCAGCATACTCAGTGGCAAAAGCGGGGAATGCATTGTTCACGGCGTGCTCCGGCTGCGAAATTCGAGTGGTCGCGCGACGGCCCTAATCGACGGAAGTAGTAGTCTGCGTTCTGCCGGACTAGATCCCCCTTTCGGGCGCTTTGCATTTCGGGCGTCGTAAAGCAGGGCGACCGAACACCCCACCAAAACCTACAACCGGCCAAGGGCCGTGTCGCCGCTCGGACAGCGTGCGACTTCAATGTTATCGACACATAAACCGAATGCTTTAATTGACATCGCACAGCACGAATAACCATTCTTCGCGGCGGTGTCGCAAAAGACCACAACGGCTTAGCCAGGTGCGGAAGCATCCGAAACTCGGGCGCACACTCAATTCTCTCACTGGAATTGGAGACACAAGTGCTGCCAGGCGGACCTAGGTTGCCTCGGTACGAACTACAGCTGAGAATAATTGCCTCGCCGTCGCGAGTTGGCCGCTTGAACATCGCTCTTGCAAATCGACGGGAGATAGGGCGGGGCTGATCAGCCATCCCTGAATCTGATCGCAACCTACCTCGATCAAAGCAGCCTCCTGCTCGCGTGTTTCGACGCCTTCCGCAATGACGTTCATCCCGAGGCGGCCGGAGAGGTCGACGATCGCCTTGATGATCTCTCGATCGTTTCGCGAAGCGGGCAGTTTCCCGACGAATCGCCGGTCGATCTTGACTGCATCGAAAGGAAGGTGTTGCAAGTAGCTCAGGCTTGCGAAACCCGTGCCAAAGTCGTCAATCATGATTCGGATGCCACGGTATCGAAGCTCCTGAATCACCTGGGTGGCAACTACTTCGTGATGTGAGAGGCTGACCCCCTCGGTGACCTCGAGTGCGAGTCGCGAGTAGGGCAAATCGCTCCGCTTGATTGCGTCATCGACCCCCGCTACAAAGCCTTCACGAATCAGTTGCAAAGGAGAGACGTTCACGGACAAGTACGGGATGCATAGGCCTTCGCTCTCCCACAATCGCATCTGCCTACAGCCTTCCGCTAGTATCCATCGACCCAATGCATGGATTGCGCCGGTACGTTCAGCAGTCGGAACGAAAGTGGATGGTGGGATGCTCCCGTGTACCGGATGATGCCAACGCGCTAGTGCTTCAACGCCGATGACGGTTTGGGTGGATATGCCCCAGATTGGCTGGTACTGGATTGTGAACTCCCCAGCAGAGATGCCTTCTAGAAGGTCGCGCGGGAGCCCCAACCAGGCACGATCACTGTTGCCGACACCGATGCGAATGTGATCGGATGGCGCACCCTCGAGGAACCTCTTTGCCGAGGTGATGGCATCCCAGCACCGGCCATCTCGAGGCTCCCCATTGCGAGCAGCGTATTTCAACGCGTACTCGAGAAGGGTCTCGATAAGTTGAGTGCTGCCACGAGATTGCTGGTCGACGAAGGAGGAGGGCGTCACGTAGGTCACTCTCAATGTGCGGGATGGAGATGCCTGCCCCAGCGCCGGGACTGGCCTAAACCATGATTCCAGAACTGAGCCTACCGGGCGTTCGAAAGCTGGGAAAGTTGCCGCTGTGATCGGAGGTGGCGACATAGATCGGGGAGCAGTTCGTCGCGAGACGACTTGAGGCCTGGCGTCCACGCGCGCTTCGTCGTATCCGCACGCGCCAAAAGGCGTTGCTCCCTGATTTGCCGCGGCGTGAGCACGTAGACAAACTGCCACCGCTCGATGTCGTCGAGCAACGCAAGGTGCTCAATATTCGCGGGGAAGCCGTCGATCACGACCTTGTCCAAGCTCCTGGCGTAATCGAGGATTTCGGTCGCCGCCTGTGGGTTGAGCGCTTCCCCTGGCACGTGACGTGCCATTACTTGCAAAAGCCGAAGTGGAATATCGGCCGGCCTGGCTCCGCGCCGTGCAAGCCTCCCAATCAGCCCGACGCTCAGATGGATGTATCCCCGAGCAGTGAGCCGGCGCCCAACAGTGCTCTTCCCGCACCCGTGAGGGCCAAGCAGGAAAACGTGTGTTCCGAGAGACTCAATCAAGGCGCGGCGACCGCTCATGCTTCGGAAGGCGGGGCGCCGAACAAGAAATTTGTGGGCGACGAAGCGCTTCGAACTGCCGGCGAATGGGAAACGTAGAAGTCTGTCCGGTCTTGTTCGATCTGGCTAATGATCTGGAGGACGGACGCGACCCGCTGTTCCAAGCTTGCCTGGACATCAACCGTCGGCACGCCCCGGGCACTTCCTGCGGCTGCGCGAGGGATCTCCTTTCGAATAGTGCGGACGGCGTCACGAAGGCAATCGGTCGCGTCGCCGAGATTCGCATAAACATCTTCCCAGTTGCGACTCATTTTTGCCTCTGGAGGTTTGACTTTGTGGTGAGTTCGGAGCATGTAGCGACTGCGCTTGCTCCATTTTTGACGACGCACTTTAGCTCAGCGACCGCTCGCGTTGCGCCAGTCCTATCAGAGACATCCTGGAAGACCGCGCGACTTTCCCAACTGAGCCATGCCCACCAGATCAAGACCGCCATGGTCGCGGCTCGGCGCGACCATGGCGAGAAGAGACCTGTGTAGAACACCCTGGCGCCCGTCGGTTACTCGCCGATCTGTACGATCGTCCCTTCGATCGTGCCGAGCGACTCGAGCGCGCCGTACTCGTACTCCCCCTTGATCACCCCCACGTTGACGAGCGTACCGCGGACCTTCGCTTTGCCCGTGTGCTTGCCCAGCACGATCAGCATTTCGCATTCGATGTCGATCGCGATTTCGGCGTCGACGTCGATCACAACGGTGCCCTCCGACTTGATCAACGAGCCTGCGCTGTTCAGTTTGCCCTTGAACAGTGCACCGGCGCGCGTCTTGATCGTGCCCTCGAGCTCGAAGTCACCGGAGAACGTCGAGCGGATATTGTGCTTGTCGTGGTCGACGTAGAAGACGCCGTCGGCGTCGGTGGCGAAGGTGTCGATGATACGATCGAACATCGCTCGCAGATGCGAGATCGGCGATCGGCCGCGCGACCGCGCCGTCTGGGGAGCCTCTTCTTGCGGCTGTTCCGGGCGGCGGAGATACGCCACGCCTTGGGATTCGTGCTGTTGAGCTGCGCTCATAGGTTGCTCCTGGTCTTCAGTAAGCGACATAGTTGCCGCGGGAGGTTGAGAAGCCGCCACCGTGTCGTTGAACGGAAAGCAGCGTCGAACCGTCGGGCAATGTCTGTCCGACAGAAACCTGTTTCATCTGGCCGTGCTCAACCACGACCAATGCGTCACCGTTCTTCGTGACAACATTGAATTTGGGGGCAACGGGGCCAGTGCTCGTTGGATCTTGTTGCGGCACCTGCTGTTCTGAATCCGCCGCGGCCGGCGCCGGCGCCGCCGGTTGGCTCTTCGGCACTGCCTGCATTAACTGCACATCGACCGCGTCCCTGTTCGCCGGCGGTGGTGGCTCCGCTGTTTGGGGTTGCGCTGCGGGGCGACTGCTTGGCCGTACAGGTGCCGACTCGCGGGCGTTATGTACGGGAAGGACCCGAGGCCCGCTCTTCTTCGCCTGCGAGTTCGACTGCTCGGGTTCGGCTGCTGGAGCGGCGAGGACCTGAGCCTGCGAAGGTGGAGTACCGAGCAACGTCACCGCGTCACCGTTTCCTTCTTCTTCACCTCGATCAGAAGGCGCGCTGAAGGTCGGCGGATGAATCGTGAGATGGACCGGACCCTTTTGAACGTCGTCCCCGTAGGTCGGCATGTTCATCGGAAAGGGACCACCGCCTGGAAGGGGTATCCAGCCCTTCGCAGCGTCGTCGACGAGGTGCGCATCCTGGTGCGCGTGCTCGGAGCTGCTCTCGGAACCGGGAGCGACGAATGTGCTCGGTGTAACGCTCGGCGAGTAAGGTATTGCGGGATACGCGCTCGGCTGGCTGCTCAACGCCAGATCAATCGGGTCATCCGCGCTACGCCACGGCGTCAGGAAATGCGGAATTCCGAAGTGAACGGAGCGAAGCACCGTTGCCGTGTCGACGTGAACAAATCGCGTGACCCCCATCAGCGCTAAGAACGCGAAGGCAGCAATCAGCGTAAGCCGGCCTACCGACTTTGAAACAGCCACGACGCTCGCGCGAAGCCGTCCTGGGCTCAATTTCAGAGAGGCTCGGGGCGCGGTTGACGCTGTCACGCGAGAGGCGCGGTCGCGTCGGAAGAGCCTCCGTGAGACACTTGCTAACCGTAGTGGGGGAACATGCCACGTAGCGTGGCGGGAAACTAACCATTGATTGATGCGAAAGCGAAGCCGGTCACCGAATGGCAGATACGGAATCTCGTCCAAGTCTCGTGGCTGGACGAGGAAGTATCGACCTTCACGGAACTGAAGGTATGGTTTCCCAGGCGCGAGGTGGCGAACGACAAACGGCCCCGTCCTTACCGCCGTGACGGAAGGTCGTTTCGCTACGACGCTCGGATGGATCGCTTCACTCATGATGAGTGTGACGATACGTGAGATGACCTCGAACGTGGCTCGCGAAAGGTTACGGAATTACGGAGCCTTTCCTAGAAGTGGAAGTCCTCGTGAGATCGCGATCGGGGCATTGAACAATCTTGCCCACGCACGCGCGAGAGACACCTCGACGCGCATGATTCCGTGACGGTCCCACCACCCGTTCCCTAAGAGAAGAATGGGGGTCCCGTATCGCAAATGGTAAATGGGTAGTGCGGTCACCGACTCGTAGCACACGACTAGCGTGTAGCGGATATCACCAATCTTCGCAGTGTGTCCTATAGCACTCCAATGCGGCCTAAGGCCTTCCTCGATAAGGGGGATAGGTTGGATTGCGGGGTAAAAGGTTCGGTCCGGCAAAACCCAAACACCTTTCTGAAGGTGGTCCGCCCACGGCACTTTCCCAGAGCCTCCAGCTACCAGGCGCACATCCGGTGGCATGTCCAGCGCCTTTACGAGGCCGGACGATACCGCGCCTAGGACGTTCTCAGGGAGCAATATGGTTGGGCTGGACTCACCAGCCGCTTTGGCCTGTCTCGCAAAATCACGCACGATGGGTCCATAGCGCAGCGCTGCTCGAATCGATCCATCGAAGTCGGAGGGCGGCTGGTCAACGGCAAGGCTAATGGGCACTACGCCTGTGACGGGCGCAGCGACAACCCACGCATGGATGTTTAGGCAAGCAGCAATGAGTACAGGGATCACTACCGGGCGCCAGGTCGCCTCCCTGACTGCCTTCACTAGTGAGGCGGCTGCCCATATCAGGACAAGTAGCCCGAGAGCACCACTGGATGGAAACCACCAGCCGGCCGCGGCGCTCGGCGGTACGGGAACGAACAAAGCAAACGGCGGAAGCGATAGCGGAACAAACACCCACGCCGCACGTTCCATCGCGGTCACATCCCGCCGGAAAGCCGGGGCGGTACAGAGCGTGGAAAGCAGAGAAAGGGCGAGCCAAATTGTCAGCGCCATCGGAGCGCCAGCACCGACGTCGATTACCCCCACCGCTACGCTGGTAAGCGCGCCCAGATACCAGCTGAACAGGTACGTCAGTGACCGACTTCCGAGACCGCGCAAACACCAGAGAATCAAGGGGAGAGCAATGTAGCCTGCCGTTGCAAACGGCGGCCGGCCGAACTGTACCCCGCAGCCGAACATGACGGCCAGAAGGACAACGGGGTGAACAATCTTATTCCGGGATCTGAGTGGCATCCCGGGAGCGTAGTGAGGGAACCATCAGCAGTCGGATCGAATGAAAGCGCCTTAGAGTCTACATTCGCGCTCCTTGCATTCATCGGATCGCGGGGTTGCCCAAGTATTCATCGCCGAGAATGCAATTCCTCCATTGCGACAATACAGTGCGTGTTCGAGTGCGTCTGGGCTCGACATCGGAGTGACCGTTCTCGTGTCAGAAGTCACTCAGCATTCGCACATCTCCTTAGGAGAAGTCCAGCTAGAGTAGCGGGACCGTCCACGATCTGAGCGAATTACGTGAGCCTCGAGTCGAATGTAAAGGAAATGGTGGTTGCCATGGGCTTCCGCCACAAGAACAAGCCTGTCGAACTGCGCGATCTCGGCAATTCGATCGATACCACGCGACGCCGAGCGACTTTCCGCTATGCGATCCGATGGGCAAAGACACCGACACCTGCACTGGTTGACGAGATGCGCCTAGTGGTCCGGCGTCTACCTCCCACTACGCAAGCCTACGCAAGCGACGTGGAGTATATCGACGTCCAATTAGAGCTGGTGAACGAGGATCCCAATCGAAGCATGGTGCGTGCCGAATAATGGCGGAGACGACTTGATATTCCACCCGGGATGTCGAGCGGCCGGCGGGAAGCTATCGGGACTTCCAACAGAGTGAGGTAAGTATGAGCGCCGATAGCATCGAGCCCGGCAGTATCAGCAAGATTGTGTCCGCCGGCCTCGGCGGTCAAGAAAATGCAAACGACGCGGCTCCGCCCCCGAAGACGGCAGCAGAGCTCGAGGCCGAAGCGGCTCTTCGCGACCTCGATGCTGCCGCCGGGATGTCGACCGAGCCTGGCTCCGAGGGCGCCCAGCCGAAAGCGAGCGCGGTAAGTGAAGACGAGAATCCGGAAGCCACACGCGCGCGCCTGATGAAAAAGGCAGCGGCACAGCGCGAAAAGGGCCGGAAGTCGCTCACTACCGCCCAATCAGGGATCGCGATGGTCCAACAACAAATCATCGTGAAAGATCGGGTTGTCGGTTCAGCGCTCGAGCGATATCTCGGTGCGATCGACTACTGCGCGCACAATCTCCAGCGGTATGGCGAGATGGTCCTCGGGAAGCGATCCGGCGAGCTCGAGGAACAACTGAAAACGCTGATCGACGAGTTCTTCCACGATGCAGAGCTGGAACTCGGGCGGGTCACGATGCTTGTGACCGAGGGCCAGGCGCATATCAAAGGCGACGGCTTGCCCTGGGTCCAGCCGGAGGTTCTCGTTCCCGCCGTCAACATGAATGCAGTGTTCCGATCCCGCCTCGGCATCAGGATGCTGAAAGGGGTGATGAAGTACGATCAGTCGCTCGAGCTCATGGCCAGCCTCGAATGGAATGAGCTCATCAGCGATGGCGAGACCGGCAAACGTCAACTGCTCGCGAAACAGGGCGTCGGCAAGGTCTACGGCTTTGCGTCTCACGTGAACCAGTCGCTGGCCCGCCGAGCCGGCGCGAAGCCGGGTGAGAAGAAGGGCAACGCCGCCAACGGATCCAACGCTGCCGCTGCATGAACGACACCATTGCGCGAATCCTCGCTCCCTTGAACGACGAGCAGATGGCAGTGGCCAACTGCAACGGCCACTGCCTCGTCATCGCGGGTCCGGGGTCTGGTAAAACGAACACCATCTCGCGCAAGATCGCGGCGGCCCTACAGGATCCAAACGAGCGGATCGCCGCGGTCACGTTCACGCGAGAAGCCGCCCTCGAGCTACGAGCGCGGACCATCTCGCTTGCCGGCAGGGCTGCCGCTCCACGGCTCCTAGTCGGTACCTTCCACTCCGTCATGAACCTAATGTCGTTCCCCAACCTCGCTGTCGATGGGCGAGACGTGGTGTTTGGCCGCGACATCATCGCTGGTCGCCCGTGGCCATTTGGCAAGACGAAATGGAAGATCGTCAAAGAAGGATTGCGCCGTAGCTTCATTCACCGCGCACTATCTGAGCTCGCAATCGAGGATATCAAGCTCGAAGACGCCAGCCGTATCATCGAGCATGTCAAGTCGGGACGACCGGCGACTGAGCTCCGGCACGAGCAGCTGACCCAGATCTACACCGACATCATGACCCGCCAGAAGGTCATCGACTTCCAGGACATCCTACTCAAAACCAACGCGGGCCTAGATTCAGGCGCGGTTCCGCCGCTCGACGTAACGCGGCTGTTTATCGACGAATACCAGGACACCGACAAACCGCAGTTCGACATGGCTGCAGCTCACTTTCGCGCGAACGTCATTTTGACTGGCGTTGGTGACGATGATCAGTCGATTTACGGTTTCAGAAACGCCCTCGGCTACGAGGGCATGCTGTTGTTCGAGCGCAGCTTCGATGCTGAGCGATTGATGCTCGGAAACAACTATCGCAGTCACGCCGAGATCGTCGGCGCGGCCACGAAGGTCATCAATCACAACCTTGATCGCGTCGACAAGACCCTGGTCGCAATCAAGGGTGCCGGCGGCAAGACCGCATGGAAGACTTTCAAGACTCGCGAGGAAGAGGCGCACGCCGCCGCTGTCTACGCCGGCCAGGCGCTGACAGCAAGTACCAGCCGCCAGCCGTGTGCGATCTTCGCACGAAACAACCGCCGCCTCGATGAGGTCGAGGCTCGCCTGCAAACTCTCGGGATACCCTATCGCCGACCTCCTGGTGAATCGATCCTGAACAGTGTCGAAGTGATGATTTTCAGCGCGGCCGTCCAGGCGGTCGTGAAGCCCGAGAAGAAGGTGATTGACCAGCTTCTATCTTGGTGCAAGGTGGACGAGCAGAGCATCGTCAAGCTCGAGAAACTCTTCCGAGGGGCGTTCGTAATTGGTCAGGCCGAAGACTTCGACCGAGCGAAGGTGGAAGACTCCGTCAAGGAAAAGTGGAGAGCGTTCGTCAGGACCTTCACCGGTTGGCAATCGTCACTGGCCGCCGGCGCCGACACTTTGCTGGTGTACGGCATTTGCGAGTGGCTGACCTCGTATGCACCCGATAAGCGAAGCGAAAACGTTCTGCAAATCGCACGAGACATGTTCATGCCGCGCCGAGCTGATCCGGAACAAGGAATACTGGCCCAGACCGTACAGGATCGCCTGAAGGCCATCAAGATTGCCCAGAGCAAACCTGAGGCGAAGAAGGAAGAGGGCGAAGACGCCCCCAAGGTGGTCGAGCTAATGACGGCCCACGGCTCAAAGGGGCTCGAGTTCGACTTCGTATGGATCGTCGGTGCGGAAGACGAGGTGTTTCCGGCTAAGGACGGTACGCTAGAAGAGGAGCGGCGCTTGATGTTCGTCGCGATGACGCGCGCGCGCAAGGACCTGATGCTATCCACGGGTGGCGGGAAGCCCCCGAGCGGATTCTTGAAGGAAAGCGGAATCGAACGGATTGTGGATCCAGTGGACGCGGATCCAGACCTCGCGGCCGCGTGACGTGGCGACAGATCCCGGTCCGGACGCAATTTCTAGACAGACTATGGTTAAGTTGACCGAAAAGCAGATTTCCGCATTGGCGATCACTCAGGCTGCACTCGTCGAGATTCGACGGTTGGCAAGACAGCCAGTCTCTGCAAGCACGATGGCTGCCATCCACGACTTGGCCGATTCCCTACACAACGTGCCGCATGGAGTGACACGGCGGCCCGAGAGTCTCGCGCTATCCCGGATGTTCGACGAGGAGTTGGATCGAGACATAGAGGCCGCGGCGGCGGTGTTCTCGCGCGAACGTCTGCCTCTCTCCACCTTTCCCCCTGAGACTCGGATCCCGGTTTCCGCCGCTAGCGCCTACATTGCGTCTGGTGCACGCTTCCGTGTCCAGCCGCCTGCTGCTGGCGAGTCCGCTCAAGCCCCACGGAAACGAACCGGCCGCCGCCAGGGAATGGGATCTCGCCTCGCACGCATTATTCGGATTTTCTTCGGGTAGCGTTGTCGGACCTCGGTATGCCCAGATGAGCCCGCGGCAGCACTCAAGGGTTGGCGGTCTAGTCCCGCGTCACATTGTCGGGATTGCACGCGGCAGCGACAAACAGGCGCGAATAGCGGGCGGTATCGTACTTAATCACGTTGATCCTTGCCTTAAGCTACGAGTGCCCACTCAGCTGCGGAGTAGGCACACGGACTCTCGCGCGTTGTGCGGCACCAGTTAAATCCCGCGACTCAGCAACGACAACCCGTTGAGGCAAGAATTAAATGAAGAAGATCAGTGCCGTCATTGCAACCATCTGTATGTTTTCAGTGGCACAAGCGCAGGAGGTGTCGAAGCCCCCGGTCGTGAAGCCCATCGCTGGCACGCATTGCAGTACTGGTGCGGGCTCCCGTCCGCCAATGGCTTACGATGGCAATGACCATTTGATGCAGTGCTCGGACATCAGTACGAACGGCACGGCAACCTGGCAGTACGTTGCGGAAGGGGATGGTGATCGAATCATTCGTAAGCTAGACGAACTGAATGCGACAAACGTTCGGATTCTGGCCGCCCTCACGAAACTGCCCGCAGTCCAGCCGGCCGGAGCTGGCACCGATTCCGACGCAACCAACCGAACGGTTGAGAAACCCGTGTCGCCTTCGGCCGCCAAGGCACAGGCGAAATGCGATCTCAACGGCTACCTGACGATCGACATCGACGGCAACACGCTTATGTGCCGAAAACACCATTGGGTAGCGTTGTCCTCCTGACCGCCGAAGGACGTGGGGAGGTCGGCGAGATCTCGCGGCGGGACTCTCAAGATTGGGCACGCCCGCCTTCTGAGCCCGCCCACGACGGGACCTAGTTCGCGCAACGCAGCAATGCCATGACGCGCTACGCACGACCCACTGAGAGCACAATCCGTGTGATTCACCTGCGGGGCCGTGGCGACGAGCACCCGACCCATTTCGACCGCAGAAAGCTGGGATCAGTACCGTCAACTGATTTGAAGCTCATCAGCAAGCTCTGCCATGGTCTTAGGCACGATGCCCATGGCGTGCTGTTTGATCGCAACGAGCGCTAAGTGAAGCGGCTGCAGCATTGCTTCGCGCTGCTCGTACGTGATCTTCTTGTTGTATTCAGACATGTACAACTGCGCGATAGCCAGATCTGCGCGCTGCAACTCTCGGTAGAGCGTCGATAGCATCGGCAACACAAGGATCAGATCGAAGCGCGTCTTCCGCGAGATTGCCTCGTTCAGTTCGCCATCGTACGCCTCGGCGTCGATCTGGAGGCCGAGAGACGCGTACTTCAGGTCCTGCACCAGGCCGGGGAGCGCCTTGGCCGTTGCCTCACGTGTTTTCAATCCGCGACTGCGGATAAAGAGTCGCTCCGAGACAAAATAGAATTCTCGGTCCACCCATCGACGGATGAGCGGCGAGTGAACCCGCATCTCAATACGCGACGCAACGTTGGTGCGAATCGCCTCGATACGGTCGAGGTTCTTGGGGGTCGTGAGAGGCACGTCGGCCCAGAAAGCCTCCTGCTGGGACTGATCGGCGGTATTCAAGGCTAGTCGTCCGGTTAGAGTTCTTACAGCACGCGGCGCGCGGCCAAAGTGTCTTTCCGGATTCTCCCCGTCGTGTTCCGCGCGTTCGGTTCGAATGCCGCGACTTTCGCCTAATCTTTCGTGATTTGCAGTTCTCCGGATGGTCGACTATGATCCACATACGCCGAGTTGTCGGCATCAGATTCTCGAAGTACATCACCTTTCCCGAAGCGAGTGACCGGTGTTTCGGTTGGACTCCGCAATCAGATGCGCTAACGAGCGCATATCCCCATCCTGGCTGAACCCGTAGCGTTAGCGAAAACCTCTGCAGCATCGGTAGCCCCAATGGCCGATTCCTGTAGCGCTTTTCAATCGCGCCCAGGCGCAAAACCTACGGAGCAGTTCATCATGACAGCACTTAATTGGGACGAGACACTGGCGAATTCGGAGCATGTCGTACCCGCCACCCAAAATGGGAATCCGGCCGGCGCGAGCAGCTCGGCGCGTGTGAACATCGCCGACAAGCGCATCATCAACGGCCAGACTGACGTCAATCAGCTGGTGCCGTTCAAGTACAAGTGGGCGTGGGAAAAGTATCTGGCCGGTTGCGCGAACCACTGGATGCCGCAGGAAATCAACATGTCCCGCGACATCGCTTTGTGGAAGGACCCGAACGGTCTGACCGAGGACGAGCGCCGCATCGTGAAACGCAACCTCGGCTTCTTCGTGACGGCCGATTCGCTCGCGGCGAACAACATCGTGCTCGGCACGTACCGCCACATCACGGCGCCCGAATGCCGGCAGTTCCTGCTGCGCCAGGCGTTCGAAGAGGCGATCCACACGCACGCGTACCAATACATTGTCGAATCGCTCGGTCTCGACGAAGGCGAGATCTTCAACGCGTACCACGAGGTCACGTCGATCCGCGCGAAGGACGAATTCCTGATCCCGTTCATCCACACGCTGACGGATCCGGCCTTCAAGACCGGTACGCTCGAAGCGGATCAGAAGCTGCTGAAGTCGCTGATCGTGTTCGCCTGCATCATGGAAGGCCTGTTCTTCTATGTCGGGTTCACGCAGATCCTCGCGCTCGGCCGCCAGAACAAGATGACCGGTGCTGCAGAGCAATATCAGTACATCCTGCGCGACGAGTCGATGCACTGCAACTTCGGCATCGACCTGATCAACGCGATCAAACTCGAGAATCCTGAGCTGTGGAACACTGACTTCCGCGCGGAGATCAGTGACCTCTTCCAGACAGCGGTCGGCCTGGAATACGCGTACGCGGAGGATACGATGCCGCGCGGCGTGCTGGGCTTGAACGCACCAATGTTCAAGGGATACCTGCGGTACATCTGCAATCGACGATGCGCTCAGATCGGCCTCGACCCACTGTACCCGAACGAGGAAAACCCGTTCCCGTGGATGAGCGAAATGATCGACCTGAAGAAGGAACGGAATTTCTTCGAGACGCGCGTCATTGACTACCAGACGGGCGGCGCACTCTTGTGGGAGTAAACTCGCTTCATAACCGTTGAAAGACGTGGCTGCCGGCATCCCGCCGGCACCCGTCTGCCAGCGCCAACTTCATACCTTACTTGCCAGCGGTCCGCTGCCAAGTACCACGGTAGGAAACCGTACCCCCGTTTTGAAATGACCATCTTGCGTCACTACGGGAGAATCTTGAATATGGAAAACACATCGAATAAAGTGGCCCAAGCCTCGGGTATCGCAACCGGTAACTGCGGGACCTGCAAGTTTTGGGGGAGCGCAAAGGACGAGCCTTGGGGTAAAAACATGGGCATGGCGAAGTGCAACAACGTTCCCATGTACTACGACGTCTGTGAGGAGACTGGGTTCGAGAAGCCCGGCGAGGACTACCACGCCTACTATGTGCTGAAGCCGGAATACAAAGGCGCAAAGGCCGTAGCACTTGACGGAAGTGGTTACCGCGCGGAGCTGCTCACAACCGCTGATTTCGGTTGCGTCTCATATGCGCGTATCGAAGGAGCCAAGTCGAGTTCGCAGAAACTCGTCAGGTCGATGGACGGCACCGTCACCCCCTATGATCCTTCTCAGGTTCGATCAGCCGTCGACACGGTCACGAAGGACGAGCAGGAGATGAAGGAGCTGGGCGCATTGAGCTTGATGCCGGTCGGGTCGGAAATGGTCGACCAGATTGCCCACGCGATCGCAGTGCGCGTCGGCCGGTACTCGGGTGACATCGTCGAAGCTGACTACGTTACCAATCTCATTGAAATGGCAATCATGCATGTCGGGGCGGGGCTTGAGCCGCTTCGAGATCACGGGAAACGAGCCGGCCGTACGTGACCGGTTGCTCAGTCGCGCGGTGAGGTAGCGCAGTTTCACGGGCCGCCGGGTGGCACTGAAGCGACGAGAAGTACCCTTCTGAAATTCCCCCATCGAAATCGCGAGAAGACGCTGCAGCTGGAAGTATCCAGCTGCTCGTCGGACCGCCACTCCCTTCCGCTATTACCCCGCAAGCGCTGCTTGCCGAGTAACAACGCCATTTACGTTCCGACCGCTTTACAACGACGCGCAGCGTCATATTTTTGGAGGTTTCCATGAAATCGGAACAGGTCATCAGTAAGACCGTCGTCAAGCGGAACGGGGATGCGGTCGCCTTTGATCCGTCGAAGATCCGTGCCGCCGTGCTTAACAACACGCTGGATGTGCGTGGACTGAAGGGGAAAGGGGCGTTGCAACTGTCCCAGGCTGACCGCGATTTGGTCGATTCGGTGACCGATACGGTGGTCGAACGGATCGCACGGAAGCCAGATGGAAGTATCCCTATTGAGGACATTCAAGACCACGTCGAGCTTGCCCTAATGCGGATTGACCACGGACTTGCACGTGCCTATATCGTCTACCGTGAGAAGCATAAAGAGCAGCGACAGCCGACGGGAGCGACCTGCGACCTCACGCGGGAGGTGGTCCGGGTTGACGGTGAATCTACGGTAGTTGGAGTCAGCACCATCGTTGCTTTGCTGGCGCCCTACGCAGTGGGTCTGGACTTACCGCCACTCGAAGAAATAGCTGAGGGAGCCCTGAAGCAGGGGTACAAGGGAATGCCGATGCACGCGCTATTCTCCGCCGTCAAGCTGGAGGTGCGTCAGCGAATCGAAACGCACCCGGACGCATCGTGGCTCGCGGCCCGCCTCATGATCGGTGACCTGTTCCAGGAGGTTGCTGGCAGGGAGATCCCGCCGGCCGACACCGTCGCGTACTACCGAGACGCATTCGAGGGATACGTGCGAAAGGCTATCGACGCTGAGCTTCTCGACGAGCGGCTTGGCCGTTTTGACCTCGCGCGACTGGCCGAAGCGATCAATCCTGGGGGAGACTCACAGTTCGATCTGTTGGCGATCAGCACGCTCTACGACCGATACCTGTTGCACATCGGGGAGGTTCGAGTGGAGCTACCGCAGTGGCTCTTGATGCGAGTGGCGATGGGGTTGTCGCTGAACGAGATTGAGCGCGAGGAGCGAGCGATTGAGTTTTATCGCGTCCTCAGCTCGTTGGAATTCATGTCGTCGACGCCAACACTGTTCAACTCCGGAACCCGCCGACCGCAGTTGTCGTCCTGCTACCTCACAACGGTGTCGGACGATCTCGAAGGCATCTACGATTCGCTCAAGGACAACGCTCTGCTATCGAAATTCGCCGGCGGGCTCGGCAATGACTGGACGAACGTGCGCGCCCTCGGATCGCATATCAAAGGCACGAACGGCAAGTCCCAAGGCATCGTGCCGTTCCTGAAGGTCGTGAACGATACGGCCGTCGCAGTCAATCAGGGCGGGAAGCGAAAGGGTGCTGTCTGCGCATATCTCGAGACATGGCATCTCGACATCGAGGAGTTTCTCGAGTTGCGCAAGAATACGGGCGATGATCGGCGTCGCACGCACGACATGAACACGGCGAACTGGATTCCGGACCTGTTCATGAAGCGCGTGGAAGAGGGTGGTAGCTGGACGCTCTTCTCGCCGTCGGACGTTCCGGACCTTCACGACAGCTACGGCAAGGTCTTCGAGGCGAAGTATGTCGCATACGAGGCGGCCGCCGCGCGGGGCGAGATCAAGTTGCACAAGCAGTTGCCGGCGGTTCAACTGTGGCGCAGCATGCTGAACACGCTCTTCGAGACGGGACATCCCTGGATTACCTTCAAGGACCCGTGCAATATTCGCTCGCCGCAGCAGCACGTGGGTGTCGTGCATTCTTCGAACCTGTGCACGGAAATCACGCTCAACACCAGCGAGACGGAGATCGCGGTCTGCAACCTGGGCAGCGTGAACCTGTCAAAGCATCTGGTGGTAGGCGAGGGCGGCGTCGCGCAGATCGATCGCGCGAAGCTTAAGAAGACGATTCGCACCGCAATGCGAATGCTGGACAACGTAATCGACCTCAACTTCTACGCAGTTGAAAAGGCGAGGAACGCAAACCTGAAGCATCGCCCGGTTGGCCTCGGCGTCGTCGGGTTCCATGACTTGCTGCAGGAAATGCGCGTGCCGTACGCATCCGACCGTGCGGTCGAGCTGTCCAGCGAAGTCCAGGAGCTGGTGTCCTACTTCGCCTACCGCTCGTCCAACGAGCTAGCAAAGGAACGTGGCGCGTACTCGTCGTTCAAGGGGTCTCTGTGGGATCGGGGGATTCTTCCGCACGAATCGGTACGGATGCTCGAGGAAGAGCGCAGTGTGTCCATCGGGTTCGAAATCACGGTTCGCCTCGCTCAAGAGTGGTCTGATCTGAAGGAGGAGATTCGGAAACACGGCATGCGCAACTCGAACTGTGTGGCGATCGCGCCAACGGCCACCATCGCTAACATCATGGTGGCCTCAGAGCAATACCAGCCGGCCTACCAGAACCTCTATGTGAAGTCGAACTTGAGCGGCGAATTCACTGTTGTGAATCGGCGGATGTGGAGGGATCTGAGGGAAGCAGGGCTTTGGGATCCGATGATGGTTATGGACCTGAAGCAGTTCGACGGTTCGTTGGCGAAGATCTCGCGGATTCCGGCGGACCTGCGTGCATTGTACGCGACCGCCTTCGAGATTGACCCGACATGGCTCGTGGAATGTGCGGCCAGGCGGCAAGTCTGGATTGATCAGGCCCAGTCGTTGAACCAGTACATGGAAGATCCGAGTGGTCCGAAACTTGACAAGCTGTATCGTCTTGCATGGCTGCGCGGACTGAAGTCGACCTACTACCTGCGAACGCAGGCAGCGACGCATGTAGAAAAATCGACTGGCCGGTTCACTGGCCAGCTCAATGCCGTTGCAATCGCGAACGTCCTCGCGGACGACGAACCCGCGGGTCCCGTCTGTACGATGCGTCCCGGCGATCCTGGCTTCGACGAGTGCGAAGCGTGCCAGTAGAGACGGGCTGATCGGGGCAGTTGAGGATGTAGGAGCAATGAAAGCATGAAACGAGGAGGGGCCTTTGCAAGATGGCCCCTTCCTCGCAATTTTGGTTTGCAAGATCGGGCTGCTGTACGTAGAATGACTTTCGCCGCACTGGCGGCAGCAAGTACAGATCCCTCGGCGCATCAGCAATTTCTGCAACTTCTAGGTTGCAAAAGTGGCTGAAGTCACGCCTCCCGGTTTTTACGCGCCTTCTTGGCACGACCGGAAAATCATCAATCGCAAGCTGAATCTGGTTCTCTCGCCCCGTCGCCGCTGCCCGCGACCTCGGTCCGGATATCCGCCCGGTACGCCAGAGATTTGACCGACGTGATTCTCATCACGTTGGCATCAACGTCAATCGCGATCAGGGAAGGCTCTATCGGGTCTTCCCACCACGATCTGCAATCCATCGGAGTCCTTCCCCGACCGACTGTCCGGAAAGGACGGGTTGCCCTCAGACCCTCCTCCGCTCTCCAAGTTTTTACGCGCCGATTCGGCAATGGAGAGTAAATGATGAATGCGAAATCGATCTACGCTACGCCGTCAAACCTCGACCGTGTGACCTCCGCATTTGCTTCGGCGATGTCGGAGTTCAGCAATGGAATGTGGATTCCGTTTGCCCTTGTCTGCGCAATCGGGATCGGGTTCTGGTGTGTCGGACACGCTCTCGAATCTGATGGATGGGTCGAGCTGTACCAGATCGGCGGCCAAGCTGCTCTCGACGGCTACTTTGCGACGGTTCACGCCGCCAAGTTGTCCATGTGGGGGCGAATGGCCGAGGCCCTTTCAGGTCGCTCGGTTTCCATCGGTGGCGTCTGGCAGGGGATCGGCCTTTTCATCCTCTTCGTAATCGTCCCGGCGTCTTCCGTTCTTTGCCTGATGGGTGCTGCAATCGCTGCATTCCTTAAATCCGGCTTGCAGACGAGACGTCGCTAATCGAAAACGGACTTTCCGCCCCCTCTGGGTGGCGGAAGTTCACTCATGCAGTCCTTGCTGCGGATGCACCATCCGCACCAGGTACGACATGTGCCAGGGAAGAATCTCCAGTTTTATGCGCCGCTACGGCACCAGGAGATCATCATGAACCAGCAACAAAAGCCCCGTCGCTTTAAGTGCATTCATCCCTCACTCGGAATCATCAACCTCGCAATCGTTCCGACCGTGCTCTCGTTCCGCCTCTTGCGCTATGGGTTCCGTCTTCTTGCAAAATTGAATGGCAAGGTCTATCGCATGGCAACCCGCGTTGAACTTTGGGCGACCAAGTAACTTTCACCTGCAACTACGTGTAGCAGCAACATTCCCCGGGGGATGTTGCTCGCTGCACCCAGATGTGGACGTCGGCAAACCGTACTTTCCGCATCGCCACGAAATCCTCGGGAGTGCAAGGACAGGATCTCTTGTCCTTGCCCACTCGGGCTCCAGTTTTTCCAGCCGTTCACCGGCATCATGTCAGGTGGTTTTCATGACTGGAGCAACCTAAATCGGGAGAAGTCAATGAGCAAGGATCATCAGCTCAGGGAAGAAATCCGAGAGTCAGTGGACGAGGGGCTGATTGTGTTCGTACGCTTTCTGGCGGACGTGGTCCTTATCTCTGCACTCTCTCTCGTAATCGGTGCATCTGCCTTGCTCCTCGGCCGGGTTTTCGACGGCGTGGAGCAAGTGACCCATGATCCGCTGCAGGCACATGTCCTGTTCGCGTTTCATCTCATGATGCTCGCCCTGCACGTAGCCGCCGCCCTCTGGGTTGGCATTCGCGGCCTGAAAAGGTTCGTGAAGCGGTTTGCGTGACAGGTCCACAACTCTGAAGGAGGAAAAGCGTGAGCACGTACACGAAAGCGTTTGTCGACGAGTTGGTCGACTTTGCGCACGAGTTGTCCGAACCGCTCAAGCCCGTTGCCCGCGCCATCATGGGCGTTCTCGGGCTGGGGTCGAAGCCGCACCTTGCGGACTAAACCCCTGCAATTAAAAGTCACGGTAGGATAGACGTGGCCCTCTGTGGACCTGCCATTCGGCAGGTCCAACTTCCCAACCCGCTTTCGCGCGGCCCCTATGCACGCCCATGCTTCGAGTATGGCCGTGCCCTCGGCACTCCGGTTTTTCACGCCTGAACTGGCATTGACTGGAGATAAATTATGAGCATCATGTTGCGTATTTCGGCGAGCGTGATCAGCGATTTCGGTTGAACGTGATCAGTGGTTCCGATTGATGGTGATCGGTCGTTTCGGTCGAAGGTGATCACTTATCACCGGTTTCCGAAACGAGCGATCATCTTGCCGAAGCGGGTGATCACGTTCCCGGAATGAGTGATCAGCGAACCGAAACAGCTGATCACGCGACCGAAACGGGATAGCCGTTCCGGCTCGGCGGTGGTGTTGCGCATGTGATCAACGACGGGCGTTAGCCTTGATCCTTTTTAGGGGACAGGTTGATGCCGGCACATCGGATGAGCATGCGCAAACTGAAGGAAGTACTGCGGCTGAAGTGGGCGTGCGGCCTGTCGCACCGCCAGATCAGCCGCGCGATCGGCATCAGCGTCGGCGCCATCTCGGCATACGCCGCCCGCGCGAGCGCGGCGGGCCTCGACTGGGCTACCGTCGAACCGCTCGCCGACGACGAGCTCGAGATCAGGTTGGACCTGCCGGAGGAAACCGCGGTCCCGACCCGCCGGGTCGAACCGGATTACGCGGCGATGCACCGCGACCTGCGCCGCAAGGGCGTGACGCTGCAACTGCTCTGGGAGGAGTACGTCGAGGCTCACCCAGGCCAACGCACCTATCGCTATACGCAGTTCTGCCAGCGGTACAAGGACTGGGCTGCGGCGCTGAAGCGCTCGATGCGCCAGCAACACCGCGCCGGCGAGAAGCTGTTCGCCGACTTCGCCGGGCAAACTGTGCCGATCCTCGGTCGCGACGGCGGCATCGCGTTCAAGGCTCACGTGTTCGTGGCCGTCCTCGGCGCCTCGAACTACACCTATGCATGTGCGACGCGTTCGGAGGCCATGCCCGACTGGATCGGCAGCCTGATCGACGCGTTGGAATTCTACGGCGGTGTCCCCGAGCTGCTGGTGCCCGACAACCCCAAGGCATTGATCGCCAAGGCGGACCGGTACGAACCGGTGCTGGGCAACACCACGCAGGACTTCGTGAACCACTACGCGACCGCCATGTTGCCGGCGCGGCCGCGCAAGCCGCAGGACAAGGCGAAGGTCGAGGTCGGCGTGCAGATCGTCGAGCGCTGGATCCTCGCACGGCTGCGCAACCACCGCTTCTACAGCCTGGCCGAGCTGAACAAGGCGATCGGCAAGCTGATCACCGACCTGAACCGGCGTCCGTTCAAGAAGCTCGACGGCAACCGCCGCGAATGGTTCGAGCGGCTAGACCGCCCGGCGCTGCGCCCGTTGCCGACACGCCGATACGAGATCGCGACCTTCGTGAAGTGCCGCGTCAACATCGACTACCACGTCGAAGTCGATCACCACTATTACAGCGTCCCGCACAGCCTCGTGCGCCAGGAAGTCTATGCCCGCGTGACGCGCCACGGCGTCGAGATCTTGCACCGCGGCAAGCGCGTTGCCGCCCACGCCCGCAGCCGACTCCGGAACAAGCATACGACGTTGCCTGAGCATATGCCGGCGGCGCACCGCGCCCACATGGAATGGACGCCAGGCCGGTTGTTGAACTGGGGCGCCTCGGTCGGTCCCGGTGCCGAGGCGATCGTCAAACATCTGTTGACCAACCGGCCCCATCCCGAGATGGGGTACCGTGCCTGTCTCGGACTGCTGTCGCTCTCGCGCAAGTACGGCAAGGAACGGCTGGAAGCCGCCTGCCAGCGGGCGCTCGTGATCGGCTCACCGACCCGCCGCTCCGTGCTGTCGATCCTCGAATCCGGCCTGGACCGACAGCCGATGCTCCCGATTCCGCCCGCCGAATGGCATTCGCCCGATCACGAGAACGTGCGCGGGCCCGAGTATTACCACTGACCCAAGGAGGTCGCAATGTTGATGCAGCAAACCTTAACCCAGCTCAAGTCCCTGAAGCTCGACGGCATGGCCCGCGCGTTCGAGGAACAAACGGCGTTGACCGCCAGCACCAGCCTGTCGTTCGAAGAGCGCTTCGGCATGGTCGTCGAGCGCGAGCTCGCCTGGCGCGATACCCGGCGGCTCGAACGGCTGCTGAAGTCTGCGAAACTCAAGAATCCCCAGGCCTGCATTGAGGACATCGAATACCGGCAGAGCCGCGGCATCGACAAGAGCGTCGTCGCCGCACTTGCCGGTTGCGACTGGATCCGTAACGCGCAGAACCTCATCCTGACGGGGCCGACCGGCGCAGGCAAGACGTGGATTGCGTGCGCGTTCGGTCAGCAGGCCTGCCGACAAGGCTTCTCCGTGATGTACGTCCGCGTTGCCCGGCTGTTCGAGGAATTGAAGATCGCTCACGGCGACGGCAGCTTCACGCGGCGGCTCGCGCAGCTCGCCAAGATGGACGTCCTGCTGCTCGACGACTGGGGGCTGCAGGATCTCGATCAGGGTGCCCGAAACGATCTGCTCGAAGTGCTCGACGATCGCGTTGGCACGCGCTCCACGATCATTACCAGCCAACTGCCATTGGAACACTGGCACGCTTGGCTTCAGGACCCGACGCTCGCCGACGCGATCCTCGACCGGCTCGTCCATCAGGCCCACAAGCTGCCGTTGAAGGGCGAGTCGATGCGAAAGACCAACGCCAAGCAGTCCTCCGCATCCTGATCGTGATCACCTTCGCTATAATCCATTGACCGCGCAACACCACCTTCCAAACTGATCACGTTCGCCGAAACGCCTGATCACCATCACCGAAATCCGCACATCATGTCGTTTCCCGAGCGCGGTCCCTGGGGCAACGCGAAATGGCGCGGCAACTGCAGCGGCCATGTCTACCGGCGACTGTTCGAACAGCTTCTCGGCCGCGTCGAGCACGCTGTGTTTATCGATCCGATGATGGGATCCGGGACCAGCATTGAAGTCGCGACCGAGATGGGTATCAAAGCCTATGGACTGGACCTGCACCAGGGTTTCAACATCCTGCGCGATTCAATTGTGGGAGTTACCGGTGAACCTGGGCATCTTGTCCTGTCCCATCCGCCATACCACAGACTGATAGAGTACAGCGGCATTGTGTGGGGAACCGAAGCGCACCCGGATGATCTGTCACGCTGCGCCGATGACGAAGACTTCCATCAGAAAATGCATCTCGCGATGCTCAACCAACGTGAAGCGACTTTGCCGGGCGGCTACTACGGTTGCATTATCGGGGACTGGCGTCGAAATGGCGTATACACCTCGTACCAGGCGGAGATCATCGCGCGGCTCCCCGCACAGGAACTCGCCGGCGTGCTCATTAAGGCGCAGCACAATGCGTCGAGCTCGTTCAAGAGTTACGGCAAGCTGGACCTGCCGTTCATCATGCACGAGTACATCGTACTGTTCCGCCGAAAGACTGGGACGGTCCTTGCGGTGTTGGGTGCGATGGCCAGTCAAGCGAAGGCAAGGCTTCAAGGAACGTGGCGAAACATCGTCCGATCGGTCCTCATGGGCCTCGGCGGTACTGCACCGCTTGCGGCGATCTATGATGCCGTCTCGGCGTCTACTGATCGAATCAACACCAACAGCAACTGGAGGGAGAAGATCCGCCAGACGCTGCAAATCTATCCGGACTTCAAGTCCGAAGAGCGGGGCGTTTGGGGCCTCGCCTAATAGACTCAGATTCCAGGACGACGGCCCCTAGGGCCGTCGCTTCCTGACCCTCATCGCAACGCATCAGCAACTTCCCATGTACGGCAATGGCACCGCCATCGCCGTGCGCTCTTCGCACGCCTTCCATCAATCGCCAGCACTGGCATGAGGATCGAAAAGGCACTTTGCCATCGATAACCCGAACGGACGCACGTCCAGGAAGGCAGCAACCATGAAACCGACAAAGTCGATACTCTCGGAGCGCACCACGACGAATTTCGCCGGACCGCGAGCATCCGGAAAGATCCGGTGCGGGACGAAAGTCCTGACGGCCGCCGCAAAGCAGAACGAAACCGCTGTAAAGATCTACAAGGACGGTTTGGCCCAGCAACGTCGCGCGTCCGCGATCGAGAAGGAGATCACGGCTGCGACTGGGCTGAAAAACCCGATGTACCCAGTTAATACCCAGGCATTCCATCTGTCGATTGACGACTTCGTGATGCCGATCCTGCCTAAGGTGATATTGGATCTGTACGGCGAAACCGTGAACGGGGCGCGTGAGCTTCGGATGTTCCCGGTGTTCTTTCACAGCAACGAGCTCTTTGACTTCTTTCCCCATCGCTTCGAAAGCAACAGTGGAAAGGACCGCTACCGCTCAGCGTTTAACGACAACGGCGATCGCGTTTGCGAAGTTCTTCCGGACCTCGATCCGAAGAAGGTTGCTGAGCAGCGCCGCGCGGGAGTGAAGCGACTGCCGCCGAGAGATTGGACGGTACGGTCACTATGCGAGCCGCGGACATGCCAGCAGTTTCAGGCCGGCCAATGTCAGTTTCGAGGGACGTTGAAGTTCTACATTCCCGGGGTGGTCGGACTGGGTGTCGTAGCAATGGAAACGAGCTCGGAGTATGCGGCCGAGAACATCTGGTCAACGCTCGACCAGATCCGAAACACCCTCGGCCACATCCCGAACTTCAATCCTAAGGATCCGGACAAGCCGGTCTTCTACATCACCAAGGTTCAGGAGGAGCGCGCGTATTTCGACGGCGATGGTAAGCGCAAGGTCGGTTTGCAATGGGTGCCGCGGCTTGTCCCCGCTATTGACATCGCTTCGATGCTACACCAGGGCCGAAATCTGGCGCAGCAGATCGCACCAGTTGCCTGGCTATCGCAAGCTCCAATCAACCATGACGCCCCCGAAGCTGTGACCAGCAGATCTGCAGAAGTGGTCGACAAAGACGGTGCCACCGTCGCCACCGATCGCATTTCGCAGCTGCAGCGTACGCTTGAAGAGATCTTTCGGACGGGGGGATGCAGCAGGGAGCTCGCCCTTCGATATCTCGACCACAAGTACGGCGCCGGCTGGGACAAGAGTGTGGATCTCCTTGGGAAGGCCGTGGAAGGCATCACTGCGCTGACCCGGTACAAGGAGAACGCCGACGTATATCTGGAGTCCCGTCTTCTGGCTGTGGACTATCGGATCCCGCAAGAGCTGTTCGACGTGTACGCCAAGCATATCCTCGGCAACTGGGAACGTAGCTTCCCGAAGATGCGCGATCTCATCGCGCACATCACGCAACTGTTCGCAAATAGCGAGCGTCAAGGCATTGTTGCCATGGAAGCTGCATGTGCGGCCATGGCTCAAGGCGCGCACTGTTAGCGGAAACGGCGTCCGCCGTGGGTTTCCTCCTCGAAAGAGGAGGCTTCCCGATGTCCTCGAATCGGGACATCGGCAAGCTGTTGAACTCCCTTTTATCAGCCACGTAGTGGCAATCGGGAGCACTCATGAACCAGGAACAGGAGGGCAGCGTACGAGTCGCTCATCTCAGCGACTTGCATTACTCAAACGGGAATTTGGTCGAGGCTGACAGATGCTTCGACCATGCAGTAACGAGGGTGATCAGCGAAGGCGTCGATCTTGCGATCATCTCTGGGGACTTGACTGACCATAAGCAGGACGCCCACTCGACCGCGCTTCTTCGGCTGATGGGGGCAATCAGACGTCTTGCGGACCACTGCCCTGTGTTGATCTTGCAGGGCACGTTCTTGCACGACTACCCGGGGATGCTTGCGATCTACAGATTCGCCGGAGGCAAATTTCCTGTTGAGACCGTCGACCGGATCGGGCAGGTGGCGTTGGTGGGAAACCAGTGGCGGTGCTTCTCGGCCGGCGATCCGCTTGATGGCGTGCGTCTGCTCGTGTCGTGCATTCCAACCGTGAACAAGGCCGACCTTGTTTCCTCGGTAGGCGCCCAGCACGTATCAGATGCAATGGGTGATGTGCTTGCGGGACTGATGCAAGGAATGTTCGCCCAGCAGAACCTCGCAGCGCGCGCCGCCGGTGTTCCTACCGTCCTGGTTGGACACGGCACGGTGAGCGGCTCGATGACTGAGCACGGCGTGCCTATGGCGGGTAAGGACCATGAGTTTTCGCTTGGCGGCCTGTATGCAGCACAGGCATGCGCAACGATGCTTGGACACCTGCATCGCCACCAGTCCTGGCAGCGAGTCATCGCCGAGTTTGTTCAACGCGTGGCGTACCCAGGGTCCATCGGGCGCTTCCACTACGGCGAAGAAGGAAAGAAGGGCTTTCTCCTATGGACGGTTGCGCCAAGCACCTGCGATTTCGTGTTCCACGAGACGCCGGCCCGCGAGATGGTCGACCTCATCTTTGAAGGGGCGCCGGATATGACCTGGCTTTCAGAGCAGGCCGGGAGCTGCGTTGGCAAGTTCGTTAGGGTTCGGTATTCCATTGACGCCGAGATCGCCTCGACAGTCGATAAGCAGGCCATCGAACTCGCTTTGACGCGTGCCGCGGAGGTGCGCATTGAACCGCACCTGCTTTCATCCCAGCGGCAACGCTGCAGCGGCATTTCGACCTTGCCGACATTGGCGGAGAAAGTAGAAAAGTGGTGCGACTCGACTGGAAACGATCCATCGCTCGTCGTACCTCGAGTTCGTTTGCTTCATTCGGGCAGCGCTAAATCAATCGCAACAGATCTCATAAAGGAAATTTTTCATGAAGCAGAAAGTCTCTCTCGTGACCATCGCGATGGCACTGGCAATGTCATGGGTTCCCGCGCAGGCGCAGACTCTGGACTCGCTCCTACGTCCGGTCGAGCACTTGCTCACTAGGGCTCCGAAGCAGGTAAACCACTTCACTCGCGCGAAGTACCAGAGTGACGTTGGCGAAGGAGTATCTGAGCAACATGCGTTTGAACCCGGGGCGACGTGGGACTGCGGCTTCTCGCCGGAAGGCGGCGCGAGTTCCCGTGTGATCCGAGCGATCAACGAGGTCCGGACGCGCCCTGGGAATGACGCAACGATCCTCGTGGCGGCTTACGCTTTCACGTCCCTACCCATCGCACGAGCACTCATCGCTGCGCATGACCGAGGCGTGAAGGTTGCAGTCGTGGCAGATGCCACTGAGAATCGCAAGCCAGCCTCAAAGGTTCGAATGCTGATGGAAAGCGGGGTCGCTGTCCGGTTCGACAATCGTCTGCAGATGCTGCACCACAAGTTTCTGGTGCTAGACGGAACCGCAGTCGAAACCGGTAGTTTCAACTTTACGAAGGCAGCCGCGTCGGAACAGCACGCTGAGAACGCGTGTGTGTTCCGAAACTCGCCGCAGATGGCCGCCACATTTACCGGAGCATGGCAACGCCTCTGGCGCGAATCGGACCCGGCGTCGTAACTCAACTTCAACTCAATGTCGAACCGCCCCCCCTTAAAGGGGGGGTGGTCGATGTTTCACCTTGATCGCCTCTCGTCGTTTCTGATAGACTTTCTCCAGCCGTTCGATCGGCATTCTCTTCAGGCATCAATCTCTGCATTCGTTTCATGAAGTCGGGTGTGTTTTGCTAAGGTACTTGCCTAAGCTGAGCGTCCCGCGCTCGCTCCTTTTCAATCGCCTCTTTAGGCATTCGGGAGCTCATCATGAACGCCAACCTCAAGCGCAACATCCGTACCGGAATCGCAGTTTTCATCGCTGCAGCCGGCGCCATCATGTGTGGCAACGCCATCGCACAACAAGTCAATCAAGATAATTCGAAGCGCGTTTCTGGTACCGTCGTGCGCGTTAGCCTCGCACCTACGTCCAATTCGAGCTTCCCGGACCTCGTCGTCTGTGCAACCACTCCTGGCCCTGTCGAGGTCGGAGTGCGTGGTGACGATGGGCTCTGGTATAAAGTCACCGTCGACAACGACCATCAACCTGCAATTGGCGCTACCGTGAAGATCGTGGCAACCAGCAATGGCCCGCGCCTCGCTCAGTAGGCCTGGCAACTCGTACAAGGCAGACCGGATTTCCGGCTCGCCTTGTACGAACCTCACCGCCGACCGACCAACTTCGAAATGCACTAGACGCGCATCCGCCTGCGTCCTTCTCAACGAATCTCGGGGTTGAAGCCTATTCGATTTTCCTGTGCCCTTGCGGCTCATGAAAATCGCTCCGACCTGTAGCGATTGCCTCTTTTCTACGCCTTTCAGGCAGCTAAGAGGACATCGATGAATTCGCAAAATCAAATCCGCAACACGCCGGCCCGTCAGATCATCAGCACGACGCCGCTGCGTTCCGTAATCCACCTCAACGGTTGCAAGCTCACGGAAGTGTTTGTTGACGGCTCCTGGGTCTGCATCAAGGTCGAGGAACTGAGCTGAACCACGCAACAGATCGAAAGTCCCTCTTTAAAGGGGCTTTCGATTCCTCCCACCAGCACACCTTGCAGCTGTGCCGAGGTAGCGCCCTCGCCACAGCCGCAGTCCTCCTTTATCACCGCCCTGACGGGCAAGAGGAGAACCATGAATGTGCAATAGCCGATATGTCCAGTTCCCAAATGGGGAAATCGTCCCCATCTCCGCTGACAACCGAGTCGTCGCGGTTATCGAAGCGGACTTCGAGGACATCTTCGCGATGTCCGGTACCGATCTCCAGGGCTGGCTCGCTGAGATGGTTACCGGGGAGGACACTGGCCTCTCCAATGTCAGTTTCCGGCTCATCGAAATCCCTGATCCCCAGACCATCAAGATCGAGGTCGTTGGCACAATTGCCGCCGTCGAGGTGACTGAGATTGCGGGCGGCGACATTCCAGAGCAGGAGTTCGAGATGCGCGTCACGCGCGTCAGTTTCGGCTCGCGAGTTGTTCGCGTGTCTGCCAAAACCCTTGATGATGCGCGATGCCTCGCAAGTGACGACGCGGGCGATCATACGTACAAGGAAACTACTGCCGTCTACCTCATCGACGGCCAACCGGTGAAGCATACGCTAGCTTGACGGCGGAAACCGCAGCGCCGAAAGGCGCTTTCGGTCGGCTAGCGTCGCTACCTAGGCCGGTTCCTTGCAAGCCAGATCCAACCTCGTGTATCGTTAGCGACATACGGCCGCGCTGGCGGCAATCATGACAAATCGCAGAAGCCAATTCCCCATGCTCCAGGGCATGCGCGATGGTTCTGCGTCGATCCCATCGGAAGCACACCACGCTGATTTCTGAATAGCCGCGCCGCGGCATGGAGATCGCAAATGCAACCCTCATGGCTGTTTTTGAGGGGGTTCGCCGGGATTCTTTCCGGATGTGGAAAATCTCAAATCACCCTTGATCTGTCGGTCATTCCCGAATGGGCAACGCTTGTTGCACTGGTGGGCATGACCGGGCAGGGGAAGACGACGGTCCTGGATAACCTGCATCCGTACCGACTCATGCCATCTCGGTGTGTCGGACTCAGGCCAACTTCGTTTTCGTATTGGGACGAGATTGCGGAACCCCTCGCACAGAAGCAACTCGACTGGTCGCACGATGGTGTCACATACCGTTCTGACCTCGTCTTTCGTGTCACCGGGAAGACTCGAACGCAGCAGGCCTTCCTCCATCGCAAGGACGGCGACAACTGGGTGCCGGTAGTGCTGTTGGATGGCACCACCGCAGACGGTAGCGCCGCTGTCTACGATCGTTGCATCGAAGTGATCCTCGGCCGGCCGGAAGTATTCTTCACAACGCACTTTGCGGCGCAGCGTCGAAAGCTCCTGGGCGACTATGAGCACGCTGATGTGAAGTCCCTTCTTAGCGCATGGCTGGGCCACGACGAGCTTCTTCGTGACAGTGCCACCGCTGGCGAGGTTGCCAACCTTCTCCGCGATACGCTTGCAGACGTTCAGGCGCGCATCCGGGACGGCGCGGAAATCCGAGCGGCCGCCGCTACTGCAAGGGAAGAGGCCCGCCGCCTGGTTGGTGAAACCCAGGTGCAGGAGGCGGCGCTTGCTCGGGCAGAGCATGGGTTACAACAAGCCCGGGCGCGGATCGTACAGCTCGAGTCCGAGGCAGCCGGTGCCCTGCAAGCAGAGGCGCAACGCAAGCAGTTGCTCGACCTTATCGAAAGCGAGAGTCACCGGGCCACCGCCCGCGTGTCAGAACTTCGAGGTGTCGCCGCCAAACAGGTTGCCTCCCACCAGCAACGAGAGGCAGAAGCGGAAGTAGCCATTCAAACGCTTCAGAACGAGATCTCGGACGCCGAGGCAAGGCTGCTGGTGATCGACTCGCGAATTGCTGAAGAGAAGGTTGTTCGCGACGCCGTTGGCCAAGTCGGCCCGCTGCAGTCCAGACGAGTGGAATTGACCGGCCGTCTCGATGGCATCCGTCAGCAAGTCGTCTCCCTTCGCCCGTACCGGACGAAGGCAATGGGGCTCTCGGTGGATCTTGCCAAGGTCGCAACGGAAGGGAAGTCCGCAGGTGAGCGCATAGCGCACCTGAAGACAGTAGCCGGGCTAGCAGACCGCGTGCCGTGCGCTGGACAGAATCTCGCCGCCAGGTGTGAACTGCTGAAGGATGCTCGTGACGCGCGGGAACGGTTGACCGAAGTCTCAGTCATCCTGGCCAACCACCGCAGGCAGTACGCTGCGATCAATAGCGAGCTTAGGGCAGCTGGCGTTGAAGTAGGCAAGCTCGACGCTCTCGAATCTCAGGATGCGACAGTAGTCCATGATTTGGAGGCAGTGATTCGAAGTTTGGATCGCATCGCTCCAGTCGCGTCGCGGTCGCAATTGGTCGATGACGCGAAGGCGTCTCGTGCTGGGATTGTCCAATTCCTTAACTCGAGGAAGTCATCGCTGAACAACCTCGTGGCTCGTCGCCCAGTCACCAAGGCAGAGATCGAGTCAGTCACGAAGTCCCTAGAGGCCTCAATCGAGCAGGTTCAGCAAGCGTGCCAACGCTCCGTGGCGGGCTACCAAGCCCATCTACTGAAGTTGCCGGCAAGTGCAGACGCCTCCGTCCGTGAAAGCGCCGAGAAGGCTCTTTCGGAAGCTCAGGCACAGGTGCATCGAGTCGGGCACGAGATCGCGCGGTTGCGGTCCGAGTCCCTCAAGGTGCACGAACGCATCGGTCGAGCGGATGCTGGGGTAGCAGAACTTGGACCTCTACAACACGCCGCCGATAGGCTGGGACAGGAGATCGAGAACTGGGAACTCGCGTCCCAAGCACTTGGACGTGACGGCCTGGTCGCTTTCTCGATTGACGACGCTGGACCTGGAATTGCGGAAATCGCAAATGACCTTCTGGGCATCTGCTACGGAGGACGGTTTTCGGTGCGCTTTGAAACGCAACGAACTCTGCGCTCTGGTGCTCTGCGCGAAGGATTTGAGGTCATGGTCCTGGACGGAGACGATGGTAGAGAGAAGCCCGTCCAACGCTTAAGTTGCGGGCAGGGCGTCTACGTGAACGACTGCTTGATGCGTGCTGTTGCGCTCTATCTAGCGGGTGCGTCGGGATTCCGATCCGACACGCTGTTCTCTGATGAGACGGATGGTCAGCTTGACGAAGAAAAGAAGCGCCAGCTTGTGCTTCTGAAGCGTCGCGTCATCGAGCGCGGGAAGTACTCGCGAGAGTATTTCGTGACCCATTCCAAAGAAATCCAAGGGTTGGCCGACTACGTGATTAACGTAGCCGATCTTTAAGCCTCCCTCGAAAAACCCTCCCGGGTTTTTCCCCAGCCACTCGGTTGGGGAAAGGCTCCGGCCTCGCTTCCCAGTTTTATTCGGCCTTTCTGAGGCATAGGGGAAGCATCATGAACCTGGAATTGTTTGGAGACGTAGCGGCTCCCCCGTCGGTGGCGTTGTCCCCCATCGTCGATCCGTGTCCACTGGTTGACGTGTGGCCGGGCAACGAAACGGAAGAGCTCGCTGATCGTCCGCTCGGCAAATCGGTGAAACGTGGGAGTGTTCCGCGCGTCGTAAAGGCAGCGCAGAGTGTGTGGGACGTGCTAATGCGTGACGCACGCCGGCGCATGTACGAAAAGGCGACGCCGACTGACCTCCAACCGACGATTCGTCGCACGGAGGTTGCCGGTGACGATGACATAGACGACACACAAGTCGCCGGTTCATTCGAAAACCTCCTTTGCCGCATTGAGGAGACGGATGGTCCCGAACTGGTGATGTGTAAGTTGATGGGCAACCTGATGTGGAACGACCTACGAGCAATCGTCAAGCGTCGAAATGTCGTCGCGGACACTGGCCCGGATCTCTTCGGTTTCGAGGGAAAGGACCAGGACGAGCTACGCATCTACGACGCCATGCAGTGGATCTACGCGTTTCAATCCGCGTGCCCCGAGCAGGTCATTGATGGCGCCATTGTAGTCGACGTACTGGTGCCGTTTGATTTCGTCTGCGAACGGTTGGGTTGGGATGCCGAGTGGATCAGGCGAGTCGCGGCTCGCTGTCTCCACGGCCATTTCGGCGGATTGCTCCGTACGATCCAAGCCCTGGGAAACGACGGCTTTTTGCTCAAATGTGAGCGAAAGCTCGAAGACTACGTCGATGTAACTGGCTGGAGGAATCAATGACAGAAAGCACCAACACGCGCGTGACGGACCCGCATATTGGGGTCTTGAACGTGCTGCCGGTCGGATTGCTGGTCGTCTTTAAGGTACTGAAGCTGACGTTCATCGCCCTCCGTGGCATTGTTCGTTCGCTCAGGACCGAGAGGATGGCAGTGAGCCAGCCAAAGCAAGCAGAGGCCACGGTGCGCACTGAGCCAGCTCCTTCGAAGCTGAAGGATGCAGCGGACGAACCGCCGGCGCGCGTCATTCGACGCTCGACCGGTGAACGTCCTGCGCCTACGGCGGCCGCCGCGGAGGTGAAGGAGACGATCTGGCAGAAGAAGCCCTCGATTCGAGTTGCCGACCGGCACGCGATCGCGGATCTCTCAGGCAAGCAATATCGCTTCTCCGTGTATCTCGCGGAGAACGAGATCCAACGCCTCGAGCTCGGCCGGGTGCGCAGGCCGCTTTCCGCGTTCACTCGCAGCATGGCCGCAAGCGAAGGGGTCGCATTCACTCTGGAAGAAGCGATCGAGTTCACCCGCAGGGAGTTGGCTGCAGCGCGGCGACGCGGGCCCGGTCGAAAGACTGAGTCGCGGCCCGTAACGCAGTCGGAGACGACTGAGCCGACACCGGCGCAACGGACCGAGCCTCCTTCACGGGGGCCAGGCCCGGCGCCGCTGGTCGACGAGGAAGCCCCCAACTGGATGGACATTCCGTGTTTCGACGAACTCAGTTCAGAAGCATCGAATCACCGTCCGACGTCGGAGGCCCCTCCGGTAGCGGAAGCTGAAAGCGTAGCCGCACCGCGCGCTCAACCACCGATCCAGCGCGATCCGCCGCCACCTCTACCGGATACGCGCGCGTCAGGAGGCGACGAGCTCGAGGAAGGGCCGGTTGACTTTCGAGGCGCTCGTCGTGCCGTTGGAAAGGTCGTAACTCTCGGCGAGGTCGTAGTGAGGCCGGAGAAGAAGAAGCCGTATCAGATCTACGCGATCACATTGAAAGATGGAAACGGCGATGAGCAACAGTTCAGAGGCTATGAACTCGCCCAACATGTTGAGAACAATATGGTTCGCCTCGGCGACACCATCAGTTTGAAACGTGGCAGGCAACAGTTCTGGGTAACCAGAGCGGGGGTCCGCACGGGAAAGCAGCGCAACATCTATGACTTTCAAGTTGTCGACAGAGCACGTCGATAGTCGTTTCGGAAGAAGTACTGGAGGAACCGGCGCAGCATCCGCTGCCCGGTTCGACTAAGGAAGGCTTACGCGCGGTCTCCAGAGAGACCATGGAGGAGTGGCATGGCATCAGTGAACAAAGTGATCCTCGTCGGCAATCTCGGCGCAGATCCGGAAGTGCGACATCTGCCGAGCGGCGACGCGGTCGCGAACATTCGTCTCGCGACGACCGATCGCTACAAGGACAAAGCATCAGGCGACTTCAAAGAGATCACCGAGTGGCATCGTGTCGCCTTCTTTGGCCGCCTTGCGGAGATCGTCAGCCAGTATCTGAAAAAGGGATCTTCCGTCTACATCGAAGGCCGCATCCGCACGCGGAAATGGCAGGGGCAAGACGGCCAGGATCGCTACTCGACCGAGATTGTCGCTGACCAAATGCAGATGCTCGGCGGCCGCCCGAACAACCAACGCGAAAGCGACGGGGACCATGATGGCGGCTACGGCGGCAGCGAGCGCGGTTCATCGCGTTCCACGCGACAGCAACAGCCGGCAAGCGGTGACTACGCTCGGCAGTCACGTGGGGGTGCCGCATCGCAGCAGGGGATCCGACCGTCGACAAGCGGCATTCCTGGTGGATTCGATGAGATGGACGATGATATACCGTTCTAACCACATGGAATCCTAAGTAATTTTTTCGCTGGTAAAAACCGGTCAGAATGAGAGCGGTCTGGTTCGACCGCGGATCGCCCCTACGGGGGCTTTCCTGATGTGCGCCTCGGCATCCATCAGGAAGGCTCATGGTGAGTCTTCAGCCTTTCTATCCGCCATTCGTTGGCAAGAGGCATACACCATGAACGATTCGAAAGAGCGAGTCGACGTTGATTCGATCGACTGGAAGAATGTGCTGCCGTATTACGTGCAAGACGAGAAGATCCTTAGCGGTAAGTGGGGACCGTGCCCGTTCTGCACCGGTAGTTCGACGTTCCGAGTAATTTGGGATCGTCGGGGAAAGGGTGGATCCGGTTGGTATTGCGCAAAATGCGATACCGGCGGGAACCTTCTTGGAGTTATTCACGAAGTCACCGGCAAGCCCATCGCCGAGATTTTTTACGAGCTAGCGACAAAGCGTTACAACCAGGGTAAGGCGCCCTCTACCTTTGTCCCGAAGGTACGCGTGCGGAAGGAGAAGAGCCCCGAGCAACTGCGTGCTGAACTTCGCAATACGTGGGAGCAGAGCCTTCCGATCACGGAGGACTCCCCAGTCTGGAAGTATCTATGTCACCGCGTGCCCGGCCTACAGCTGGATTGGCTTGGCCCAGATGTCCGACATCACCCCGGGTTGACGTACCGGGGGCACGATGGAAGAGATATGGGGAAGTTTCCGGTGCTGTTGCAGCGGCTGGTTGCCGCCGGCGACAAGACGGCCCGGACGCTTCAACGAATCTACCTGACGCCCGACGGCGAGAAGGTTCCATTCGTCGATGCGAAGGGGAAGCCGGCCGCGAAGAAGCAAATGTCATCACCAGATGGTCCGGCTGGTGGCTCGACTCGGCTCAACAACGCCGTTTCGCGCACGCTGGCGCTGACTGAAGGTGCAGAAACGGGCTTTGCCGTTGTGGCCAAGTACGGGAATCGAATCGAAGTACGCAGCATGCTGGACTGTGGCAATCTCGGCCGTGCGGACCTCGACTGGAGCAAATACGACACCATCTTTATCTACGCAGATCGGGATCGCGAGCAAGAGAAGAGAGCAAAGAAGGGCGACGAGCGGGAAGGTGAAGTCGTGAAGATCCGCCCAGGCGAGTACCATGCGGGCCTACTGGCCGAGAAGTTGCGGGCGATGGGCAAGCGAGTCAACGTGATCGCGTCAGTTCAGGAAGGTGTCGATTTCTGTGACATCTGGAAACTGCAGTACGACCGTCGTGAGAAGCGTCTCGCCGATCGTGCAGCGAGAAGGGAACAAAAGGAGCGTCTGCGCCAGCAGACGGGGACGTTTCGTCAGGCAGCGTGATGATGCGACGTTCGAGTAGGCGGCCCCCCAGTGTTATGGGGTGGCCGCTTTTTTTGGCGGATCCTCCCGACCAGCCGCAGTCGATACGACTTGCACTCTCAATTGACCCGCATCCTAGGTGCAGCGATGAATCGCGCTTTGACGCGTCGCACGCGATCTCGCCGCGATCGTTAAGCCTCCTCAGTCAAAGCCTGGGAACAGGGGGTTCCAATGGAAGTCGCCCGACGATCGCTCCCACAACAGCGTCAGGGTTGATTTGGGCACGTTGTACGGGAAGACAAGTAAGCGCTGTCTGTCCGAGAACCCAAGTGCACTTTCGCGACGGCGCTGGTCCGACCAGCCTTTTGCCGTCGACCGACGCTCGAGAATGCGGTAGCCGACGTCCTCGCAGAAAGCCTTCATCTCATCCCGCTCATCTTCATTGAGCCAGCCGACCGGACCAAGGGGGTCGAAGATCCTCGAGCGAACCGGCTCGATGGTGCCGAAGAGCACCTTGGCACGGTCCGGGTCGAGGCCCACTGCCGCATACTCTTCTCCTGCGAAGCGGGTCATTCCGTCGTCCATTGCGACGCCGTACGTAAACCGCAAGTTCCGATTCCTGAGGCGCCGCTTGTCACTCGCCGTCAGCTTCTGGGCGTGCACGGTGTGGTGGCTTTTTGTCACTCGCGTGCCCATCAGGTCACCGAGCGTATTGAGGCCTTGCGTTCCGCTCAACAAACAATCGTCGACTATGTAGATAGACCCATTAGATGGCGTCGCTGCGAGCGCAGCGGGGAGGTTTGGCTCGAACTTTACCGAACTCGCGAGGGCAGAGTGCGCCACCAGATAGTTCATGATCGCTGCGCTTCCCGTGTGCTCTCCAAATGCGGAGATCACAAGCTCTTCTCCACCCGATCGGTTGAGCTCCGCGGTGAGGAGACGCTCAACGGACTGAGCAAGTTCCCAGAGGCGATAGAATTTGACATGTGTCAGCAGCCGAATTGCGCCGCGGATTCGCTGAGTACTTCCAAATTGTAGGATAAAGTTCGTCGCACTCTCTACTGAGATCGGGACTCTGTATTCTGAAAATCTCCTGACGAGCTCAACAACTAGGTTCTGTTCGACGTAGCTCAACGCAGCGAGACCCGAGATTTCCGCTCGCCGCATGGTACTGAAGACCTCAGCGTCCAATTTGTCGACCATCCAACGGAAGACCCACTGAGACGGCGCAAATTCTGCTTCGAACTCAGAGTTTCCCGCATCGTGAAAGACCTCTCGAAGGTCAGCTAGGACGTTATGACTAAATCCAAGCTTGGTGCCGAATGGCTTGTCGAGGTCATAGAACCGCTGAAGGAATGCCAACATGAGGGCGGCGAACTGCACTCGTACATTTGATCTCGTCGACGCCCACTTGCCAGGACCGGTGTGCCGGAACGCATTCAGGAGTCTGGAGCCGGTCGCTGCGCTAACGCCAACCTCCACGACCTGCGCCGTGACTAAGTAGGTGAAAAAGAGGAAGTTCTGGTATGCGAGTAGGTCGGCGCTATAGTCGGAGCGAAGCCGGGTCGATGTTGCATCGATCACGTCTTCAAGAATATTGACGAGTTCGGTGCCGACCTTCGGTGCAATGCTTCTCCACTTCAGTATCGGGGCCAAGAGCAGCGAACACGTACCATGCGGCGCCGCCTGTCCCGGCTGCGGGTATACATCCTTGGCGACATACTCCCGAAAGCGCCGAAATAGCTCCGTCAGGTGCTTGGGCTTGACGTCAGATGCCCGAAGCCCGAGGACGTAGTCACTGTAGAGATCCAGCTTATGGAACCGCTTGATCTCATCCGGCACGTCTACGATCAACCGGCTTGAGCCGGCGCGGATGGCCCTCCATTTCCGAAACGTTTGCCCTCGGGGAACAGAGGGTTTCGTCGCGTCTACCTGGACCTTCAGGTCCGAGATTGATATGAAATGCCACGGAAGACTGAGGTAGTGGGTCCGGCCGATCGTGTCGGCAACGGTCGTGTGGTCTATTTTGGGGAAAAGTTTTGAGCTCATCGACAGAGCTTAAAGCATGCAGCCGCATGCTGGCCACCGGAACACCCGTCCGCCGACTGCGCTAGCCGGAGCACGCCACAATTAGCTCCCCACCCACGTAGACCTGCCGGTACGAAGCGTCTATCCAACCGTCTACGCGACGGCAATGGACGTCAGCAACGGCCGCACGGAAAGCCCTTGCGACTCGAGCCAGCGGTTCATTTCGCCCCGAGATACGTGGCCACCCGAGACGGGCGCCGGGATGAGAAAGCAACGAGCGAAGTCCGTCACTACCTCCTCAAGGAACTCGTTTGACCAGAACGACGCTCTCCAATCGGGTCGTAGAAGCGTCACCACGCGCCGAGCAAGCTCACAGGCGTGTTCGGAGTCCGGGCCCCAGGGTAGCCCGTGTGCAGGCCACAGGGTGCCGTCACCAGGTAGGTTCGTACGCCCCATCTCGGCGGCCCCGCCACCAGGTCCGCTTACGCTGAGCTCAAACACGAGCCCCCAGGAAAGGAAAGGGGGCAGCGATGTCGGCGCCTGCCTATCGACCAGGCAAGCTGGCACATGGGTATGGAGAGAAACGATCTGAAGCGCGGAACGGGGACTCACTCGACCACCATGGATACGGAGATATTTGGAGGATAACTGGCCGCGCCCGCCGGGCAAGCTAGCGAGAGGAAGTTAATATACGGCTGGCGCCTTACTCCCCAGCTGGACGGCCCTTCGGGCCAAACACCAGCCACCAGAAGGAGGGCGGCAACTTTCATGCCGACCAAGCAGTTGTAAACAAAGGCCTTTTCCATTACGCTCCCGCCAATAGGCTTCAATCGGGGAGCGGTGATGAATCAACAAGGCCTGAATGCTGGCAATCGCACTGGTGGTGACGGGTGTGGCAAGAGCGTCCGCGCACCGTCCCGTGCCGAGTGGCAAAGCGATCCAGAGAAAGCTTTCAAAGGGTGGGTGGTGGAAGTCGCGACCAGTAAAGGCGATCTCCCGTATTCGGAAAGGAGCCAGCGGCAATACGCCGCGATGTTCCACCGGTTCGCGACGTTTCTCAAAACATGTGGCTCATCGGTCCTCTCGGCAGGTCCCGATGTCATTGAGGCGTATTTGGCGTCTCTCGAGGGCCGCAACCCGTATGAACCTGGATGTGCTGGAAGCCCGCCGCCGGCCAGTAGCCGCCCGGCCACTCGTTCGACGCTCAAACGGCACTCCGACCTGATTGACGACGTGATGAATCACCTCGTTGTCGAAGGGTACCGCACCGAGAATCCCGTGTTTGCCGGGACGCGCAGATTGCCGGGACGCGATACTGGTCCCCAGCTCGTCTGTCTGCCAGACCAGGTCGACGCTCGACTGCAGGATTACCTGCTCAACGTGATGGACACCTCAAGCTGGGCCGGCCGCCGCAATAGGGCGCTGCTGCTGTTGCTCAGTGGAAGCGGGATCACGTCTGGACAGGCAAGCAATGCTCGCCTAAGTCAGTTCATCTTCGACGACGCGGTACCGTCGTTCGAGTGTGTTCCTCAGAATAACGTGGACCACTACCGCGCGCCTCTTGCGCAGTCCAGCGTCGCCGCAATTCGCGAGTGGGTTGAGGAACGCCAGTTGGGGGGCGGGCCGAGCGGAGCTGATCCAGAGGTTGCATTTCCGGGGAAGGGTGGAGGCGCCCTGTCAACCACCCGGGTATATCTCGAGGTTCGGAAGGTACTCCAAGCTATCGAATTTCACGGAAACGACATGGGGCCGCGAGTGCTGCGCAACACGTACGCTCGTCGGCAACTTCTGAATGGTGCGTCCGTTGACGTCGTGGCACGTCTGCTTGGCATCGAGAATCCCCGCAACATCCTGCGCTTGCTGCGAATCACTCCGGCCCATACGGGATATGTTCCGGTTTGAGGGGCGTCGGTCATCGTCCTATCGGACGAATTCGTCGCGCTCGTCGTCGTGCTGATGTTGCGGGGTCCACTCTCCCGGGACGTCGCGCCGCTCCGCCGAGTCGTGCTGCGGCGCTACCCCATCGCGATATTCAAACGTTTCTGCCTCTTGCCCGGCTTCGTCCGCTGGCACCGTTGGCTCTCGGCGGCGCGACGACTTCCTGTCTTTCTTCTTCCGCGAGCCATCACCATTCTTCTTCCGGCCCACGAAGGACCAGCCGATCAACACCACGGCAAGCACCCCAACGACAGCTGCGACGGCAATGTTGTTTTCCTGAATGAAGAGCATGCCGCGATCGTACAAGCCGAGCTGCGGCTGTTGCAGATGAGGTCTGAACGGAACGACCTTCGGCCCCGGAGGCAGCGGCGCTTGCTGGGTCGCTGACGGCGCAGGCGCTTGCTGGAGCTGCATAGGCGCTTGCGGCATAGCTTCCGGGGGATGAGCCGGCTCGTTCAGACGAAGGCGTTCCTGCAGCGCGTTGATCTCGATCGTATCGGCGAATGGGAGTTGCGGATTTAGACGCATCGCCTGCTGATACTCCTGGCGCGCTTCCTCCTCGCGTCCAGGCAGTCGCGACAGGACCTGGGCAAGCATGTAGTGAATCCGCGGACTACCAGGATGATTCGGAGCTGCCTCCTTGACCAACTGCTCGGCCTGGATGTACTGGCCGGCTTTGATTGCCGCGTCGACGTCGGTCACGGACGGCTCCGCATGCGCTAAAACGCATTGGCCGAAGAGGGCAATCGGAAGAAGGGAACGGCGAATCGGTCGAAGCATGGACAGATTCCTTGCAGGAACTGGAAGATTGGTCACGCAAAAAGTGCATTTGCATTTTCGGTTGTGGCCGACCGACCTGGTGTCCAAAACTCGACCGGAAAACCGTACTTTTCCGATTTCTCTACGGGGAGGGCGCCGTGTACTGTAATCGCCCGAGCGCCGCTGGGCTACTGTGATGCACCGATTGCTCACTCGCGAGTTTGCGGAAAATGCTCGCGGACGCAACCGCCAACCAGCCGACCATGAGTCAGAGGATTCACAATGACGAAGCCCCTCCTAACCTACGAAGTGACGCACGAGTTTGCGGGACGAATGTACGAGTCGGTAGACATTCGGCGAGCGATCGAGACCGGCGAGCTCAAGACCATCTCAGACGTTCTGTCGTTCGTGATGGCGTCCGCGCGTAAGTACGAATCTGACCTTCGCGAGCAGGGGACCTTCGACGGACAGCGAATTTTGACAAGAGAAGAGTTTGAGGCAATGGCGCGTGATACTGAGCAGCACTTGATTCTCGCCGCCATGGACGCATCGTCAGCCACGCCCCAGTGATCAGGGGCAGCCCGTTAGGTACGACATTCGGTCTAGCGGGGCCCCAGACGATACGGCCGAGACACCAACGGCATCAACGATGCAGCCTTCGTGCCGAGTGAATAGGCGCCAGACCTAAATCGTTAGGTCGAACTCGAAATTCATCTGCACTAAGCCCTCGACCGTATGGTCTTCTCCTGAACCGATCGAGTGGCTCGCTTCGTGTTTACAAAAAAGTGCTTCATATCGTTCGCGGACTTCGGGACCGGTAACGCACTGGACGTCGATACCCAGTGCTGCCGCCACTTCGCGTCGAACCGACGCAATGAGGTCTGCTTCCTCGATCGACGGAACCAACGTCGGCCATCCACGGACATATAGCAAATGCTTGGGAATTCGCGCCTCCGCTGTGCGCCGCTTGTCCGCAGCCACCTTCGCAGCCTCCACACGCTCACACATTTCCCGAGTCAAAAGGTGAGGTGCGACGTCCGCAAGCCACTTGTCCCCTTGGAAGGCGAAGGTAGACTCGCATTCGAGATCGACCATCTCTCGAAGTAGCGGTGCGTTGTCTACGCATGTAGCGGCCGCTCGAAGATCACTCTCTGAACTCATGATGCAGTAGACGCATGACACTCGTGACGTGTTGTATTTCGTGTACGCTTCGTGTAGCACGAGTCCGCCCTCGTGAATCGCGTCGAGCACGGCCCCTTTCGGCGCATCGATAATTGCGTTCCACGAAACGCCCTCAAGATTTCGCCGCTGAAGTTTCTGCATTGGCGCCCAGACGGGCATCTTGCTTCGCGCAGTGCTTTCCTCGCGACGGACACCCGTGACGTTCACGACCGGCGTCGACGGGAATCGCTTCTTCAGTTCTGAAGCGATTACAGAGGTCTTCAACTCTGAAGTACAAAACCGCATTGCCGGAGTGCTCCAAGGCAAAATGAGCTTCACACATGAGAGTTCGCGATAGCGCTTGAGGTTCGCCCTCCAGCGTCCTTGCCAACGAGCAAGCATATCGCCGGCCTGGCGGCGCACAACCATCAACTCGTAACCGAGATGCTGCGCCAGCTTCTCGCATACCGGCAGACTGTCGGCCCACTCGACTCGACCTAGGTCGGCGTGTATGAGAACCCGCGGACCCGTGTGGCCGATCCGATTAAGATACGCGTCGACCGCCAAGGCGCAGGCCTGACTATCCTTTCCGCCGGAGACACCCACCGCACATGCGGCACCTGCGAGCAGCAGCTGCTCAACCTCCGGAGATACCGTAACTTGAAGAGAGGTTGGGGCCTTCATGCTGCCTCCTGCATCGTTGCGTCACTTGAGGGACTGCACTCCGCGATGCCCGGGCACCGTGCTCGCATCAGCAGGACCGACACGCTTGCTGTCTCGAATTCCGACTCATAGGCACGCGAATACTCGATCTCGACTCCAGACAGAAACTGCCTACCGTTGAGCGAGCCCGGAACTACCGCAACCAACCTGCCACCAGGCGCCAGTAACCGATATGCGCGCTCGACGTGCAGTTGTGCCCGTCCATCGGAGAACGGCGGGTTCATCACAACCACGTCAAACAGTCGTCCGCGCTGAGCGGCCGCGTCGGACCACGCAATGAAGTCGCCTTCGTCGGCGGTGAATCCGCGAGCTCGAAGAACAGCACAATGCAAGCTCGAGAGCTCAACGCATTGGAGACGCGCTGCAGGCAGATGGGCGGCAATTGCTCCCTGACCAGCGCTCGGCTCAAGAACTCGGTCCGAATCCCCGACTTCTGCCCATGCGACAGCATCCTTAGCGAGTCGCTCGGACGTTTGGTGAAACTGAAAAGTTGCCTGATCCGGCAGACACCCGGTCGCAACTATCTCGCGTAGCACCGTCTCCGGTGGGTAGGCGAAGTTGACCCAATGCCGGCGCTCAGAGTCGCGGGTACCACCGACCGATTCCAGCGCACAAATTGCACCTTCGAGGTGGGGGCTAGAGATGCTGTCATGGTCAAACCAAATGTAGTTTCCTTTCGCATAACGCAGCGTTGACAAACACCGAGCAAGAAGCTCCAGGATAGGGAAGGGCAGCGGGCGAAGTAGCTGCGTGTACACCTTCGGTTGCCGCTTTGGCTTCTGGCGGAACTGGGAAGGAATTGCGGTTGGGTACAAATGCGCAAGGATCGAATTCAGGCGCCATGCCATTTCGGCGTGAACCTCCATATGCGCATTCCCATTCTTGTAAGTTCGAACGCGAAGCGCGCCGCCGTCCGCTGCAAGCCAACTCCCGGGGTTCGTTCGAGTCTGCTCGAGGAACTCGAACGTAAGGCTGCGATTCGGATCTCCGCGGCCCATGAAACGGGCAACAACACACCGTAGGTCATGGACCAACCCGGCTTTCGAGTGGTCCACGTGCCCATAGCTGTCGAGTACACCGGCGATGATGAGTCGTCGGCCGAATGCCTCCGGTGAGTTCGTTACATGCTGTCCCGACAAACCGCGGAATACACCGTCCACCTTCTCAGCCAAAAACTGAGCGCGCATGTTCAGCAGACCGACAATCGTCGGGCGGACAGCTGCATCCGTGAAGTCGGGGGTCGTCATCTTTCGAATGTCTTCGTTCCAGGCGTCTTTGCGTGCCTGCGGCATAAGCTCGTATACGTCCGTTAAGGCCAGCGCCTGCTTCCAGTACTGGCTGTTGAGCGCCTTGATTGCCCCATCGGCCGCAAAAAGCTTGTCGACGTAGATAGACCGGTGCAATTTCTCGTCGCCGGCGTTCCCTTCGATGAAGGCCGCAACCGCAGTCCGATACCCGCTTCCAAAGACCAGGTCGGCTAGTTCATTGATCTTCGCGCGATGGCCGTTGTACTCGGCGATAAGCGCGTCGAAGATGTCAACAGAGACGGGTGCAAAGAACGCAGCGACAGAATCAACTTCGCAGTGGAAGGACATATGGCTAGTCTCGAGTCAGGGATAAGTACAGCTTAGGGCCTAGAATCGGGAGTCAAGTGCGGGAATGCGCCGCTCGGCGCAGACCATCGCGATAGATCGTCGCCTGGTAGCTAGGAGATCGCCCACGGTTCAGATCCGCATCGCCGACACACTGAGATTTCCCGATGCGCGATGTGGCGCTCTACGCCCTGTAGGGCACGAAATCGGTGTTGCAACTTACTTAGTCAGTCGGGGCGGCGACGATCTCCGTCACCCGGGGCGATCCACTAGACGCTTCGCCGCTGATCCCAAGGTGGGCATCGGAGGCAGATGCGACGCCGGGCCCTACAAAATGCGCGTCAAGAGAAAGCCGTTGACGTGGTCATTGATTGCAGAACCCGTGTCGGTTCAGAGGAAGGGGCGTGCCAGAAATTCGTTTGCCACGCCTTTCGCGGCCGTCTCGTCGTCTACCTCGAAGTACATCCGGTTAGACGTCTGGAATCGCTTGTGCCAGATCTGCACTCCCTCGACGATGATCTTGCCGTCATCTAACCGGAAGACGCGCGCTTGGCGGGAGATGGCGCACTTGTATCCTTCTTCGGGGCGGGATGCTTGCCCTTGATAGAGAGCAGCGCCGGCGCGCGCGCAAAGTGCTTCCAGCTGGGAGTTTCGTTCGCGAATGGCCTGCAGGGCAATCTGTTCCGGGGTCATGGTTGCCTCCAATGGATGACGTCCGTCTATCGTCGCGCAGACCATTCAAGATGCAACCCGTCGCGCCAAGCGACCTGACGGTGTGAGTCATTGTCCTGCGACTTGTCCACAGAAACTGTGCATAAGGTTGTGGACTGATGCTATGCGTCGATGCGCTGAGCCGCATCTATAAAGGCTGTCACGCTTTCACGATCTGCTTCCGCACCATCTGACCAATCAGCGATCAACACCCCCAAATGCAGGCGCGGTGCGCATCCTAGCCCGGAGTAGGAGGCGTCCGTCGAGAATTGAATGCGAGGGCTACGTCGGCGTCGGCTATCCACTCTTGTTGATGCTGTCGAATCGGAAGGTCTGGTAAATTTAGCTTTCACCGATTCTCTATTGCAGAGGAACCCGTGGCGACTCCCGAAGAACCGAAGGTACTGATAACCGCACATGATGGGCCGATCGCACATGGTCCGGAGTTGCATGCCCGACTTCAGCCATTCACCATTCCGATCCTTCGATTCCGTGGAGGTGCACCGTACCCCGACGACGCCCGATCCGGAGTCCTCCTAAAACTCGGCGACCTTCATTTCGTCGTCACTGCAGGCCATTCGGTCAGGGGCGACTTTCCGATGACCGCCATCGGTGTTCGTGACTATCCACATCGATTCCTGTTCGAGCCGGTAAGCCAACGCTACATCATTTCCGAAGCGCGGGGCGATTTTGGCTACTTTCAGGTGTCCCCGGCGCAGGCAGTGAGTATCGAGGCCGGCAATCGTGGTTTTCTGAGTGCGAGATCCGTTGAAGTTCTATCCCCTGCCGAACACGAGGCAGCAGCAGATTTCTTCGCGTTGGCTGGCTATCCAGAGGCGATGTATGGCCGCAAGGACGAGGCGACCGGCTCCTCACTCTTGGTGTATTCGACGACTATGGCGGGTGGATCGCACGCACCGCCCAGCACCCTTGTACGCGGGCCGGAGACCCGTCGCGAGATCCACTTGTGGATTCCCCAACAAGAGAATGTGAACACGCTGACCGCCGAACATGAGCCGGTGACTCTTTGCGACTTCCACGGCGCAAGCGGAGGGGGGTGGTGGGCTACCCATATGAATCGCCCGGAGTGGGAACCGTCCGCCGTCAAACTGATTGGGACCCACGTAGGTTCCCGGCAAGAGGCAACCGCCACTGATGACGGATTGCGCCACAAATTTTCCCGCGTGTCGTTGATAGGGAATCATCTCGCGCTGATCGCCCACGACTTCCCTATGCTGCGCGAATACATTTACTCTTCCTGGCCAGCTGTCCGGGAGTATGGAATCGAGCAATAGAAGGAGGCGGCCGAAATGCACTCTGCAGGACGAGACCGAGGCCTACTGCGTCGCAGCCGGCACTTCTCCAAGGTCCGAGACCCGGTGTCACGGGACTGTCGGATCGTTGGGCGCGACCGCAGTGCGTCGCTCGTCCCACTTCATCGTGTGGCGTACTACCGTTTCGCGATGGCGAACGTCGTCGCCTTCATGCAGATGTAAGCTTGTGGTCGTCAATGACGCGTGCCCGAGATTGTCTCTGACGGTACGTAGGTCTACGCCACCATCCGCATTGTGCGAACCGGCCGTGTGGCGCAATCAGTGCGCTGACGCCCGATCAAGCGCATCCGCGCGATCGCCGAGCTCCGGGCCTCGTGAGCGCAACCACGCCGCGGCGCCCAGAACCCGCCCTTGGTGGCGTCATATACTGCGGAGCGGTGGAGGCATCGATTAGCGCCTCTGAATGGGATCAAAAGCGGCGTTTCGGCTGAGCGCGAGGGAAGGGGACAAAGACCATTCGCTTCTCGGTAACGTCGAAGCTCGCTGACCAGGTCCGCAGAAACCGGAACGATTCGATCTCTCTCGCCCTTGCCAAGGATCTCTATCCACCACTGATCGTGCCCATCTTCCCCGAGACGTCGGAAGAAGTGACCCATCCGTCCACTTGCGACTTTGGAGATCCGAATGGCTTGCGCATGGTGTTCAGGACCGTTTTGGTCAACCGCTGGCCATTTCCTCGTGGCGCCGGGAAGCGGTGGTCGTCGCGGTAACGCAACGTTACGGTATGCTCCCCGGTGGCGCCGACCCCTACCGCCACGCCCCGCAGACCTGACTGGATGACCATGGATTCGATCGAGCTTCGCCGCCGCTTTCACATCTGGGACAAGGACTCGACCGCCGAGCTGGTGCGGTGGTGGCCATGGTATGTAGACGGCTTGCTTGCGTGGAGCGACATCCTTCGGCGGCGACGGGTCGTGATCCTTGCGGAGGCGGGCAGTGGCAAGTCGGTTGAACTCGAGCGACAGGCCGACCTCCTGACCCGGCAAGGGAAGCTGGCTTTCCGCGCAACGCTCCAGGAAGTCGCGCAAGCAGGGCTCGACGACGCCTTGGGCATCGCCAATAGCGCGCGACTGCAGCAGTGGCGGGAATGTGACGATCCCGCGTGGTTCTTCATTGACTCGATTGACGAGGCCAAGCTGGAAAAAATTCGTCTCGACAATGCCCTGCGGAAAATCGCCGACGGTATCCTTGGCCACGAGGATCGGGCCTTCATCGTGCTTTCTGGCCGACACACGGAGTGGGAGTACGAACGTGATACGGACCGCCTGGCTAACGCGTTGCCGATTCCGGAAGCCGAGGTGCAGCAACCCGAGTTGCGGACGTTGATTCGCCGCCTGCTCGACCACGAGAAGCGCCCGCCTGCACCTGAAAAGGAAGTGCCGCTAATCGTTCTCATGGCCCCGCTTGATGATGAGCAAATGCATCTATATGCCACAAGCAAGGGCGTCGAGGACGTCGAGGTCTTTCTGACGGCCCTTCGGAATGCTAACGTGCTCGAGATCGCGCGGCGACCGCTGGACCTGGACTGGCTGGTGCGGTACTGGCGTACCCATGGCCGACTCGGCAGCTTCGCAGACATGGTGGCAGAGAGCCTTCGCGAGCGACTGCAGGAGACGGACCCCGATCGCCGGCGGCACGACTCCTTGAACGCGGAGCACGCCTTTCAAGGCCTCGAGCGAGTGGGTGCCGCGCTCGTGTTCGGCCGCAAGCAGACAATCGCCATACCCGACTCGGGCGCCATTGACGCGCGCGCGGAGGATACGCTCACGATCGACGCCGTGCTGCAGGACTGGTCAAGCAGGGAGCGCGTGGCGCTGTTGAGCCGAGCCGTTTTTGACCCCGCAGCATTCGGCCGGGCGCGCCTGCACAATGACAACGAGGGCGTTGTGCGCAGCTACCTCGCCGCTCAATGGTTGCTGCGTCTGCGGCGCACCAACCTGTCCGGCCGCCAGCTTCAAGACCTCCTATTTGCGCAGACTTACGGTTTGGATCTGATCCGACCGTCCATGCAGGAGACCGCTGCGTGGCTCAGCATCTGGGACAACGATGTCGCACGCGAGGTCGTGCGCCGGGACCCGGCATTGATGTTTGCTGCAGGCGACCCCGCAAGCCTGTCCAGTTCGACCCGTGGCAAGGCTCTATGGGCACTTGCGGCACAGTACCTTGCAGGACAGGAGGTGCCCCTGCTCAGAACGAGCAACCTCACCCGATTTGCCCAGCCAGACATTGCACAAACATTGCACGAGCTATGGCAACTCCACTCGGCCCATGTCGAAGTCAGGAAGCTGGTCCTCACACTCATCTCGCTGGGGGCCTTGAGCGAATGTGCTGATATTGCCTCATCCGCAGCGTACGGCTCGTTCAGCGATCAGGGCACCCTGTATCTCGCCGGGCAAGCGTTGCTGGCAGCGGGCGACGACAGCCAGCGCCGCGCCTACGCGGAACACATCAAGTGCCGAGCCGAAGCGGTGCCAATCGAAGTACTAGCGTCCGCCATCGAAGCTCTCTTTCCGGACTTCATCAGCATCGACGACCTTGTCGGCATGTTCGCGTCAGGCGCCCTGCAGGTCGACGACGACAGCGGGCACAGCCTGAAATGGTCTTGTGCGAGCCTTGCAGCACGGATCACGAGCCCAAGGGATCTGGACCGACTTATACGCGGCTTGCTCAACCTTGATGCCTGCACGGCCCCCCGCGACGGCATGCAGCCCGGCGAGGGATGCGACACTCTCAATCTGCTGCTGGCGGCCGCCGCGGATCGCCGGCTCGCTATGTCCGGGCCAGACGAAGCACCAGATGCCGCCATCGACGTTGTGCTGCTTTTCAGCGAGCCGCTCGGCATGCCACGCAGTCGCAACGATAAGCTGGACGAAGCCGTTCGGCGACTGCACGAGAGCACGGAACGCCGGCGAGCCGCGTTCTGGCGCGCGGCGCAGACCTTGTCGGCCAGCAGGACTCTCCAAGGCAGACGCCCCGAGAACTTGCACGAGATGGCGTACGCGGGCTGGCGTTCGGGTCTGCGGCCGGACGATCTGGAGTGGCTGATGGCGGACGGTCCGTCACGCGAGTCGCCAAGTGAACGGCGCCTCGCGGCAAGCGCTGCGATGGATCTGTGGGCTGGGCAAGGGCGTCCTGACGCCATCCTTGCTCGCATCGAAGGCGCCGCCACAGCATGCCCCGAGATGCGTGCGGTGGTCGACGAATGGTTGAGCCCTCCCGCTTACTCGCCCGAACTCGAGGAAAGCATGCGGCGGCTCGAGGAAGCCAAAGCAGAAAGCGAGCGGCAACGCGCGGAGCGAGAGGACAGTTGGGTCAACTTTGTTGAGGCGCTGCGCAACGATCCGGAGCCACTGGGCAAGCTCCTCCCACCTGCGCCGGGCCAGGTCAGCCAAGCGCTGTTTGACCTCTGGCAACTCCTGCGCGAAGCAAACCGGGAGCGCAATCGCTACGTGATTAGCAGCGTGGCGCCGCTGGCGGAACTCGCCGGGGACAAGGTTGCTTGCGCATTTGCCGAAGCGGCACGCCGCGTGTGGCGCGAGCGTCGGCCCGACCTGAGAAGCGCACGGACTCTGGGACACCGAAACATGATCGGGCAACTGGACCTGCTGGGCATCGCCGCAGTCTCGATCGAAGCGGCGAAGGACCCTTCATGGGCGAACCACCTGAGCGCTGAGGAAGCGGTACGCGCGGCCGAATACGCGACCATTGAAATCAACGAGCTACCGCCCTGGATCGAAAGCCTCGCCAACGCATGGCCCACACCTGTCCGGGACGTGCTGATGACCGAGGTGCTCAGCGAGATCGACACCCCGGGTGAGACGCACCGCCCCACGCTCGACTACATCGACCGCGGGCCCGAAAGCGTGGCCCGCGTAATCGCAGGCCCAGTCTGGGGGGAAGTCGAATCCCGTGACGATCTTGGGCCCGCCCAGCTTCGACCGCTCCTGTCCATCGCGCTTCGGGGATTGAATGCTGAGATGTTGCCGCGCGCATACGCGCTCTCGATCGAACGGTTTGGAGCGGTCGTCGATTCTTCAACCGCGGCACAGTACCTCGGCTTCGCTTGTGCGATCGACGCGCCGGGCGCAACACAGGCGCTGGTCGACAAGCTCGCCACGCTTGACGAGGACGGCAAGACGGCTCTCGTCGAGCCTGTGCTACCGCAGATATTTGGCTCACGTTTTTCGTTGACGCCTGGCCGTGCCGTCGAACTCGACATGCCGACCCTCCTGCGACTTGTGATCTTGGCCTATCGCACCGTTCGCATGGAAGAGGACAACGATCGTGTGAACGGGGGCGTCTACTCGCCGAATCTTCGCGATAACGCCGAGGAAGCTCGCTCGGGTGCCTTTAAGCGGCTGGTAGAGACTCCGGGGCGTCCCACCTATGACGCGCTTCGACAGTTGGAGACCGAGCCGGGTTTCCCGGTGCGCAAGGCGCGTCTGGAAATGTTGGAACGTGATCGGGCCGCCCTCGATTCGGAGATGAGCGCATGGGCTGGCGGCGACGCACTGCTCTTCGAACGCCGCTGGGAGAGGGTACCCGCAACAGGGCGCGAGTTGCAGATGCTCGCGCTACAGCGCCTCGAGGATCTCCAGCACGACCTGCTGCACGCGGACTTCGCACAAGGTTCGACTTTGAGTGCACTTCCCGACGAAGCCGCGGTGCAAGCATGGCTCGCTGATCGCATGCGTCTCACCCAGGGCTGGTCGTATTCGGTCGAGCGCGAGCCCGAGACGGTTGACGCGAAAAAGCCGGATATCGTCCTCACGGCGCGCGCAACAGCTGCCAAGGTCCCTGTAGAGATCAAGGTGGCGGAGACATGGACGCTCACGCAACTGGAAGCGGCCCTCGAAACGCAGCTATGCGGGCAATATCTGCGCGCCCGGGACTGTCGGGAGGGGCTGCTGGTTCTCGTCCACCAGACGCCGCGCCCCGTGGGCTGGAAGTTGCTCGACCGCCGCCACCTGAGTTTTGCGGAAGTTGTAGAGCGGTTGAAGGATCATGCTCAGCGGTTACGACAGGCGTCAGCCTCGGGTCCGTATCCCCAAGTCGCGGTCATTGATGTCTCGAGCTGCGCGAGACAAGCCCAACACGAACGGGTGAGGAGAAAGCCCCGCGGGCAGAAGAATTCGGAGAAAATATCCTCAAGACAGACAAGTAAGCGAGGCACGAGCCCGGAGCCGGAGGCAAGGCGCTCACGCGTCAAGAATTAGACTTTCTTCCAGAAAGATCCGGACGGCTGTCGCAGTGAGCCGCGATGTCCGCGAGGCTTGCCGACGCGTCAAGTCGCCGTCGAATGCCTGCCTGTCTGATCGCGAGTGCGCGATCTGCCGCGCCGGCATCGAGGCGGTGGTTTCTTGGACGCGATTTGTGACTGGAAACCAGCCCGGCTGGCCCACGGTCCGGCTGCCGGGCAACAAGTGGCGCGGTATCTGCCGTGGGTCAGTTCCAGCCGTTCCGCGAACCCCAAAGCGGACATTTCTATCTAGCCACTACAACCAAATTGACTGATTCTTGGTACATGGGGCGCGCCGTTGCGCGACCTCGACAAACAGGTAAGGAGCAGAAACAAATGGCTTCGCCAGAATGGATCGAGCAAGCGTATCCGCTTCAGCAGATTACGGTACAAGTTCAAGGCACACGCCATAGCAACCGCGCAGCGTTGATCGACCAGCTCGAAACGGCGATCGCGAGGCTTCGCGCGGGCGATCAGTGCGGATCGGTGCATGACGACGACTTTGGCTATCGCTTCGTGGTCGCAGAGTCCATCAGCGGTCCGTCATTTTTCGATGACCCCGCGGGATCGGATTGATGCGCCGCTCGACGGCCGGTTTCTGTTGCGCGGATTCGCGCCATGAGCCTTGATCCACCGTCGATGAGACGCCAGAAAACGCAACGCAAGCAAACGTACCAATCCCGCCGATAATGTTAATTATGTCAAATTAAAATTGACCTGCTGAGATCGCTGAACGGCAATTCGATCCGGAAGAACTCCGTGCTGTGCCGCGAATCGCAGCCGCTGTCATAAACCACCGTAGTCACCCGACGGCGCGGACGGCATCTCGCACACAACTCCGTCGGCTGTGCATTTCGAATCGTCAACGTCCTAATTTCTCCTCTCTGCTCCATGAGACCCCCGTAGTCTCCGCGTACGCGGAATGGCGTGCCAGTCGAATTCATTTTGTCTCCGAGACACGGCCCGCTCCCAGATCAGATGGGCCACATTCGTCACACTTACCGATTTTCTTGGAAGCAGCGGTGAAATGGGGACGATTTTTTGCATTTTTAAAGCCAATTGTAGGGTTTGTCGCCAATACTATTTATGGATACGTTGAAATTCGAAAGACAACACCCTCAAGCCAAGCAAAATATAGACCGGGGGATGAAATGGCAGATGTTGCGGTGGGTGATGCGCCAGATCGGGCCAGCCGAAACAAATTGGCATGGGAAAAGCCGACGGGTCGTCCAGGCACCCGCCTAAGATTGCTCTGGGGCGTCGTCGCGGGGGTCAATCTGGTCGGCCTGGTTGCTTTTTTGGTATTTCTGCCGTCGCAAGCGATCACTGCGGTGCCGTTGGGTGCCTTATCAACATTTCTTGTAATGGCACCGTTCATCCACTTTCTGACTCATGGGTGGTATGACCGCTACGGCGAATTTCGGAATAGCTTGAAAGACGATGCGCTCTTTGCGTACCTTCAGCGTTTCTGGTCAACGCGGTTATTGGAGGCCTTGCGGGATTATAAAGACGCCGGAGTAGATTTCAATGAACGTGCTAGCCAGATGCTGGTGGACAAGGGTGGAGAAAAAGATTGGACGATATTGAAGGACGCAGCGAGGCCCTATACCGAAAATGTTTTTCGGCGCATCTACCTCGATCAATACGGGTTGGGTGCATTCATTGCGCCGTTTCTGTTCATCCTGATCATCACCTACATCAATTCGCTCCTCGTTACGCTCGAAATTAGCTGTACGGCGTCGGCCGAAGCTTGCTTCTTGCATATCGGCAATGCTCCTGCACCGGTCGTGATCAGTGCTCTTTCAGGCGCATACATGTTTACCGTCGCGGATTCCGTGACGGCAATTCGACGTCGGTCGCTGAACGTGTCCGACATGTACTGGTACGGACTGCGCCAATTTCTCGCGATACCGATCGCAGAGGTTTTCGCAGGCGCAGCAGGTACGTCTGCCGCGGGAACGGGTGCGGCCGCCGTATCCGCCCTGGCCGCGAGCGCACCTGCCGCGGTCACCGGTGCTGCGGCGGTGGCCGTGGGGGCGTCCGCCGGCGTTACGGGCGCGTCTGCAGCTGCCGCAGGCACTGCTCTCGCGGCTGCGGGGGTGGCTACCGCCGCAAGCCTAAGCTTCGCAGTTGCGCTGCTGCCGATCGACGTGTTGTTGAAAGTCATTCGACGATTCGCCTTAACGAAGCTCAGCATTACTCTTGTCGACGAGCAAGGCGATCAGTTGCTCAAACTCTCGGGCATGACGTCCCCACTCGTCGTTGGATTTCTTTCGGAGGGGGTATATTCGATCGAACAGGTTGCGTACATGGATCCGATCGTCCTGGCCATTCGTACCGGGCTACCGTTCGGGCTCATCCTGCGATTCGGCGCACAGGCTATTGTTCGCCGCCACTTTGGCGACAGTGCCGATAAGCTCGCGGACATCGGCTTCAGCGACGCGATCGCATTCTATGATGTGTTAAACAGGCCGCCGACATGCAGTTGCTACAAAGAGGTGTGCAGTACAATTCAAAAGGCGATCGGGAAAGACAACACAACCCTGCCTGTTGAAGTGGTCGACATGAAAGTGCGGCACATTGTCGGAGAGGGATACACGCAGATGCTCGCGAAGCTCAGCCCGCTCGCTCCGGAAGCGAAAACGCGCCAATGCGTCGGAGGAGCACCTTGCCAGGTCGCTGAGGCACACGCCCCAGCCCGGCCGACATGATGTGAGCTGAAGGCTTGGTCAATCACTTGGCGGGTTGGGATGATCGGCAAAGCGTCCCTCGATACGACGCGTGCTGTGCTCGCCGAGGCCAGCAAACAGCAACCCACCAGGGCCGGCGACTGGGATTGAGCCCGGTCAGTTGAGCCGTCGGGGTAAAATGCTCGCCAGCATCGCCTTCACTGGCCTTCAGCGGGAATTTCCCCATGACTAAGACATCGCGGTCCGTCACCGTTGCTTTCAGTCACAACAAGGCACCCTTGTCGAAAGGGCAAAGAGCGTTCAACTCAGCAATTAGACAGATCGAGAAGCGCCGCGAGCGGCTTCGCTCCTGGGAATTAGTTACACCCGTCTTCCAGCAGCAATATGTCAATGAGCTTCTCCCGCTTCAGCAAACCGCAACTACCCTCGAGATCAGGATGGTGCATTGTCTCGACGAGGCCTATGCTCGACTAACTAAGGCCGAGCGCCAGAAGGTTGCGCTTGTGATCGTCGATCTGGCAGGCGACTTGATCGGCGAAGATGATGGCGAGAGCAAGGAACTGAAGGCCATCCATGATAAGTACAGTCCAACAAGCTACGACAGCCAAGTTGCTGCTGAAGTCGACGGAATGAGGTCCATGTTCGAGGCGGTGTTCGGGGTCGATCTGGGGGACGATCTTGACCCGAACTCCCCAGACGACCTGTTGCAGCGTGCCGACGCCCACATGCGTCAAGCCCAGTTGGAACGGGATGCCCGGCGCGCGAAGCGGAAAAAATCATCCCGACAACAGGCCGCCGAAGCCCGTGTACAGGAGCAGCAGGCAAAAATCAGTCTGTCGATTCGCGAGATCTACCGAAAGCTTGCCAGCGAACTGCACCCGGACCGCGAAACTGATGAGCGGGAGCGGGAACGCAAGACCGGTCTAATGCAGCGCGTGAACGAGGCATACCGGAAAAAAAACCTGCTGCAGCTCCTGGAACTACAACTCGAGCTCGAACATATCGACCAGCATGCCCTAAACAGCATGAGCGAGGAGCGACTGAAACACTACAGCGTGATCCTGAAGGAGCAGATTCGGGAACTCGACCAGGAGATCGTGCATGTCGAGTCGGCCTTTCGTTCCGCCTACGGCATCGATCCATTTTTCCCAGTTTCCCCGGACACGGTACTGCGCAGCCTCGGAGGTAACATTCTGGAGCTTCGACAACACATCCGAGCCATCGAGCAGGACCTTCTTTCATTCGAGGATATCAAGAACGTGAAGCTTTGGCTGAAGCGCTGCAGGCTCGAGCCTTTCCCACCAAATTTCGATTCCATGCGGTATTGACAGTGTGTAACCAAGCGATTGCCAGAGCGCCTGCCGCACAACAGCGGTCTATAGCACACCAGTACGTATGCATCGGTACTCCATGCGATCTCGCCCAGAGCCCTTTGGCAGGAATGCACCGATCCTCTCGCCGCCCTCCTGACCTTCCTGATATAGTGCAAAGTAGGCTGTCGTCGCCTGCCGCACGCGCCCCTGAGGGCATGACGAAGACGATGTTTTGAGCCGTACCTTCCCCATTTAATATTCATTGTCTTTATGGGCGGTTCGCAAAGCGTGCACCGGATTGACCGCCCTGGAGAAAGCAATGGATATTCAGCAGTTGAAGCTGCTGGCCGGGCTCGTCCGCGGCATCTTGCAGCCTACGCACCCCGCCCTTGGCCACGGCCAGGCACTCGACCTAATTGCTGCGCTGCCAGGTCTTCGCAACTGGCCGGAGGTGATGGCATTCCCGGAACGCGTAGCCGCTACTGAGCTTGACACCAACTCGACACGCCGCTTGGCATTCCGCCTCAGTAAGCGCTACGCGGTCGACATGTCGCCACAGGAATTGCTCGTAGCCCTCTCCCCGCCAGACGCCATTGTAGCCCGGAGCTCCACGCAAATCTGGCCGGCTGGGCCAGTTCCCGGCGTCTATATCACGACTTCTCAGAAGGCGATCGAGGCTCTACTCGAAGAGTACGAGGAAGCGACCGACGGTGCGCTGCTCTACGCTGAGCGCGCAGGGAGTGGATGGCCAGGGGCAATCGACTTGGGAGAATACGGCCTCTGGTCGACCGGCCTAGAACGCGTACCCAGCGGAACGTTACTCGTTGTTGGTCCGCTCGACGTCGACCAGCAGTCTTGGGACGACACCGCAAGCCGCTTGGTAACGGCGTGTCGGTACGTCCTGGATTCGGGGCACCGAGTTGCAGTGCTCCTAGACACTCCATCGCCAGACACTCTCCACGAGGACGTCCGCCTCATGGTGACATCAAGAGAGGGCCACCTGGACGAGGAATCGGCACTGATTGGTGATGTCTCCGACGACGGCTATTTGCAGGCGCGCAAGTCGTTTTCGGGTGCTTGGCCGACCGCCCGTTCGGTTATGAGCGCGGATACCACCCTCAGATTGCCACCAGCCCTCCTCGATCCGCTACGTGAAGCTCTGGCGCATCGAAAGGCTGGGCTGCTACTGTTCGGGTCTGCGGTCATCGCTGAACATTCCGCGGTAGACCTCGTTGCAGCCTCGTTGCCGCTGACTGAGCACGTCGGCCCAGCTGCCCGCATCATGGCTCGCCACCGGTCGACGCCGTCGAAGGACTGGGATGTCCCTGAAGCGATCCGCCAATTGCCCTTCTTGCCGTCGATCGAAAGCGCCTATGCACAAGGCTTCCGCCGGCTGATTTACCATCCCAGCTACACCGAGCCGGAACTGTTGTTGGAATACAGTGAAGACGCGCTCCTGATATCCGGGACGCATGGCGCGGATGTGATGAGCGTCTTCATGAGCACGATGCGCGCTGGCGGCGGGACTGATAAGGAGGCTTCGTTGCTAGCGCGCGTGGTCGCCATTGCCGCCACCGTGCCAATTCCTGTCAAAGACAGAGTCGTGATAACCGCAGACCTCTACGTGGCGGACCGCGAGCCAATCGGAGATTTATCGACTTTCGAGAAGGTCGAGGCGTTTCTCAACGACAACCTGATGACGCGTTGGGAGGACGGCGTGGCCCGCCTCCTCGATTCGGGCGTCGTTTTAGCCGCTCAAGTGCGGAACGCCTTTCCCCGGAGCAGAAGTCTCGAGGCTTTCCTTGACCGGTACCTCAAGCAAAAGAAACCTCCAACGGCGGCATAAGCTCAGGCCCGCACCGCAGCGTCAATGGTGCCGTGCGGGCCCGACAAGTTCCGCGACGCCCCGTCGAACTCTTGGCGCCCAGCCGGGGACCTCACTCGCAACCCACATTGCCTGTCGGAACGCATCTACCGCGCCGACAAGTAGTCGCAATGCTGTTTCAGTCGTGGTTCGCCCCGAGAAGTTTCCCGGGTTAGCGACAACAGCTCAAGAACCTCAACCCGTTTTTCTGCGGTCGATCGCCCGAGATCGCAGCTCAATTCGCTCGCGTAGTCACCTTGGCCCACAAGTCGCCAACCATCAAGTTGAGATTCTGTACCTCAAGTTGGGCGGGAGAAGCGAATGCCCGTGGCACGATTCTCACACACGGAATGTCCAAGATGCCGTCAAGTTCAGGAACGGTCTCGCGCGACCTTACCCTGATGCTCTGTGTGCCCAGTAGTGCCGCTGTAACCACAATGCGACCGCGTACGCCCAGCGCGTCGAATGCGGTGCGCAGCGCCAGCGCGTCGTACTTCCGGATCGATTGCTCGATTCCACCGAGCCCGACCAATTGACGTCTACTGTCGGCAAGCTCCCCAGCAACAATTTCGACTAGGCCTCGCTCACTGACATGAACATACGCATAGCGGGCCGCCGAACCATCTGGGTAATCAGAGACAAACGTCCGCGGTGGCGGGGTGAACCCACTGACTTTTGTCGACTCAGCGAGCACATATCCGTTGGGGCGGGCTCGTTGCAATGCTTTAGCAGCATCATCACAATCGCTGGCCAGCGGCCGGAGCATCCCCGCGTGTACACTGGCCATCGCTAGCAACACAAAGATCGGCCCATCAGTCACGCTCACCTGAAGTGGCCCGGCGTGCATTGCGTCGAGCCGCGCCGAAATCAGGTGTGCTGCCGCGACATCATCGGCAGTTGAATCAAGCGTCATACGTACATACCCCGTTTGCAGGTCTGGTTTTGTGTCATGCGTCCTTCAGGGCTGCCCCGCCCTTCTCCGCGATGGCGTAGTGACGACACCGACGAAGAGCTCATTTGATTGGACGCATCGAATGCGGCCACGATGCGGTGCTGCGCGACCGGTTCCGCCCCGTCAATGTACCGCAACACAGAGTGCACGTCCGTCGAACCAACATACTCCGTCAGCGCCCTGCGATCCCAATCGCGCGAGCTGCTCGTACGGGCTGCCGGCGGCGCGGAACAATGATTGACTGAGGTGGATCCTTGATGACGGCACCTCACAACGAAGAACGGTGCTCGCAGCACCGCTACGACCCTGCCGGAGTACAGGCGCACCGATACGCTCAAGTGCCCAACCGATCAATGCCGCAGGACGCTGCAGCTACGCGGAATCCGCGGCCGCAATCCACACCGCAATCGAGCACGCCGGTCACCGCCACGCAGGCGCCGACGCTTCAGAACGACCGGCTTCAGGATTCGGAACACAACGCCCCCCAGCGCACTTGAGAGCGCGTCCCAAAGGGCTTTTGCGGAATCTATCAAGCCTATCGAGATAATCCTTCTTATCACAATAGCACGATCATAAAACGAAACTCGCCCTACGCAGTTTGAGCTCATCTCGATCGCATCTCGTCGCCACCGCTGCAGATGGCCGAGATCGGGCTCCTCGGATGAAGCTTGCGTATGTGGGCGCATCTGCCGTAACGCCCATGCGCCTGTATCGGCCCTCCAGCCGTTTTCCAGCGCGGCCGCGGTACCTCTTGGCGGTCGACTGAAACGACCCGGCTTTGAACACCTCCTACGGGTCGCCGGACTTCCAAACGACCCGTGATAACTACAGGGCATAAGTCCCATTCTTCCCCCAGCGACACTCGTTGAGTAGCCGCTCAATCTCGGGCCGATGGCCGGATTCTCGGCCGGCGCCATCGAGCCGCCCTCTCGCGTCATTGGCGCTATCGTTCTGCACCTCTGTTTCAGGGGCAACCTCTTCCGACCGGCGGCCTGGACCGCGCGGACGGCCTATGAATACGTACTGTACCTAGCCAATCTGGCAGCGGAGACGGAGGTGCTTCGCGCCCACGCGCTACCCGCCACGTTGCCGCGAGAGCAGTCATCCTGGCCTATGACGACAAAGGGGCGCCTGGCACGCGAAGACCGTATGGGGAAACATACGATATGGAAAAACATACGCTCTGGCGCCGCGAGCGAGATGACCGTCCAGAGTGCCCGGCCCATCACACCTTTCTTGGGCTCGCGATACCGCATGATTTCGCCAACCCGGCGCACCAAAGAAAAAGCCCGCCGCGGCATCCCCCTCGAAAGGGGGGGCACACGGCGGGCAGGTTCCAGCTTGATGATTACGGGCACGATGACGGTGAATCGGGCTGGCGGCTCGGTTCGTTGCTGACTACCGAAATGACGTCGGATGCGTTCGTCTGCTGCCCGTTGAGGTGGTAGCAGCTACCCGAAATCCAGGTCGAGCGAATGCCAACCAACTGGCGATGAGGCTCGACGAGCTCCACTTCCCAGTACGGATCACACCAGTCATCGTTCCAGTGCTTGAGACTCGCCTCCTCGGTCGTTGCGATACGGACTTTGGCGGGCGGATGGAGCCTGATATCGACCGAGTCGCTACCGCGATAGCCGGAGACCACCCGAACCAGCACGGTCTTGCCCAGCATGCGCTGATAATCTGCGACGACGCGCGCTTCGATGACCGCCGGATCGGAATTGATATCCAACGTTACTAGCGCTTCGCCGGCTACAGGACTTACGAGCGGATGCCCCTGGTACACTGACCACGCCTCATCGCTCGACTCGGGGCGGTAGCCCAGGTTCTTCCATGCCAGGACGCCACGGACGTAGCCGTGTACATAGGCCCGATCCTGATGGCTTTCCATGTCACGGACTTTTGCGCGTTCAGCCTCGGCCGTACCGTCGTGAAAGCCCCAGTTGAATCGTACGCGCTCGGGGAACGTAGTACCGTCCGACCGTATCATTTCAACCTTCGATTGCTGCTGTTTCTGTTGCGCTTTCAATACCCCTTTCGTGGTCCGGATCTCTAGCAGCAGATCGTCAATGCCGTCCTGCAGTTGATCGCCTTCGAACCCGGCGATGAATGACTCGGCCTTGTCCAAAGTCGCGATCAAGTCTGGCGCCGCTTCGACCTGGCCGCTGAGGGGCCCGGTGCCGGCGGCATGATGAGACGTCTCCGGAAGCTTCCGGCTTCCAAGGGTCTCTGACGAAACCTTCAGCTTACAGCCCACCGGATACCCCACAACTGCATGGTCCTCGTAGCTGACCACGACGCAGCCAGCGGTTTCCAGTTCCACGGATTCGACAACAGCGAACTCGAAGTCGGCCGAAGCTGATTCCTTGAGAAACGGGCACGAGTTCAAGTCGACCTTGTCGCCAGATCGGAGGTCTTCTACGCCCAACTCAGTAAGCTCAGGCAGTTTCCCGTCAGCAAGGCTGATCCCGACGGACGCGAACGCGCGATCGAATGCGCGAATCTCGTGCTCCCAGTACGCCTTATCGTCGACATCCGGTCCCTGAACCTTGGCAAGGTCTCGGGCGATCGTCAACGCTAAACGCCAAGCTTTGCGGTTTGACCTGAAGCCATCAGGAATCGAGCCCGGTGCATACAGCGTGAAAGCCTCGTCGAACGCCTGGATACAGATGTCCCAACTCAGTGGCCCATCATCTTGGCCAGTATAGCCACCGTTATCGAGCGCGATAAGCAGCGCATCACGCCAAGCGTTGCGATGAGTGACAAAATCATCGGTCTCCAGCGCTTTCCCCTCGATGTTGCTATTCATGATTTGCTCCTTGTACCGCTTAGCGGTGGTCGAAAAGGAGCGAGCGAATACGCTGTGATGAGTGGTCCTCATCACAGCCATTTATGTGCAGGAAGCTTGCGAAACGCTCCCGGTGGGGAAGCGGTAGGGCGAAGGTCGGGAGGGGGGGTTATGCCGACTAAACGGCTCGAAGAAGAATACCACAGGGCGCTACAAGCCACGCCCGCTGCCAGAGTAGGCACTCCAATTGGTTACGTTCTCCGTGAACCTGTCCGCATTTTTGTGGGCGAGGCGGTTGAACAACAGGTTATCCACGCGCCTGCGTGAATCGCTCGCCGAACAGGATAGCAAACTGGTTCATCGCTGATTTCCAGTCGAAGGCGGCCCGCACGGTCTTGGCCAGCACGTTGCGCAGCGCCAGCCAGAGCAGCTTGATCGCCGCCTCGTCATTGGGGAAGTGACCACGGGTCTTGATGATCTTGCGCAGTTGCATGTTCAGACTTTCAATGGCATTCGTTGTGTACACGACCCGTCGAATCTCCGGCGGAAACACGAAGAACGGTA